>JBBQAX010000104.1:0-12997 GCA_038316905.1 Verrucomicrobiota bacterium | reverse complement strand
AGCGGCGATGGTGAGTTATTGGATTCGTCCGGAGACATGAAAAAAGAATGCGGCAATCGGATTTTGCTTCAAGTGTTTTAACTGGCGTCTGGAAGCCGCCGCAACTGGCAGGCAAGGATGCCTGCGCTACGGTGCGCGCTGCGTTTGTAGCGCAGGCATCCTTGCCTGCCAGTTACTGAAGCTTCCAGCTTCGTGTCCCAACCGATTCACTCGACACTCAAAAATTTTCCTGAAAGACTCCGCGCCCGTGAAACAATCAATTGTCACTTTAGATTTGGAAGGCGTGTTAGTTCCTGAAATCTGGATCGCCGTCGCCGAGAAAACCGGCATTGCAGAGTTACGCCGCACCACGCGCGATGAACCGGATTACGACGTGCTGATGAAGGGCCGTCTCAAAATTCTCGCCGAAAATAATCTGAAACTTTCGGACATTCAGGAAGTCATCGGCACGCTGCGACCGATGGAAGGCGGGAAAGCATTTCTCGACGAACTTCGCTCCATCACGCAGGTGATTATTTTATCAGACACGTTTGAGGAATTCGCTAAGCCGTTGATGAAACAACTCGGTTGGCCTTGTTTGCTTTGTCACAAGCTCGTCATCGAAAATGATCGCATCGTCGATTACAAAATCCGCACGCCGGAGCAAAAACAAAAAGCGGTCGCCTCGCTGAAGTTGCTCAATTACAACGTTATTTCCGCTGGAGATTCGTTCAATGACACCGCGATGTTGATCGAGGCGAATGCCGGTTTTCTTTTCCATGCACCGGAGAATATCAAGAAGCAGTTCTCGCAATTTACAGCCGTTGATGATTATTCGGATTTGATGAAGCTGATCAAAGCCGCGTTGCAATCATGAAAACAATTCGCCGTCTGTTGCTCGTCCTTCTGTGTGTCGCACTCGCGATCGTTTTTTGGCAGAACACCAAAATAGACGGTTTGCAAAAGAACCTTTTCGACCTTCGCCAAACCTCCTCGGAAATGGATCAATTGCGCGCGGAAAACGCGCGGCTTTCTGCCAGCGGAACCGACTCCGATGAACTTGCCCGATTGCGCAAAGAGCATTCTGAATTGCTGCGTTTGAGAGGAGAAGTCTCGCGCCTGCGACAGCAACTCAAGACACAGCCGACAACGTCAAAAAGTCCTGAACCATCTGTTGCGCCCACCAACAATTCTCCCGTGGAGATATTTACAGCCAATGTTGAAGCTGACCTTGCTCCTCGACAAACGCTTGTGACAGGCGGCTGGACCATGACAGAAGGCAAGCGCACTTTCCTCTTGTTGGAACCGAACCTCATTGATGAGGTCGGCAATGACATGAGCGCCGAACAAGCAAAGGAAAAGGGGGCTGCGGCACAGGTCAATATTCAGGCGCGATTTGTTGAAGTGCCTGACGAATTTTTGCAAGAGCTAGGGCTGCAAGATGTGTCCAGCGACAATTCAGCGCAGCTTATTTTTAACGACGATCAGGCAAAATTGCTCTTCAAAGGTCTAACGAACAGCGCCGGGACAGATACTCTTTCAGCACCTCGTGTGACCACTTTGACTGGTCGGCAGGCGCAGGTGAGCGTGCTTCAGGAAAAGACCATCAACAATGAGACCTACGTTTTGGGACCTGCCGTGGATGTATTACCCACAGTTTCTTCCGATGGGAAATTCATCAAAGTAGTTATCAAAACTTCGATAACTCGGGAGACGCCTTCCAAATAATTTCTCTTCTAAATCAATCCTCCGGCTTCGCATCACGATTCATTAAATCGCGCACCGCTTCGCCGATGTGTTTTCCTTCGTAAAGCATCGCATAGACTTCATCAATGATCGGCGTTTCGATGTTTAGTTTCTTCGCGAGGTGGAAGGCCGAGCGCGCCGTCGGATAACCTTCGGCAACACTTGATGTCGTCGCCAGAATTTTTTCCACAGATTCACCGCGCCCGAGCCGTTCGCCAAATCCACGATTGCGACTTAGTTCCGAAAAACAGGTGACGGTTAAATCTCCCAATCCGCTGAGACCTGAAAACGTTTCAGCCTTCGCCCCGCACGCCACCCCAAGCCGACGCATTTCCACAATCGCCCGCGTGATCAAAGTCGCTTTGGTGTTGTCGCCGAAGCCAATGCCATCCGACATGCCGGCCGCAATCGCGATGACATTCTTCAATGCGCCGCCTAATTCTACGCCGGGCAAATCAAGGCTCGTGTAAACGCGAAAAGTGGGACGGAGAAAAAGGTTCTGCACGGTTTGCGCAACCTCGACGTCGTGGCTCGCCGCAACAATGGCGGCAGGAATATTTCTGGCCACTTCGAGCGCGAGCGTTGGACCGGAGAGCGCGGAGAGCGACGCATGTGGCATCACAGTTTTCAAGACGGCGGACATGGTCAGGCCCGTCTCGTATTCAATCCCTTTTGTGACACTGACAGCGACTCCACTAAATTGCGGGAACTGACTTATGACTTCGCGAAAGAACTTGGAAGGAACAGCGATGACCGCGCATTCGGCGTGCGCAATGGCTTCGGACAGGTCGCCTTCAAACTTTAATTCCGGCGACAGTTCGATGCCTGGCAGATGAGTTTTGTTGCGCCGTGTTTCCTGGACCGCCTCCAGCCCCAACTTATCGTGGCCCCAAAGGGTGACCTCGTGCTGATTATCGCAGAGCAGATTGGCGAGCGCGGTTCCCCAGGCACCCGCTCCAATGACGGTGACTTTCATTTTATTGCGTCAGCTTTCTTTTTGCCGAAACGATTCTCCGTGCCGTTGAGCAACCGCCCGATGTTTGCCTTGTGCTTATAAATGGCGAGAGCGCCGAGCGCAGCCATCACGCTGGTCATCACGAGACTGCCTTTCAAAAACCAAACCGTAAACGGCAAGCAAAAGGCGGCAACAATTGATGCAAGGGAAATGAATCGCGAGACAAATACGACGATGATGAATATTCCCAGCACGATCAAAAAAGCCCAAGGCGCGAGCGCGAGCAAGACGCCTGCGCTGGTGGCAATTCCCTTTCCGCCTTTGAAGCGCAGCCAGCAGGTGTAGTTGTGGCCGAGAATCGCGGCGACGCCAGCCACGACGGAATGCAGCTCAAAAATCCTTAAATACAAGTCAGGTGTTCCAGAGTTCGGCGGCAATCCTACAACTTGGAAAACCAGGCTTGGGATGAGCCAACACGCGAAAAAGCCTTTCGCCGCGTCCGTCAGCAAAACGAAAATTCCTGCCCCTTTGCCAAGAATACGAAATACATTTGTCGCGCCGATATTGCCGCTGCCGACGCTGCGAATATCAATTCCTTTCGCCTTTGCCACGAGATAGCCGGTTGGAACCGAGCCTAGCAAATACGCGGCAAGCGCAGTGACGATGTAACTGAAAATTTCCACGCAGCGAATCTAGGCGAATGAGTTGCTGGTTCAAGCGCGATTCCGGGTAGCACCTGCCTCCGGCGGGTGCGGATTCTTAATTTGGATTTTCAGTGTTCAGTGTTCAGAGTTTTGAATTGTGAAACATCGAACACCCAACATTGAACACTGAACATCGAATTGAAAAATCATCGCACCCGCCGGAGGGAGATGCTACCCGCGTGTCCAACTTTGAACTTTGAACTTCAAACGTTGAACTCCATAACTATGCCATGTCATCGCTCTTGAAAGTTGCGGTTCTCGGAACCGGTTCGCTCGGAAAAGAACACGCCCGCGTTTACGCTGAACTGGCTGCCGCAAAGAAGGTCGAGTTCGTCGGCGTTTACGATGTCGTTGCTGAAAGCGCGCGGAAATTTGCCGATAAATTTTCCGTGCGCGCTTTCAATTCCATTGAAGAAGCCGCTGCTGCCAGCGACGCGCTCAACATCGTCACGCCAACAACCACGCATTTTGACCTCGCAAAAATTCTGCTCCAACAACGCAAACATCTCCTCGTCGAAAAACCGATGACCGATGATTCCGCGCAAGCCGCCGAACTTATTCAAATCGCTCAGCAAAATAAATGCATCCTGCAAGTCGGACATATCGAACGCTTCAATCCAGTTTTCAAATATCTCGAAACCGTCGCGACCGAACCGCGCTTCATCGAAACGCATCGCCTCTCGCCCTACCCTGCCCGCTCGACCGACATCGGCGTCGTGCTGGATTTGATGATTCATGATTTGGATGTCGTGCTCGCGTTCGTGAAATCACCCGTCACCAGTGTCGATGCGGTTGGTATTCCTGTTCTCAGCAAATCCGAAGACATTGCCAATGCGCGGATCCGTTTCGCCAACGGTTGCGTGGCCAATCTCACTGCGAGCCGCGTTAGCCCTGAAAAGATGCGAAAAATCCGCGTGTTCAGCGGCGGCGAAATGACCAGCTACGTTTCCCTCGATTACCGCGCGCAGGAAGGTTTCATCTATCGCATCGCCCGCGACGGCGAAGAGGAAAGCTCCATCCTGAAAAAAGTTTTGGCGGCGAAACTCGGCGTCGGCAAAGACTCCACCATCGTCAGCGAATTCGGCGGCAAACGAATCGTGCGCGAGCCAGTGCCGATTGAAAAAGACGAGCCGCTGAAACTGGAACTGCAACATTTCGTCGAATGCGTGCAAGCGCAACAAACGCCCAAAGTCAGCGGCGAATCCGCCAAACACGCGCTGGATCTGGCGTTTGAAATTACAAGGCAGATTCAGGCATCGAACGGAAAATAAAAATTTTCCCTTCTCCCAGCGGAACGATTACAATTATTCCCATGAAAAAGTTCACAGCGATCATTCACCGTGGCGAACCGGATGAAGGTGGTTTCTGGGCGACTTGTCTCGAGGTTCCCGGCGCGAATGGGCAAGGCGAAACGAAGGAAGAATGTCTTGCGAATCTGCGCGAAGCCATTCCGCTCATTTTGGAAACCGAACGGGAGGAAGTTTTCCGTCTCGATCCGAAAGCAGAAACTGAAGAACTTTTGCTGGCATGAAACGCCGGGCGTTGCTCGGTCATCTTCAGGAACACGGCTGCGTCCTAACTCGTGAAGGCGGTAACCATTCCATTTGGAGCAACCCTAAAACAGGCCGGAAGGAAGCGATTCCCCGGCACAATGAGATCAAGAAATTTCTGGCGCGTTCCATTTGCCGCAATCTTTCCGTGCCAGTTCCACCCGGCGGTTAAGGTTCAGCAGAGCAAATGAACCGCAGAGAGGCAGAGACGCCGAGAATATAAATGAACACGTATCTTTTCGTTTGGAATCCGAAACGTTGGCCGTGGCAAGACTTAGCTCTCAGAGCGAATGAAAACGCGGCCGGTAAACACATTCAGGAACAGTGGAGTTGTTCAGCAAATATAAAAAAGATCAGAAAAGACGACCGCGCTTTTTTGATCAAACTAGGCAGTGAAGAACCCAAAGGAATAATTGCATCCGGTTGGGTTACGTCTGCCCCTGAACCGGGTCCTCATTGGGACGAAGATAAAGCTGCTCAGGGCGAAATAATGTATTTCGCTGATTGCGAGTGGGAACGATTGCTTAATCCAAAGATTGATCTGCCGCTTCCATTTTCGATTTTAGAAATTGGCAAGCTTGCACCGATGCATTGGTCATCTCAGTCCTCGGGTGTTTCGATTCGACAAGAAGTTGCAGATGAACTGGAAACCATCTGGGGCAAACACGCTGGAAAATCGAGTCTTGGAAGTGTTTTTGCCGATGACGAGATCGAAGCTTATGAAGGGGAAGAAAAAGTATTTTTAATCCGCCATCGAAAGAGAGAACAGTGGTTGAGAAACGCAAAGTTGCAACAATCCCGACAAAAAGATGGTGGAAGATTAGTCTGTGAAGTTCCCGGTTGTGGTTTTGATTTTTTAAAATATTACGGCGAGATTGGTCGCGATTTCGCACACGTCCATCATTTGAAACCATTATGCGACAGAACTGTTCCATCAGCGACGCCACTCGAAGATTTGGCAATCGTTTGCGCAAATTGCCATGCAATGATTCATCGGGGAGGAAAATGTCGTCCGTTGAACCAGTTGATTCAAAGACTTTGAACGCCGCGTTTTCATATCTCGCCAGTTGAAGTTGCACCCTTTACCAATTTCCCCCTCCGGTGTAATGAATAGCCATGAGCATCACGCTCGACATTCCAAATAACATCCACGAAGCGCTGCACGTTTCGCCCGCCGAGGCGGAGAAGCGGCTCAAGCTGGAATTGGCCGTGGCGCTCTACGTACAAAACGCATTGAGTCTCGGCAAAGCGGCTGAGTTGGCGGGCTTGGATCGTTTTGACATGAATGATGTGCTGGCGGAACGCGGCATCCCGATGCACTACGGCCAGAAGGAACTCGAAGAAGACCTCGCCTATGGCCGCAGTCGTAAGTGACACTTCGGTCATCAATTACCTCGCCGCTGTTGGACAAACAGCGCTTCTTCCCGTCCAATTTGGAAAAGTTTTTATTCCGCCTGCAGTCTGGCGCGAACTTCATGCGAAACCAAATTTGCCCGGCACAACGGCTGCGGATTCGGCGGAAAAATCCGGTTGGCTGATCATCCAAGAGCCAAAGCCCAGTCCGGTTTTAAACCAATTGCGCGCAGATTTAGATCTCGGTGAAGCTGAAGCCATTGCTTTAGCGTGCGAATTTAAACCGGCGATTGTGCTGCTAGATGAAGCAGATGGTCGCGCTGCCGCCCTCTCTCTCGGCCTACAAATTATCGGCACGGCTGGAATTCTTGTTCAGGCTCGCACCTCGGGACAGATTTACAAAATCAAACCGCTGCTTGATCGCCTCATGCAGGAATATCGTTTCCGTTTGAGCCGCGAACTGTATTCCCAACTGATAGCCGAGGATAAATGAAGCCAAAAACATTCATGCTCATCGCGGGAGAAACCAGTGGCGACATGCTGGCGGCGGAATTGGTCAAGGCGTTGGGCGCAGCTTCTCCAACTTCGCTAAAATTCTTCGGCGCGGGCGGACCCAAAATGGCGGAAGCGGGCGTTGATCTTGCGATTGATATGACCGCGCATTCGGTCATCGGACTGATCGAAGCGCTCAAGAGCTATTCGCATTTCAAAAAGATTTTTCATCAACTGCTGCAACTCGCCAGCGAGCGCAAACCTGATGTGATAGTTTGCGTGGATTTCTCCGGCTTCAATCGACGTTTTGCTCACGCGGTCAGAGAATTCATTCGCAAGAACCAAAGTTCTGCCGGTGATTGGAATCCGAAAATCGTCCAGTTCGTTTCGCCACAGGTTTGGGCATCGCGTCCGAGCCGTGCCGAAAAAATGGCGCGCGATATTGATTTGCTCCTCTGCATTTTTCCATTTGAAAAAGATTGGTATGCGAAGCGCGTTCCGAATCTGCGCGTGGAATTTGTCGGCCATCCAATTGTGGATCGACATGCGGGATTTACGAATGACGATTTACGATTGACGCGCGAATCTGGCGGCGACACATCAATCGTAAATCGTCAATCGCAAATTCTTCTCCTGCCCGGCAGCCGTGTGGGAGAATTGAAACGTCATTTGCCCGTGATGCTGGATGCGGCGAAAGAAATTTCGGCGAAACACGACGTGCGTTTTAAAATGATTTTGCCGGATACAAATTTGAAGCAACTCGCGGACAGGATGTCCGCGCTCCTGCCGAATCTCGAAATCCAGATCGGTGGGCTGGCGGAAGCGCTTTCTCTGGCAACGCTGGCGATTGCTTCGACTGGAACGGTCACTCTTGAATGTGCTTATTTCGGCGTGCCGACGATTGCCATCTACAAAACGTCGTGGAGCACCTACCAAATCGGCAAACGCATTGTTCAGGTGAAATTTCTCGCGATGCCAAATCTGCTGGAGAACGAAGTGGTTTTTCCCGAATTCATCCAGGACGAAGCGACGCCGGAAAATATTTCCCGCGAAGCCATCGAACTGCTGAACAACTCGGCACGACGGGCAGAAATCAAAAGCAAACTGGCGAACGTGGTTCAGTCGCTTGGCAATGCGGGTGCAAGCGAGCGAGCCGCGCGGGCGATACTAAACTTATAGCTGCGTTGCACTGACCAAACGGAGCGCCGACTTTCCAGTCGGCTTTGCGCTCTATTCATTCCACTGTGCCGATTTGCAAACAGTCGCTATCACCAACCAAGCCGGTTTAGAAACCGGCGCTCCGAGCGCGGCTATGAGAATTTCATTTTGTTTTCCAATGAATTGACGCCATATTTTTTCGTCCAAATCTCGCGTGAAAAAAACTGACAACAAAATTCTCTTTGCTTTGGCCGGAGCCATTTTTTTGGCAGGGAATTTTTTCACGGCGATTGCTTCTACGCCCGAAGCTGCTGGACTTGAATTCTTCGAGAGCAAAATCCGCCCGCTGCTCATCGACAATTGTTACAAATGCCACAGCGCCGACAGCGAAAAAGTTAAAGGCGGTTTGTTGCTTGATTCAAAAGATGGCCTTCTCAAAGGTGGCGACACCGGCCCGGCCATTGTCCCCGGAAATCCTGAAACAAGCCTTCTCATCAAAGCGGTTCGTTACGCAGATGAAAATTTGCAGATGCCGCCAAAAGGAAAAAAACTTTCCTCGGAACAAATCGCCGATCTGGAAGCGTGGGTGAAAATGGGCGCGCTCGACCCCAGGGTTCAAAGTTTAAAGTCCAATGTTCAAAGTCCGGCCGACGTCGCCAAAAATCATTGGGCGTTTCAGCCAGTGAAAAATTCGCTGGTTCCGAAAGTGAAAAATAAATCGTGGCCGAAAACTCCCATCGATAATTTTATTTTAGCGAAGTTGGACGAGAAGAAGATCAAGCCTTCGCCTCAAGCGGACAAACGCACGCTCATTCGCCGCGCCACTTTTGATCTGACCGGCTTGCCGCCGACGCAGACGGAAGTTGAAAATTTTCTCAAAGACAAATCATCCGATGCGTTCGCTAAAGTGATTGATCGCTTGCTCGCGTCGCCGAGATACGGCGAACGTTGGGGGCGACATTGGCTCGATGTCGCGCGTTACGCGGACACGCGCGGTTATGTTTTCGAAGGCGAACGACGCTTTCCATATTCTTACACTTATCGCGATTACGTGATTCGCGCTTTCAATGAAGATTTGCCTTACGACAAATTTTTAACGCAACAAATCGCCGCGGACAAACTGGAGCTTGGCGATGACAAACGTCCGCTGGCTGCGATGGGATTTCTGACGTTGAACCGATTTTTTTTGGGAAACATCCACGACATTGCCGACGACCGAATCGATGTGGTGACGCGCGGCACGATGGGTTTGACGGTGGCTTGCGCGCGTTGTCACGATCACAAGTATGACCCGATTTCGACGAAGGATTATTATTCGCTCTACGGCGTGTTTGCGAGTTCAAATGAGCCGAAAGACAAACCGTTGCTGGGAACTTCTGCTCCCGAAAAGGAACACGAACAGTATCTTGAGGCCAAAACCAAACGCGAAGAAGCGGTGAAGGCTTTTCGCGTTGAGAAATCTGCGGAAATTTATTCCGAGTTTCGCACGCGCGCGGGTGAATATCTCTTGGCCGCCCTGGAATCCGCGCCGCTCAACGACAAATCCAAATCTGAAAATCTCGCGCGAGAGAGAAAACTTGATCCCGGTGTGGCGCAACGATGGATCAACAGTCTGTCCACTTGGAGCAACGCAACGAACCCAATTTTCGCGCCGTGGTTTTCTTTCGCCGCGCTTCCTGAAACAAATTTCGTCTCCAACGCAAAAATCATTGTTGAGAAAATTCCGGCGCAAAACTTCATCAACCCAATCGTTGCCGGCACATTCACGAATGCGCCTGCGTCGATCAAGGAAGTTTCGGAGCGTTACGGAAAAATATTTACCGACATTGAAAAACTTTGGCGGGATGCGCTCGCGGCTCAGGCCAAGCTGACAAATGCACCTGCTTTAACGGCTTTGCCCGACGCGAATCAGGAAGCGCTTCGACAAATTTTGTACGCAGCCGATGCGCCGCCGAGTTTGGACAGCGTGGAAAATCTTTTCGACGTTCCCGCTGCCCAGCGACTGCGCGCGTTGCAACGTGAATCCGACGAATTGGACGCGACACATCCGGGTGCGCCGCCGGGTGCGATGTCGTTGGCCGACAATGCCACGCCGATCAATGTGCAGGTTTTTATTCGGGGCAATCCGGGAAATCGCGGCGCAGAAGTTCCACGGCAATTTCTTTCGGTTCTCAGTGGAGGAAAACCGGAGCCGTTCAAAAATGGGAGTGGCCGACTGGAACTTGCGCAAGCCATCGCCAACAAAACAAATCCGCTCACCGCACGCGTGATGGTCAATCGCGTTTGGCTGCATCATTTCGGAAAAGGATTGGTCACAACGCCGAGCGATTTTGGACTTCGTTCCGATCCGCCGTCGCATCCTGAACTGCTCGATTATCTGGCGTGGAATTTCATGGAGAACGGTTGGTCGCTAAAAAAACTTCATCGGCAAATTATGCTGTCGAGTGTTTATCAGCAGAGCAGCGATGAAAATTCGCGCGCCGCGTTGGTTGATCCTGAAAACAGATTGCTCTGGAAAATGAATCGGCAACGGTTGGGTTTCGAGGGGTTGCGCGATTCGCTGCTTATGGTTTCCGGCAATCTGGATTTGAAAATGGGCGGGCAAGCCGTGGATATCGCGAGTGAATCGCCCGCACCGCGCCGAACGATTTACGGACATATTGATCGCCAGAATCTGCCGGGAATTTTCCGCACGTTTGATTTTGCGAATCCTGACACAAGCAGTCCGCAACGTTTTTTCACAACCGTGCCGCAGCAATCCTTGTTTTTGCTCAACAGCGGATTTGTCGTCCAGCAGGCAAAGAGCCTCACTGCGAATACGAATTTTCAAAAATTCTCCAATGACGACGCGCGCGTTGATTTTCTGTATGAACGCATTTTTCAACGCGATCCCATCAAGGATGAGTTGAAAGCGGCCAATGCATTCCTGAAAACCCAGGCAACAATTTCTTCCAACAGCGCGACGATTCCAACCTGGCAGTATGGTTTTGGCGAATTTGACGAGGCAAAAAAAACAGTAAAGTTTTCGCCGTTAACTTTCTTTACGAACAATCAATGGCAAGTGTCAGAAAAATTTCCTGATACAAATTTTGGTTACGTGATGTTGAATCCTATCGGTGGCCATCCCGGAAATAGCACCGGACAGTCGGCGATTCGTCGCTGGACTTCGCCATTCCACGGCGTGGTGCAAATTGAAGGAACGTTGCTGCATCTCACCAATGCGAACGACGGCGTGTTGGGCAAAATTATTTCCAGTCGCAAGGGAGAACTCGGAAAATGGATTGCGCATGGTGGAAAGGTTGAGACGAGGGTTGCGGAGTGCGAAGTCAAACCGGGCGACACAATTGATTTTCTGGCGGACATGCGCTCTGGCTCTGGCCACGACACGTTTCATTGGTCGTCGGTGATCAAAGTTGTGAAGGTGGAATACGGAACCGTCGCGCCAAAGAAAAATAATTGGAACGCGCAAAATGATTTTGACGGACCGCCGAAACCGGTGAAGTCGCTCAATGCGTGGGAAAAATATGCGCAGGTGTTGCTACTCTCGAATGAGTTTATGTTCGTGGATTGATTTGTAGGTGCCGAAGTGAGGAGGATTACTTATTTGGCCCACAAAACGGAAAAAGTCAGAGCCTCCTCACGTCGTCTCCTACGGTTGCTTGATTCAATAATAACTTAACCCTAATCTCGTCACGCTTGAAAAAAACCACCCGCCAGGAAATTCCACGCAAAGCTGTTTATCGCCTCTCGGTTTACCTTCGTTGTTTGCAACGTTTGAAAACAAACAGCATTCGCACCGTTTCCAGTGAAGCGCTGGCGAAAGCCGCTGGTGTAAAATCGACTCAGCTTCGCAAAGACCTGACTTACTTCGGACAATTCGGCACACGCGGTCTCGGTTACGACGTCGAGCAACTCGCAACGATGATTTCCGATTTGCTCGGCACAAACAGTTTGCAACCAGTTGTTTTGATCGGCGTGGGAAATCTTGGACGCGCGCTGCTTTCCTATCGCGGCTTCGGTCAGGAAGGTTTTGAAGTGATTGCTGCGTTCGACCTGAAGCCAAACAACACTTTGAACAAAACCGTCACGCAACCCGTTTACTCCATGGAAAAGCTTTCAGAAACCGTCGCGAAAAGTAAGCGCGGTGTAAAAATGGCGATCATTACCGTACCCGCGACCGAAGCCCAGGAAGTCGCGAACACGCTGGTGGGATTGGGCATTACGGGAATTTTGAATTTCTCGCCCATCGTACTCGACGTGCCGGAGGATGTGACCGTCAACAATGTGAATCTCGCGATTGAGTTGGAGAATCTAAGCTATTTTATTCAGCACTAGTGTGCGTGCCGATTTTACCTCGCATTTGTTTGCCAGAATGAGAAAACGGATTGCCACCACTCCACGGATTGCCCCGCGACATCGTTGTGACGCGCGCCGGGAATGATTTCCAGAATCTTCGGCCCGCTGTATCCGTCGTGGAGTTGGCGTCCAAGTTTTGCAGGAATGATTTCATCGTTCTCCGCCACGATGAACTTCACCGGTCCAGAATAACTTTTCAGCCACTCTTCTGGATCATAGCGATCCAACAAAATCAGTGACACGGGAAGGAAGGGCATTTTTTGTTGAGCAAGCGTTTTGAAATTGGTGTAAGGGGCAAACAAAACCAATCCCTTTACGTCTCTACTGGATTTTTTTGCCAGGTGCGCCGCAACACCGGTGCCAATCGATTCGCTGACGATGTAGATAGGCTTGCTTCGATCGAGCAGAAGGAAAGCATCGTCTGCCGCTGCCAGAAATGATTTTAAACTCGGCGAACCACTGCGAGCGCCATATCCGGGATATTCTAAAATGAACACATCGACCGCTGAGGCGGCCTGAATGGGTTTAGCAAAATAACCGCGGTCAACTGCAGAACCGGCGTTGCCGTGAACGATGAGGACAGATCCGGTTGCCGAAGTTAGCGAAGGTAATTTCCAGCCAATGATCTCGCCTGACTCATTTTTCCACGGCAGGAAACCTTCTCTCGCGGCCATGACTCCAGCAAGGCCCTCATTCAGTTTCGA
>JBBQAX010000103.1:0-13141 GCA_038316905.1 Verrucomicrobiota bacterium | reverse complement strand
ATATATCTCAATAAACTTCGTCGTGGCTTCCGATGTTTTCAAACATCGCCCGGTTCTGCGGCAGAAAATAAAATATGACGCGCAAATCGTAGGCGATGGAAAAACTCCAGAGTTCCGACAATCTGCCAGAAAGTTTGTGTGTTCGTAAGCGTGGATCGAACGGATCTGCTGTGAAAATTTGCACGCGCTTCCAGAATTTTTCTTCCAAATCTTTCTGCCCAGCAATCCGTTTCTTGAAAGCCCGTTTGAAAGTTGAACTGAAAAAGACCGGCGTCATTTTTCGGCGAGTGACTTTTTCAATTCGCTGATGGAACTGGAAAATTTCGGCTTGCGGGTTTTCATTTCGGCGATACTGCGGCGATGGTCGGCAAGGATTTCTTCGCGACGCTCTTCAATCAGGGCGCGCTCCAACAAGGATTTCAATTCGAGCTTCTCCTCCGTGGAACAGCTTCGCACCTTCTCGACCAACGTGGCAAATGTTGCGCTCATGGTCAGAATCTAATGTCTTGGCCCGGTGGAATCAATCTCCGGTAATTACATCCACGCTTTGCGATCATCGTCCGCTGCCGTCCAAAATGCGAATAACGATTGGGTAGCACCTGCCTCCGGCCTTGTCATTACCCACATGTTTTTTGTGCGCGAGGTGGAACTTGTCGCGCTGCGACAAGTAGCGCCGCGTCCAGCGGCGCAACGGAACGCTGGCGACCATTTCCAATCGCCCGCTGAACGCGGGCTTGTTTTGTCGCAGCGCGACAAAACCCACCTCTGGCAGAGGAAAGATGTGGGTAAAGACAAGGCCTCCGGCGGGTGCGAAATTTTCTCTGATTCAGCGTTGGATGTTCGATGTTTGGAAATTGAAAAAACAATCGAACGCTGAACATCGAACATTCAACATCGAATAAACATCAACGCACCCGCCGGAGGCAGGTGCTACCCAGCCGTTGTTCGCTCGGCGAAACAAAACTTTGTCCAACTTTGCTTCGCTGCTACTTTGTCGCTGCGTGTCGGATAACAAGAGCCATAACGAAATCTCGCTGCCGGAAAGTTTGAAAGGGCAATTCGCTGCACTTGAACGACGTCTTTGGAAAGTTGAAACGGCGACGGCGATTTGTGTTGGGTTGCTGGGCGTGTTCGGCTCGTTTGCGCTGTTATTTCTGGCGGATCGCTTTTTTGAAACGCCCGTCGCATTGCGCGCAGCTCTTTTCGTCGCCGCCATCGCCATCATCATTCTTGCGGCGGTGCGCTGGTCGTTTCGTTGGATTTTTCTTCGGCGTGACTGGAAAGCTTTGTCGTCGATTGTTCAAAAGAAGTTTCGGCGTTTGGGCGATCGGTTGCTCGGAATTGTCGAGCTATCCAGCGAGAGCAAACACGACGCGAACTATTCCCCAGAACTCTATCGCGCCGCCATTCATCAAGTGGCCGATGAAACGGCGCAATTCGATTTCCGCGAAGCAGTCGAGACACGGCTTACCAAACGGCTGATGGTCGCGACGATTGTTTTGGCGGCGCTGGTTTTGATTCCGTCCCTGCTGATTCCCGCGCTCGGTAAAAATGTTATCCATCGTTGGATTGCGCCGTTGGCAGTGGTTCCGCGTTACACGCTTGTGCAGATTGCCGGGTTGCCGGATCAACTCATCGTTCCGCATGGAGAAGATTTTGGTCTGCGCGCGAAAGTCGTTTACCGCTCGTTTTGGAAACCCAGCCGGGCGCGCGCGAAGTTTCAAACTCAGAATTTCGTTTCAGGAAAGGTGAATGCAAATGAAGTTCGTTTTCAGGTTCCTGCGCAGATTCAGGATGGCGTTTTACGAATCAAGGTGGGTGACGCAACGCGGGAAGTTTCCGTCCTGCCAACGTATCGTCCGGCGTTGAAACAAATGTCGGCTTCGATTCTGTTGCCGGAATATTTGCAAGCGTCCGCCACCAATCAGATCATCAACAACGGTGTTTTAACTGTGTTGGAAGGGAGCAGCTTTTCGTTGCGCGGAAAAATCAGTCGCGAGCTTGCGTCAGCGGAAACGTTGTTTGGCGGAAAGATTGAGGCGTTAAAAACGGACAAAGATGAGTTCGCGAGTGGAGTTTTGGATTCCCACCCGCCGGAGGCAGGTGCTACCCCGGCGGTTCTGCAATACACTTTCAATTGGCGGGACAATTTGGGGTTGAGCAATGCGGCTCCGTGGAAGTTGTCGGTGCGCACGCAGAAAGATTTGCCGCCATCGCCGAACCTGCCGGACATGCCGAGCGATGTGGCGATGCTCGACACGGACGTTTTGGAAATCAAAGCGCTGGCGCGGGACGATTACGGGGTGCGCGATCTTGGTTTGAATTGGGAATTTGAAGTGGATCCCCTTCGTCCCACGGGCAGCGCGACGACGGAGGTAAAGATTCAGCCGAATTCACGAAACAAAAACGAACTCGAAAAAGTGTTCCGCTGGAGTCCGGCGATTTATCGGATTCCGACCGATACATCGGTGGAGATTCACGCGTTTGCGGGCGATTATTTTCCTGAGCGTGAACGGGCGGAATCGCGTGTGCATCGCATTCATGTTTTGGGCAAGGAACAACACGCGGAACTGATTCGTCAGCGGTTGGAATCGTTGCTCGCGCGCGTGGAAGAGGTCGCGCGGCTTGAAGAGAAGATCATGGCGAACACGGGGGACATTGCCGAAAACGAAAAGCTCACGGAGAAACAAAAGGGCGAACGCATCGGCAAGGCGAATGAAGATCAGGAACGGAATGCAAAAGCTCTGGAACAGATGGCGAATGAAGGAATGAAGACGTTGCAGGAAGCATTGAAGAATTCGGTGTTCACGGAACAGGCATTGCAGGAATGGGCGAAGAACATGAAGGAGATGCAAAACCTCGCACAGAAGGAAATGAAAGCGGCGGGAGAGAGTTTGAAATCGGCGCAAAAGAATCCTGAAGCGGAATCGCGCAAGAAAGATTTGGCCGAGGCGATGAAAAAACAGCAGGAAGTTTTGGAGGCGCTGGAAAAGATGCAGGGCAAAGTGAACAAGGATTTGGACGATTTGCAGGCGCTGACACTGGCGGAGCGTTTGCGGAAAGTTGGAACTACTGAAACGGAGATTAGCGGTGAATTGCAAAAGGTAGTTCCGGAAACGATCGGGTTGTTGCCAAAGGAATTGCCGGAAAAATTTAAGAAACTCGGGATGGCGTTGCTGAATCGACAGGAGATGGCCCACACGGAATCAGCGCAGTTGCAAAAGGAGATCAACCGCTTTTTCGAGCGGACACAGAAACCGAACTACGGCGAGGTCAGCAAGGAAATCACCGAGGCAAAAACAGTTGAAGAAATGGAGCGGGTCGGTGGATTGATCAAAGATAACATTGCGATGGAAGCGACGAAAAATCTGGGCGAGTGGGCTGGGCGTTTTGAGAAATGGGCGGAAAAGTTAGAGCCCCCGAAAGAAGATTCCAGTGGCGGCGGCGAAGGCGAAGGAGGAAAGCCGCCGAAGGACATGACGAAGACATTGGTGGCGTTGTTGCGGCTGCGCGAGAATGAAATTGTTTTACGCGAACAAACTCGCTTGCTTGATGAAGAGCGTGGGGACAAAGCGAATTACGAGGAACGGGCGGGCGCACTTTCGGGAACGCAAAAGCAGCTTGGAGAAGTGTTGGCCGCGTTGTCGAAAGCGAATGACGAGCCTTCCCTGGATAATCCGTATCAACAAACGGGCGAGTCGATGACGGAGGTCGAATCGCTTTTGAAAAAACCGCAGACGGATAAAGGGACGCTTGACGCGCAGGTGAAAACGGTTGATTCCCTCACCGACCTCATCAATCTGATTAACGAACAGGCGAAGAAACAAAATCCCAAACCGCAGGAGGGCGAAGGCGAAGGCCAAAGTACGGCGGAACAAATGGCGTTTTTGATGCAGATGATGTCGCAACCTGGGAAACCCGGTGAATCGATGACGATGAGTCCCTCGGGCGGCGGAAATAAATCTGGCGGTTCGACCGACCGGACGAATGGAGATTTCGATGGCGATGTTGATGGAAAATCAGGTGAGAATCGACGCGTGGAGAAAGCGAGCGGCGCAGGAAGCATCAGTTTGCCGACGGAGTTTCGTGAGACGTTGGAAAGCTATTTCAAGGCGATTGAGGAGGAGGCGAATTGATGAGTTGCAGAAACATCGAACATTCAACATCGAACATCCAACATCGAAAGATCGGGTTTTGCCTCCGACTCGGATGGGTTGTTTGCATTTTTATTTTCGGAATGTTCACCGCGAGCGCCCAGGAACTTTTCATCGAGAAATCCGATATTTCGGCGAAAGAAGTCGAGCGCGTCTATCTCAAAGGTCTCCAATATCTCGTGCGCAACCAGACACCTGAAGGAACTTGGAAAGATGCGCCCTACGGCGGCGAACCCGGCGTGGTTGGGTTCGCGATTCTTAGCATTCTCGCGCACGGCGATGATCCGAATTTCGGTCCCTACAACCAGACCATTCGGCGCGGGCTGGATTTCATCATCAAACAACAAAACGAAAAAACCGGTTACATCGGCAAGACGATGTACAACCACGGTTTCGCGACGCTCGCTTTGGCCGAAGCGTATGGCGTGGTGGACGATCCGCGGCTCGGTCCCGCGCTCAAAAAGGCGGTGCAATTAATTTTGACATCGCAGGCAAATAATCCTTTTCACGCCTGGCGTTATGCGCCTGAAAGCAACGACGCCGACACCACCGTGAGCGGCGCGCAAATGGTGGCATTGTTTGCAGCGCGCAATGCGGGCGTTGCTGTTCCAGATGATGCGATTGATAAGGGGATTAATTATTTTCTAAAAATGCAAACTCCCGAGGGCGGCTTCGGTTACAGCTCGCCATCCGGGCCGAACGCAGCGCGTACAGCCATCGGTTGCCTGGTTCTGTCGCTTGCCAAAGAAAAAAACGCCAAGCCGTTTCAAGCTGCTTTTGAATTTCTGAAACAGACGCCGCCCGATCAGCATTATGCGCAATACTATCTTTATTATGCGTCGCAGGCATTTTTTCAGGGTTCGCCGCAGGCGTGGCAAACGTGGAACCGAAAAAATATCGCCACTTTGAAAGGCACGCAAAATGCCGAAGGGAACTGGGACGGGCAATTTGGAACGACCTTCGCCACGTCGGCTTCGTTGCTTTCGCTGGCGTTGAATTATCGGTTCCTGCCGATTTACGAACGTTAAGAATTGATGAGGCGCGAATCCAAATTCAAATCTGGCGAACGGAAATTCCTGCGTTTGGTCGCAACGTTTTCCCTCTCCCTCGTTTGCCTGACGGTTGGCGGACAAACTAATTCCACCGCGCCGACCAACGCCGTTGAAGGGTCCGCAGGCGAAGTCCTGGAACTTCTGGATGGTTCATTGTTGCACGGCCGTCTGCGCGCGATTGATTCCAGTAAAGGTCTGACCTGGGAACATCCTGAGGCGAAACAACCGTTCGATTTCAAGCCGGAAAATCTCGCGTGGGTTCGTTTTCCAAGAGCGACTGCGTTGACTGCGCCAACCTCGCAAACCACTTGTCAGTTTCGTTTTGCGAATGGAGATGAGTTCTTTGGAAATCTGATCGCGCTCAACGAAACTGAATTGGAATTGGAAACGTGGTTTGGTGGTCGGTTTAAAACTCCGCGAGCGAGCCTGAGATCCATTCGCTTTTTTCCCAAAGGTGTTGCCACCGTTTACGAAGGCCCGACTGGCATTGAGGACTGGAAGCTTGGCAAGAATCAGACTCCCAAGGCGTGGCGTTATAGTGAAGGCGCGTTCATCGCGAATTCCGCTGGCACGTTGGGCCGGGATCTGCAACTGCCCGAGGCGAGCCGTCTGGAATTTGATCTCGCGTGGAATGCTCCATTCAGCCTGCTCTTTTCCTACTACACAGGTGTGTTCGATACCTTCAATTACAACAGCAGTTCCTACATGTTTTATATCAATCCCGGCAGTGTTTCGCTGCAACGCATCAACGCGGGATCCGGTTCAGCGACGTTGGGCCGCACTGAAACCATCATGCCGATGCTCGCGAAGAAAAACGTTCACATGGAATTTCGCGGAAGCAAAGCGGAGAGCCTGATCGAGTTGCTCGTCGATGGAAAACTGGTGAACCAATGGAAGGATAGCGCGGGCTGGGTCGGGAAAGGTTCGGGCATTCTTTTCTACGCGCAAACCGATGGCGCAGACGTGAAGATCAGCAATATCAAAGTTTCCGAATGGGATGGAAATTCGGGTGGTGAATCCGGGACGAACGCTCCTGTTACTGAGGACCAGATTCATCTCGCCAATCGCGACAAAGTCTCCGGGAAATTAACCAGTCTTCAGGAAGGGAAATTAAAAATTACCACGCCCGCGGCTGCGTTGGATATTCCCATGCAGCGCGTTACTCAGGTTCTGTTCAGCGGCGAGACTACGAATGCCAATCCGCTCAGCCCCTGGGAAATTCAGGCATCGGTTTCCGGGGGCGGCAAAATTTCTTTCGCTCTCGAAAAATGGGACAACGAGAAAATCTTCGGGCGGAACAAAAACTTTGGGCCAATCTCGCTCAACTCGGCGACGATTCGACAGATTCGTTTCAACCCCGGCAAAGCGAAAACCGAAGAATCCGGTTCGCCGAGCGATGTCATCTGGGAGGTCAATGAACCTTAAGTTAAAACCAGTTTTCTTCCTCGCGCTTCTGGCGTCTGCATTTTGCGCATCGCAGATTCGGGCGCAAACAGGCGACACGAATTCCACGCGTCAGACGGTGCTGTTCCGCAATGGCGACTTGCTTGCCGGAAAACTGAATTCGATTGCGGCGGACAAATCGGTGGTCTGGCAACGAAGCGATGTTTTCCAGCCAATCCAATTTTCGGGAGCGAATATTTCTGAAATCCGTTTTGCTCCAGGCAAAGATTCCATCTCGACCGTGTCGAATCGCTGTCGCCTCGAATTGCGCAACGGCGATTCGCTCGAAGGAAAGTTGATTCGACTCGACGCGAAAACAATCGCGCTGGAAACAACGTTCGCAGGCGAAATGGTTTTTCCGAGAAATGTGGTGCAAAGCCTGGAGCCATTGCCGCCAGATCGAGAGCCGATCTTTGTCGGCCCCACCGGCTTGGAAGGTTGGATCATGGGTAAAGTAAATGCGTTGGCTGCGGGCGAAGCGGGCGAATGGAAGTATGCGAATGGCGCATTTTACGCCACCCATTCCTCGTCGATTGCGCGGGATCTGAAGTTGCCCGACGCAGCGCGAATTGAATTCGACGTGGCGTGGAAAGGCATGTTGCAGTCGGCCATTGCGATTTACACCAGCCACATGCAGCCGATCAACCTCGCCAACAAAGATAACGAGCCGGATTTCGGCGGTTTCTACAGTCTCCAAATTAATAGCTTCGTTGCGACGTTGATGCCCGTGAAAAAAAACGAACCACTGAAATATTTGGGTCAAACTCCGGTTCCACAATTCACCCAAAAAAATCGTGCGCACATAGAGATTCGCGCCAGCAAGAAGACCAGCATCGTTGCATTGTTCGCCGACGGTGTTCTGGTGAAGGAATGGATGGACCCTGATGGTTTTGCGGGCACGGGAACCGGGATGCGTTTTGTGCATCAAGGTGGGCAAGGCTCCATCAAATTGAGCAACCTGCGCATCACTGAGTGGGACGGGAAAATGGATACAAAATCCACCAACGTTTTTGTCGGCAAAAGTGATTTGGCGAATCTGGCGAACGGCGACAAAGTTTCCGGCACACTGGAGGTCTTCCGTGATGACAAAGTTACTTTTGCCACGTCCGGCACGAAGCTCGACATTCCGTTCAATCGAATTTCGGAGATTCAGTTTGCGGGAGAAGGCAACGCAACGCCGGATGAACTTGGGGCAAACGTTCGCGCCTTCCTGCACAATGGCGGACGCGTGACCTTCCGGGTCGAACGTTGGAACGAGCAGGAAGTGATCGGCACCAGTCCAAACTTTGGGCGGGCGACATTTGCGCCGCAGATATTTGAGCGCGTGCAATTGAATTCTATTTCAACAAATAAAGTTGCCGCTGTTTCCGGCAGGTAGCCTTGTGACTGCCCGCGAGCTTCCAGAAAAGATCCGTGCCTTTGTGGCGATTTTTCCGACGGAGACAATCATTGCCGAACTCACGATGTGGTTCCGAAAGATTCGGTGAATTTAGCGTGGCTGGAATCCATCTGATGCAGAGCGTTTTGTCGCCGAAAGGGGCGGAATATCGGGTGCTGAAATCTTTTCCGCTGGCAACCTTTTAGAACGATTTGCCGGTAAAACTGTCACCTCATGGGCGCGAAACGTGTCTGTTTAGGAAGTTCCGATTTGCAGGCATTCAGTTTTGGTTTAGCCTTTCACTCTTTCGAATGAAAAAATTGTTTATCATCCTGTTAGTTTTGGGAATAGCCGGTTTCGGCGGGTTCCATTTTTGGAAAAAATGGCAGACGCAAAAAGGTTCGGCGAAAGCTACAAAGCGCCCCACCACCGCGACGGTTGAATCACGCAACATCCTTTTCGCCATCAACACCGCCGGTGACATTGGTCCGGCCGATCAGGTTTCCGTGCGTCCTGAAGTAAATGGAAAGATTGATCTCCTGCCCGTGGACATCGGCGATAAAGTAAAAAAAGGCGACTTGCTCTTCACGCTCGACGACACTGATTTACAAATCGAACTCGCGTCGCGCAAAACGGAAATCGAAGTAGCGCGGCTGCAACTCGAGAAAGCCAAACGGAATTTCGATCGCGTTCAAAAACTTTATTCTGACAAGTTGATTTCGCAGGAGGTGTTCGATGATTCCCGCACGGATTACGAGCTGGCCAAAAACTCCGTTGATCGCGCAGATCAAGCGTTGCGCCTCGTTGAAGATCGACTCTCCAAAACCAAAATTGTGACGCCGTTTGATTGCACCGTGTTGACGCGCCCCGTCTCGGTCGGGCAAGCGGTTTCTGGTTCAGCGGGATTCAATAGCGGCACCGAAGTCATGACCATCGCCAATCTCAAGGACATGATTATTCTGGCGCACATCAATCAGGCCGACGTCACGCGCGTCATGCCCGGGCAGGCAGTGGATATCATCGTGGAATCTGTTCCGGGTCTGAAGATGCAAGGCGTGGTCGAGCGCATCGCGCCGCAAGCGACCGTCAAAAATAATTTAAAAGGTTTTTCCGCACGGATCGTTCTCCAGGAAATTGATCCACGGGTCCGTCCGGGCATGACGGCAAATGTCGCGATCCCGGTTGCTTCGGCGGACAATGTTTTGTCGATTCCTCTGGCTGCTGTATTTACAGAATCCGGCAAACGCTTCGCGTACGTGAAAACCACGAACTCGACCGAACGGCGACCAATTCAAATCGGCGTGACGGATTACGCATTCGCTGAAATCACCGGTGGATTGTCAGCAGGAGAAACGGTTTCCCTGGTTCAACCTGCCGACAGCATTGAAGCCGATAAAGGTTCTGGCCGAGGAGAACGGCCCGCTGGCGGGGCTGCGGGGGGAGGGCGTCCCGGTGGCACCAACCGTCCAGCGGGTGGCTCCGGTGGTTCTTCAACGCCGCGTCGCACTGCAAGTTAATCGTATGCCGCTCGTCGAACTGCGCAACGTCAGCAAAATTTATCATCTCGGTGGCGAGACCATTCGCGCGCTGGATGATGTCACCCTCGATATTGAGGGCGGCGAATTTATTTCCATCATCGGCCCATCCGGCAGTGGCAAATCGACTTTGATGCATATTCTTGGCTGCCTGGATTCGCCGACTCACGGAACCATTCAGCTCGATGGAACCATGATTCACGATGCGAACAGCCGTCAACTCGCCTCCATCCGAAATCAAAAAATTGGTTTCGTTTTTCAGTTCTTCAATTTGCTCCCGAAATTGAACGTGCTTCAGAACGTGGAGCTTCCGATGATTTACAGTGGTAAGAATGCGAAAGAACGTCGCGAGCGGGCCATGGACGCACTGAAAATGGTTGATCTGGAAAACCGTTCCAAACATCGCCCGATGCAACTTTCCGGAGGACAACAGCAACGCGTCGCCATTGCCCGCGCGCTGGTCAACAGCCCAAAAATTGTTTTTGCGGATGAGCCTACCGGAAATTTGGATTCGCATACGGGCGAGGCGATTCTTGAATTGTTCAGCCGGTTGAGCCAGGAAGGCCGCACCATCGCCCTCGTCACTCACGATCCAGAAATCGCTGCGCGCACCCCGCGCCGAATCGAGATTCGTGATGGGAAAATTGCTATTCATCAGGATCGAATTTTGGCGGGATTGGACCGTTTAAACGCGGATCGCGGAACGGGGAACGCGGAAAAACGAATTCCATAAACGCGCCCAACTATATGAAAGAAACAGATTTGAAATTGAGGACAAAACGTTTTGCGCTGGATGTCATAAAATTCTCCGAAACTTTGCCGAAGGATGAGGCAAGCCGGATTCCAGGACGCCAATTGCTGCGCTCTGGAACTTCAGTTGGCGCAAATTATCGTGCGGCGAAACGGGCAAAATTGAATGCAGATTTCATTCAAAAAATGGGAACGGTGGAAGAAGAGGCCGACGAGTCCGGCTATTGGCTGGAACTTTTTTTGGAAAGCGGCAGAAGCTCCGGAAAGTTGGTAGATCCGCTTTTGATCGAAGCCAACGAACTTGTAGCGATCACCGTTGGGTCCATCAATACGGCAAGGAAGTTTAATTCAGAACCGCGCGAGAGGATTTCTGATTCCGCGTTCCGAGTTCCCCGTTCCGAGTTTAAATGAATTTTTTCAACGCCATCACGATTGGGATCAAAGAGATCTGGGCGCATAAGTTTCGCTCGTTGTTGACAATGCTCGGGATCATTTTGGGCGTGTCCAGCCTCGTGGCGATGTCCGCGTTGGTTAAAGGGATGGAGAATGGAATGCGTGAAGCCTTGATTGCGATTGGCGGAATCGAGCGCGTTCGTTTGGAAGAGCAGGATATTCCAGCTGACCAACTTCATCTTGCCGATCAAGCGGTGGGCCTAACGATCAAAGACGTTTACGCACTGCAAAACAGCGCGCCGCTGTTTCGTCTGATTACGCCGGAGATGCGCGAGCGCGATTTGACCATGACTCGCGGCGCCAAATCCTTTAACTCATGGAATTTTCTTGGGACATCGCCTAATGCCGCAGAGATGAATGAACACGTGGTCGAGCATGGCCGCATGTTTAACGAAATCGACGACGAGAATGGCCGGAGTGTCTGCGTCATTGGGACGGGGGTCCGCGATGAATTGTTCGGTTCGCCCGAACAGGTGGGTTACGAGATCATTCCCATCGGGGAGCAGGTCAATGTTCGCGGCCAACTCTTCACCATCATCGGAATGTTTCAACATTACGAAAGTGAACAAGACGCCAGAAAGCGGGAGTTGGCCAAAAATGAACCGCAGACAACCGGGCCTCAGCGCGATCGAGGCCGCAGCGGAGGGCGTAGTGGCAGCAGTTATGTTTTCCGATACAAGAATTCAACCGTCTATATTCCCCTGAATACGATGTGGCTGAAGTTCCGCTCCGCAACAGGAACCGAAAGTCTCCCCAATCCAGTTCTTTCGGCCGTTGCCATGAAAGTTTACGACATTGATCAACTCGAGCCAGCGCTGCAACAAGCGCGCAATGTCATGATGCTGACGCACAACGGCATCGAAAATTTCGAGTTTGAAACTCAGGAGAACTGGGCGGAACAGATCACAACTTCGATTCGCAATGCGCGAGTGAGCGGCGGGTTTATCGCGGCGATCAGTCTTTTGGTCGGCGGCATCGGCATTATGAACATCATGCTCGCGAGCATCACTGAACGCATTCGTGAAATCGGAATTCGCAAAGCCGTCGGCGCGACTTTCAGCGACGTGTTTATTCAAATTCTGGTGGAAAGCGTGGTCATCGCAGTGATCGGTGCGGTCGTTGGCATGATGGCTTCCTACGGGCTGGTGAAAATTCTCGTTTGGATTTCCCCCACGGACAACGCGCCCATGATCACCTTTGATGCGATGATAATTGCGTTCGCGTTCAGCGCGGGCGTGGGCATTCTCGCCGGATTATTTCCAGCCATCAAAGCCGCCAAGCTCGATCCAATCCAGGCGTTGCGATACGAATAATAATTAGTTCAGATCATCCCCGAAACTTCCCGGTCAAATATCTAAAACTAAATCGCGAACCCGCACTTTGAGAGCTTGAGCAATTCGGCGAAGTGCCATTAGGGATACGTGTTCTTCCCCGCGTTCAACACGGCCAAGAAAATTGGGGTGAAGGTCAGCTTTCTCAGCCAGGCATTCTTGAGTAAGCCCCGCCCGTTTTCGTTCAGCACGAATGGCGGCGCCAAGAATTATGCGATAGTCGGAAGAAAACGACACCTTTCAGCACAACAAACTTTCTGCGTTGTCTCCACACCGCTAAACGGATGATTAAGACTTGCTGCGATTTTTGGAGCCTGTTAGAAACCGGGAGGTTGGACGGGCAATAATCACCATTTTTAATGAAAATCTTCTGTAATCCAGTTCTTACCGGTGTCGCGTCTGCGCTTTTTTGTTTGAGTTCAATTACTCATGCGCAGTCGTTAATTCTTCTTTCCGAACGTCCAACGGTGGGAACATTTTACTCCCTTCAACTGACCAGCTTGCCTCCAACACCGTATAATCCGGTCGCAGATTTGGATTTGGATATTTATTCCTGGGGA
Organism: Verrucomicrobiota bacterium; assembly: GCA_038316905.1. Taxonomy (GTDB): domain Bacteria; phylum Verrucomicrobiota; class Verrucomicrobiia; order Limisphaerales; family CANJXF01; genus CANJXF01. Next base: position 485 of record JBBQAX010000103.1, on the reverse strand, counting down.
AATGTCTTTTTAGTGGACGACCGCGAAGTCGATTATGTGAGTTTGCGGGAAGAACAGAAAGCAGAACGAATGACAAGTTTTTCAGAAGGCCCACCAACGCCGGGTGAAGATGAAGCGGGTGAGGGAGATGAACCAATGGAATCACCGCCGTCTTACAATTATTCCGAAACCAATCTATGGCTGGAGATTCGTGGGGTGACAAATTCCTCTGCGCATTTTTGGATTCATGCGCATGAGACGAACGCGGCTTACGATTTGTTTTCCACCACCAATCTGACAGCGACAGTTCCCGGTTTAAACCTGACAAATTGGGTCTGGTTATTGCGAACGACAAACAACCAAACCGACGTCATTCTTACGAATCTGGCCGTTGGAAGGTTGGTTTCGACTTGGAACGTTACAGGACGGCGAGAGCGACGGTTTGACCGACGCCTACGAGATTTTGGTGAGCCATACCAATCCCGGCAATGAGGACACGGATAATG
>JBBQAX010000102.1:0-13221 GCA_038316905.1 Verrucomicrobiota bacterium | reverse complement strand
GTGACTGGGGCAGATTGGGATTTTAATTTTGGTTCAATCATTTCCTGCTGCGAAATGAGGTTCTCGGCAAAAACAAACAGGTCACAGCCATTCGTAAATGATTTTGGCGTCTTCTTCTGACCAATACCCATAACGAAGATGCCTTTTTCTCTAATACGAGTTGCAAGCCGAGTGTAGTCGCTATCACTCGAAACCAAACAGAATCCTCCCACAGCACCAGAGTGTAAAATATCCATTGCGTCGATAATCATCGCGCTGTCAGTGGCATTCTTTCCAACGGTATTGCGAAACTGTTGCATCGGTTGAATCGCGTTCTCTTGCAATGTGTCTTTCCAGCTATTCATGTTGGGCGTTGTCCAATCGCCGTAAATTCTGCGAACCGTCGTTCGTCCGTATTTACTCACCTCAGCCAACATTTCTTTGATGAGAGACGGTTGCGCGTTATCGCCATCAATCAGCATCGCGATTGTCTTCTTTTCAGCAAATTGATTTTGATCGGTCATGTAATTAACGCGCTGCGGGATCACGGAATTGAATTTCTTGAATAACTAATTTATTTTTTTCGCGACGTTTTGCCGCTTGTTGTTTTCGACTCCGGTAAAGTTGTGACGGTCAATTTGACTTTTGTGCCTGGTTCCAATTTCACCGGCTCCAACGGAATAAAAACTTTTCCATCCCAAATCGCCTTGATTTCAAGCTTCATGATTTCTTCTTAATCGGCCCCGGCCCATGCGACTGGCCGTGCAAATCTTTAATGTCCCTGCGGCGCTCGACGCGATTCGTTGTTTCCAGCGAATCTGTTTCTGGAATCCGAATGCGTGGTTCGCGGGCAATCGTGTCTTTGCCCCCCGCAATCGTGACGAATGGGCCGCCTTCCATCGGAGCTTTGTTGGTGAAAGCGACGTCGGGCATTTCGCTCGGTTTGCCGGCGAGCGGAAAATCTTTGCGCAACGGAAAATAAGGATAGCCGTCCCACATCAAAATGCGGCGCAGATCAGGATGTCCGCGAAAACGAATGCCCATCATGTCGTAGATTTCGCGCTCGTGCCAATCGGCGGTGCGCCAGACCGTGCTGATAGTCGGCAACTCGGATTTCTCCTCGCTCACACTGGTTTTCAGACGCAAATGCGCGCGATGTCCGTAGCCGTAAAGTTCGTAAACCAGCGTCCAACGCGGATCATCGCCATAATTATCGACGCTGCTGAGATCGATCAGATAATCGAAGCCCAATTCCTTTTTAGCGAACGCGCAAACGTCCGCAATCTTCTCCGCGTCCGACAGCACGACGGTAATTTCTTCTCGAAATTCTTTGGGCGCGGAAATTAATTCGCTGAATTTCTCCTGAAGTTTTTGAGCTAATTCCAAAGCGCTCATTTGCTGGTCACTTCGAATTCCGGTTTTGGCGTGCCTGGCTTTGCCGTTTCAGCCACCAATTCCGCATCGCGCGGACGATAACGAATCGGTTCGCCACCGATTTTATTTTGCAACCGAATCAGCGCGTCGAGCAGCGCTTCAGGCCGAGGCGGGCAACCGGCCACATAAACGTCCACGGGAATAATATTATCCACGCCCTGCAAAACCGCGTAGCTGCGATACATGCCGCCGGTCGAAGCGCACGCGCCCATCGCGATGACCCATTTCGGCTCTGGCATTTGGTCGTAAATTCTTTTGACGGCAAGCGCCATTTTGTAAGTAACCGTACCCGCGACAATCATCACGTCCGATTGGCGCGGCGAAAAGCGCATGACCTCCGAACCAAAGCGCGCGATGTCATACCGGCTCGCCCCCGCCGCCATCAATTCGATCGCGCAACACGCCAAACCCATCGGCATCGGCCAGACGGAATTCTTGCGAAACCAATTGAGCGCGGCATCGACTCGCGTGACCACGACGTCGCCTTCGACTTTCGAGTTATATGCGAATTCGGTGTTGGTTTTCATGGGAACGAAACTGCGCGAACGAAGTTAACTAACCACCGCTTTTTTAGAGGCGCAAGAACTTTGTGATTTTTTTCACAAAGTCGGAGAAAAGGTCATGATCTTGCCTGGTTTCACGGATGCATGTCCCTCATCAATAGAACTGAGAAGAACTGAGAGGCTTTCGGGTTGGTGCGCGCGACCTATTTCGCCAACTCGACAAAATTCTTCAACAATTGCAAACCGATGCCCTGGCTTTTCTCAGGGTGAAATTGCGTGGCGTAAACGTTGTCTTTCCAAACTGAAGACGCAAAGGTATCGCCATAGGTCGTGCGCGTCGCGACGATTGATTCGTCCACCGGTTCAGGGAAAAAGCTGTGGACGAAATAGACGTAACTGCCATTGCTGATACCTTTGAACAACGGGCAATTCGTTTGCGCAATGTCGACCTGGTTCCAGCCGATTTGCGGAATTTTCAATCCAGGTTTCTCAGAAAAACGTCGCACTTTACCTCTGAAAACGTTGAGTCCAGCCGCGCAACTGTTGAATTCTTCGCTCTTCTCGAACAAGGCCTGGTAGCCAACGCAGATTCCAAGGAACGGTTTTCCGGTTTTGATGAACTCCTTCAAGCCCGCCAGCAAATCCTGCCGCTGCATTGCGTTCAGGCAATCGTCAAACGCACCGACGCCGGGCAAAACCACGGCTGACGCGTCGAACATCTCTTTGGTGTCGCGCACGACGCGCACGGTCGCTCCAACTTTGACGAGAGCTTTTTCAACGCTACGCAGGTTTCCAGAATCGTAATCGAGCAAGGCAATCACGGGTGGAGAATAAGGTTATTTGGCACCTGTCGCAAATGTTTCGCGAGCGGCACGCTCGGTTTTTAACCGGAGCTGACCGCAGGCGGCATCGATGTCGTGACCTTTTTCGCGGCGGAGCGTGGCAATGACTTTTTCGCGTTCGAGCGCGGCGAGAAATTTTTCCTGTGCTTCTTCGGTCGGGCGAACCCATGGCAGATCTTCAACTTTATTGTAGGGAATCAAATTCACTTTCGCGTGGAGGCGATGAGCAAGTTGCCCCAGCGGTTTAATTTGGGTTAACGCATCATTAACGCCCGCGATCAAAATATACTCCAAAGTGATCATGCGTCCTTTTTTCTGTTCGTAATATTCGCAGGCGGCCGTGAGATCGCGCAGTGGATATTTTTTGTTCACCGGCATGATGCGATTGCGCGTTTCGTCGGTGGCGCCATGAAGCGAAATCGCGAGACGAAATTGCAGCGGTTCATCCGCCAGCTTGCGAATCTGCGGAGCGAGTCCGCTGGTGGAAATCGTAATTTTACGCGCGCCGATTCCACCACCCCACGGCGCGTTGAGAATTTTCAGCGCCTTCATGAGGTTATCGTAATTCGCAAGCGGTTCGCCCATGCCCATGATGACGAGGTTATTGATGAGCCGCGAATCAGATTCAACTTTTGGCTGCGCATTTTGAACTTTTGATTCGGATTCGTTCCAACGTTCGGTGGCGAGAACCTGCTCAATGATTTCTTCAGGACGCAAATTCCGTTTCCAACCTTCCAAACCACTGGCGCAAAATTTACATCCGTAAGCGCAACCGACCTGAGTCGAAACGCAAAGCGTATGGCGATCGCTGGCTTCACCGTAAAGGGATGGACTCGCTGGAATCAAAACACTTTCGATCATCGCGCCGTCCGCGAGTTTCCAGAGAAATTTTTGGGTGGAATCGCGTGAACCTTGCTTGCGAACCAACTCGAGTGTTAGCAGCGTGAAATTCTCGGCGAGCTTTTCGCGCAAAATCTTGGGGAGATTGGTCATCGCTTCCCAAGTGATGACACGGCGCTTGTAAATCCAGTCCAGCAATTGCGTGAGTCGATAGGCGGGCTGCTCCCATTCTTTGAAGTGGGTTTGCAGCTCTTCCATCGAGAGCGATTTGATGTCGCGTTTCACAAATTCAATTTAGTGCAAGGGCGGGGGACGGAAAGGTGAAACTTCGGAAACCACGTAGCGCGCTCGCGAGAGCGTGGTTTTCGATTTTAATAATGCCACGCGCTAGCGAGCGCGGCTACGTGCGTTCGGGATTAAAAATCGATGGACGAAAATGCTTCGCCGATAAAATCGAGTAGGGCTGGGGCGGCTTCGGAAGCCCATTCGGAACTTTTCCCAAGCGCATCTCCAATCAATCCACCTAATTCAATCAAGAGGTTGGGATCGGAAACGGTTTGGGTGAAAATTTCCGACGCGCTATCAGAAACGGCATGGAGCTTTTGTTTGCGGTGATAGCGGGTGATGATGAGTTCCAACTCGCCGGCATCGAGCCAGATCCCATGGCAACGCGGGCAAACATCGATTTCCACTCCGTCGATCAGCTTGGCAAACAAATCCGTTTTTTCGCATGAAGGACAAAGGCGCTGGCTGTCCGAGTGTTGGAGCTTTTCGGAAAAAACCTTTTTCTTCGGAAATTTTTTTATGTGGTTCCCGGTCCGGACAAACGCGGCGAGCTGTTCGCGACTGAACCAAAACCCGTGACAGAGTTCGCACGATAAAATTTGGGTCGCGCCATCTTCGCGCGACTGCACGACCGATTGATCCACGGGGCAGAGCATCGTTATTTCTTCAGGTAATATTTTTGCGTGTATTCCTGCACCATGCGCCACGTATTGAATTGCGGAACCAACGTGATCATGGCGCGGCGGATTTTCTGAATCCATTCGCGCGGAACTCCCTGCGCATCACGATTGTAAAAGCTCGGAATGACTTGTTCAGTCAACGTTTTGTAAAGGTTTTCGCTATCCACACGATCCTGTTCCTCAATCGAATCGGGATGTGAATCGTCGCCAATCGAGAATCCGTTCGTGCCGTCGTAACCTTCGCGCCACCAGCCGTCCATGATGCTGAGGTTCAAACACCCGTGGCAGCTCGCCTTCATGCCGCTCGTGCCAGAGGCTTCGAGTGGACGTCGCGGATTGTTTAGCCAGATGTCGCAGCCTGAAACCATTTGTCGAGCGACATGCACATCGTAGTTTTCCAGGAAAACAAGATGGCCTTTGAGTTCGCTAAATTTGCTCAGGTGAACGACTCGCTGGATGTAACGCTTGCCTTCGTCATCCCGCGGATGCGCTTTACCCGCAAAGATAAATTGAATCGGACGCGCCTTGTCATTCACCAGTTTTACAACTTTTTCGAACTGATCGAAAATCAGCGGCGCGCGCTTGTAGGTGGCGAAACGCCGAGCGAAACCAATGGTGAGAGCATCGGGATTAAGCAACTGATCGAACGCGATGAAATCCCCCTGGGTCAAATGATGCGGTTGCCGGAGCAACAAACGGCGTCGTGCGAATTCGATTAGCTCGCGGCGCAATTTGTAACGCAATGCCCAAAGTTCTTCGTCGCTGATGAAGCCTGGATCGGCAAGGCGCTTCCAGAATTCGGGAGAATTGACTTCCGTTTCGCAAGAAATGGCCGGCTTCTTCGACCAGAAAATAGTGGTGTCTCCACTCGATGGGGTCGCTGGTTTTGTCTCTCCACCGGCGCTCAATTTGCGTTTCCAAAAACGACGCACCGGGCCTTTCATCCAGCCCATCAGATGAACACCGTTGGTGATGTGGCCGATGGGGACTTCCTCGACTTTTTTGCCGGGATAAAGTGATTGCCACATTTCGCGGCTGACCTGTCCGTGCAATTCGCTGACCCCGTTGGCGGCACGGGAAAGTTTCAAGGCGAGGACTGTCATGCAGAATGGTTCGTTCTGATCGGAAGGATTGACTCGACCAAGCGTCATCAATTCCTGGAAGGAAAGATTCAAATGTGCAGGCCATTTGTGGAGCGCGTAATCCATCAGATCTCCCGTGAATCGATCGTGGCCAGCCTCGACTGGCGTATGGGTCGTGAAAAGGCATTCGGTTTTCGTCTCGCTGTAGGCAGCGTCAAATTTCTTTCCGGCTTTGAGCTTTTCGCGGATGAGTTCCAAAACCAAAAATGCGGCGTGACCTTCGTTCATGTGGAACGTGGAAGGTTTCACATCCAACGCGCGCATCAATTTGACTCCGCCGATGCCGAGCAAAATTTCCTGCATGATGCGCGTCGTGCTATCGCCGCCGTAAACGCGCAACGTCAGATCGCGAAAACGCTGGTCATTTTCAGGACGATTGGTGTCGAGTAGATAGATCGGGTTACGTCCGACATTGACCCGCCACGCCTGGAAAAATACTTGCGTCATTCCTATTTCCACCGAGCAAACAACCGGTTCACCTTTGGAATTAAGGACTGGTTCGATCGGCAGATTCTTTGGGTTAAGCAGCGTGTAATATTCGGACTGCCAATTCTCGTGATTGAACGCCTGTTGAAAATAACCTTCTCGATAAAATAAACTGATGCCGACAAACCCAATGCCCAAATCACTGGCTGATTTTGCGTGATCCCCAGCGAGGATACCGAGTCCACCCGCAGCAATGGGCAAGGTTTCGTGGAATCCGAATTCCGCAGTGAAATAGACGATGGGATTTTTCGTGAGCGCCGGGGCATTTTGATTTCCCCAAGTGTCCTGCTCGTTCATGTAGGCGTCGAAGTCGTTCAAAACTTCACGCACGCGGCGGGCAAAATCCGGGTCCTGGAGGCGAATGCGCAATTCGTAATCGGATACTTCGTGCAGAATGGCGACGCCGTTATGGTAAAGATTCTGCCAACTGCGCGGAGAAAGTTCGTGGAAAATCTCCTGCGCGCCCTGGTTCCAGGTCCACCAGAGGTTGTGGGCCAGGCGGTGCAAACCGGACGTTAACTCGGTTAATTCATCTGCTGTAAGAGGAGCGCTATTCATAGTTTTTCTGAACGAAGGTCCGAAGTGATTTTGACCGACTCTCGGCAAAACGCTAGACAGCCGACTCGCCTATCGCAAACGAAATTCTTCCTGCTCGTCTGCTAGGGGTTGTCCCGATTTGCGGTTTGCAATGCGAAAAGCGTGTTCTAGGTTGGCTTCTTTCGAATGAAATTCTGCTTTTCTGAGACGAGAATTTTAGTGTGTGCCGTATTTTTAGCGAGTGCAGTAGCGGTGTCCGCGCAAACGACCAACCTGCCACTCAAAGAGATTGCGCCCGCAGTTTTTCAGCTCGGCTCCGTGCGCCTGGACAAGGAGCGCAAGACGATTCAATTTCCCGCAACGATCAACATGACCAATGGATTGATCGAATATTTCGTTGTCACAGGAACGGGAAAGCTGCACGAAAGTCTTTTGAAAACGGAAACCGAGCCGTCACAAATCCATGTCGCGATGCTTCTGATTGGCGGCAACAATTCGGCATCTAACGCAACTGGCACAAACATTTCAGGCGACAACATCAGGGTCGAAGTCAGCTGGAAAACCAACAGTGTGGAGCAACGCATTCGTGCCGAAGAATTGATTTTTAATAGCGAAACAAAATCGCCGATGAATAAAAGTTACTGGCTTTACAATGGTTCAAAAGTGATTGATGGCACTTTCATTGCGCAACGAGACGGCTCGATCATTTCCATTATCGCCGATCCACTTGCGTTGGCGAATAGTTCGCAACCCAGCCGCAACAACGACGAAATCTGGTCAGTAAACACGAATGTGGTTCCGCCATTGAACGCTGCCGTCGAAGTAACGCTCAAATTGGAATCACAAAACAACGGAAAGGATTCGAAAAATTGAAAATGAAAACAGGACTCATCTTTTTCCTTCTGTGCGCTTTGCCATCGTTTGGAGCGGAGGTGGAACCCAGGTTTTCCAAGGCATCGTCGGCGAGAACGGATGTTTCTTTCCGCAACGAAGTCGGGCACGCCATCAACAAAGGACTTTCCTGGCTGGAAACGAATCAAAATCCGAACGGTTTTTGGTCCACGGCGGATCATCCAGCGGTAACGGCGCTGGCTTTGAATGCGTTCATGGGCGAACCCAACGGGCGATTCAAAACGAATTCAGCGGTGAAAAAAGGATACGCATTTCTTCTCAATAACGTTCAGCCCGATGGCGGGATCTACCGGAAAGAACTTCAAAATTATAACACGGCGCTCTCGCTTCTCGCGCTCGTTTCCGCTCGCAAACCTGAATACGAACCAACGATTCGCACTGCGCGGCAATGGTTGGTCGGCCAGCAAATTGATTTGGGAGAAAAAGGAAAAATCGACAGTCCATTGGACGGCGGAGTTGGCTACGGCAGCAAAGGCGAACATTCTGACATGAACAACACGCTTATCGCGTTGGAGGCTCTTTATTACAGCAAGGATTTCGATACGGATAAAAACCTCGCCGGTGCAAAGGATCTCAATTGGAAAGCAGCGATCCATTTTCTGCAAAGTTGTCAAAATCTGCCGAGCCACAACAGGCAGACCTACGTTGCGAGCGATGAGAAAAACCTTGGCGGATTTATTTATGAACCGGGCGAAAGCAAGGCTGGTTCGGAGACGAATGCGACTGGAAAAGTCGCGCTGCGTTCCTACGGCAGTATCAGCTACGCGGGTTTGCTCAGTTATATTTACGCAGATTTAAAACGCGATGATCCACGCGTGGTGGCGGTCACGGATTGGTTGGCGAAGAATTTCACGCTCGAAGAAAATCCCGGAATGGGCGAGCAGGGATATTATTATTATCTGCATTTAATGACGAAGGGGTTATCGGCGTCAGGCGTGGATCAACTGGAATTGGCAAACGGAAAAAAAATCAATTGGCGAAAAGAAGTGGCGATGAAGCTGATCAATCTACAGAAAAGTGATGGCTCATGGGCGAACACCAATGGCCGCTGGTGGGAAAAAGATCCCGCACTGGTCACGAGTTACTCGGTGATGACGTTGGAGATAATCTATCGTGGTTTGTGAACGTGCGGCTGACGCACATGGAGTGCGACGGCACGACATCGCTTTTCCTGCACCGTCGCCATACTCAAACCTTTTGAGCTTTTCCGCCGTGCAGTCAGAGCGGCGACATGTTCTCGCAGTCCAAAGTTCCTCATGTGCGACCCGCTTTTATCAACCGGCGAGAAATCTTGGTTTGCATTTCGTTCGAGAATCCCAAAAATCTCCGACACAAGTTCTCGAATTCTTAATTTAAACATTTAACCCCCAAAAAAATTATGACTGAAAAAATTGGAATCGTTGGAGTCGGGCGCATGGGCGCAAACATGGCGCGTCGATTGAAAGACAGCGGTTATGAAATCGCGGCGATCTATGACGTGGATTCGGTTCGCGCGCAAACGCTCGCGCAGGAATTGGGTACGCAGGCCGCGATGCAACTGGCCGATGTCACAAAAGCGTCAGATGTCATCATCACCGTCGTGACGGATGACAACGCGATGAAAACCATTTTCAAAAGCGGTTTGCTCAAGCGCGCCAAAGGAAAAGTGTTCATCAATTGCGCCACGGTTTCTCCTGCGATCCACGTTTGGGTCGAAGAAAAATGTGAGAGCAAAGGCGCGAGTTCGCTCGAAGCGTGCATGGCATCGAGCATCACGCAGGCGCGCGAAGGTTCGCTTTATTTAATGTGCGGCGGCAAAGAAGAAGTTTTCAATCGCGTCAAACCGATTTTGGAAAAGTTGAGTACGTCGTTGCGTTACATCGGCACGGCTGGAAAAGCGGCGCAGGTCAAAGCGCTCGTCAACATGGTGATGAATATCAACACCGCCGGTTTGGCTGAAGGACTTGGACTCGCGGGCGCGCTCGGACTCGATCTCGCAACAGTGCGCGAAGTGTTTTCGCAAACCGGCGCGAATTCCCGCGTCTTGGCGACCGATGGCGAAGATATGCAGAACAAAGATCATTCGTGCTTTTTCTCAGCGTCGCACGCCGCCAAAGATTCTGGCATTGCGCTCAAACTCGCAAAGGAACAGAAACTCAATTTGCCATTGGCGACCGCGACCAAAAAACAATTCGACCTGATGACCAAAGAAGGTTTGGGCGAACTGGACAAATCAGGCATCGCGGAACTGACCTTCAAAGGTCGGCATTTGCATAAATAATTTTGTAGCGGCGCGTCTGTGACCGCCGCACTTCAAAAAAAATTCGTGGCGGCGTCTCGTGAGAGCGCCGCTATTTTTTTGCGCTGAGTCTGACATTGAACGAACCTTTTGAACTGATATGTTTCAGCCATGACTTGCATTGGAAAAACTGCCAACGGCGTGATTGTTTTACCGCCGAATGTCCATTTGCCAGACGGAATGGAATTGGAAGTGCGCATTCCAGATGCAGCTTGTGCCAATCCTACTTTGGCGGAATCGCTCCAGGAGTTTATCGGTATTTTTGAAGGCCCGCATGATCTCGCCGCAAATCACGATCATTACATTCACGGAACGCCGAAAAGATGAATGTGGTTTTCGCTGACACTTTCTATTTCCTCGGCTTGACCAACCGGGCGGATGATTCCCATTCCAAATGCGTCGCGTTTTCGCGAGATTTCCGAGGAACCATTGTCACCACTGCCTGGGTTTTAGTGGAAGTCGCCGATGCCTTGGCGTCCCCCGCGAAACGAATTCAGGCCGCAAACTTGATTCAGAACCTTTATCGAAATCCGCTTTTAAAAATTGTGGAACCCTCCCAGTCCCTTTTGATGCGCGGACTGGAGCTATATTCCAAACGGCACGATAAAGATTGGTCGCTCACCGACTGCATTTCCTTCACGGCGATGAATGATCTCGGATTGAAAAAATCGCTGACCGGCGATCATCACTTCGAGCAAGCTGGTTTTGAAGCCTTGCTCAAATAATTTCATGACCACGCACAGGATTCAGAGAACGTTGAAGCAAAAAATCGTCGGTGCGATCCCCTTCGGCCTCGGCCAAACGAAGCCGAAGCATTTTCGCGACATGGCAAAGGTCGTTTGGAAGAATAAAGATAATCTTCCCTACGCATGGAAAGTCATCACGCGCGGAGTTTGCGATGGTTGCGCGCTGGGGGTTGCGGGACTGCACGATTGGACAATTAAAGGAACGCATCTCTGTATGACGCGTTTGAATCTGCTTCGACTGAACACGATGCCCGCGCTGGACATTTCCTTGCTCGAAGATATTTCCAAGCTTAAGCAACTTGATAACGCGCAACTTCGTGAACTTGGCCGGTTGCCCTATCCGATGTTGCGCGAGAAAAATGCGAAAGGGTTTCGCCGCATCTCCTGGGACGAAGCTTATTCGCGCATCGCGAAAAAAATTCGCGCCAGCACACCAAAACGTTTTGCATTCTTCGTCACGTCGCGCGGCGTGACCAATGAAATTTATTACATGGCGCAAAAGACCGCGCGCTTTCTTGGCACGAACAACGTCGATAACGCCGCGCGCCTGTGTCATTCGCCCAGCACCGGCGCGATGAAATATGCGCTCGGTGTCGCCGCCACGACGTGCAGTTACAAAGATTTTTACGGGACGGATCTGATTATTTTATTCGGCTCTAATCCCGCGAACGATCAACCCGTCACGACGAAATATTTTCACGAAGCGAAAAAGCTCGGCACGAAAATCGTGATGGTGAATCCGTATCGCGAACCGGGCATGCAACGCTATTGGGTTCCCTCCAGCGCCAGCAGCGCGATTTTTGGCACCGACCTGATGGATTATTGGTTCCCCGTTTCGCAAGGCGGCGACATCGCGTTCATCTACGGCGTCCTGAAAATTCTCATCGAGAACGGTTGGTATGACAAAAATTTCGTCGAGAATTTCACCCGCGGCTTCGACGAATTAAAACTTAAAACTCAAAACTTAGAATTCAAAACTTTAGAAGCGCAATCCGGTCTTTCGCGCGAATCGATGCAGGAATTTGCGGAACTGATTCGCGACGCAAAAAACGCCGTGCTCGTCTGGAGCATGGGCATCACCCAACACGTTTATGGGGGCGATGCCGTTTCCGCCGTGTTGAATCTCGGTTTGATGAAAGGTTACGTCGGTCGTGACAAATCTGGGTTGATGCCGATTCGCGGACATTCCAGCGTGCAAGGCGGCGCGGAGATGGGCGCGTATGCGACGGCATTTCCCGGCGTGAAACCGGTCAATGCAAAAAACGCGATAGAGCTTTCCGCACATTATAATTTCGATGTTCCCGATTGGCCCGGAATGCCCGCGACTGAAATGGTCGAGGCCGGCGCGCGCGGCGAACTAGATCTGCTTTATTGTCTCGGTGGAAATTTTCTTCGCACGTTGCCCGATCCGAACTACGTCGCGACCGCGATGGCAAATGTCCCGATGCGCGTGCATCAGGATATTATTTTGACCGACCAGATGTTCATCGAGGCGAAGGAAGAAGTCATTTTGCTTCCCGCAAAAACGCGTTACGAACAGGACGACGGCGGAACCGAAACCATCACCGAACGTCGCATCGCCTTCTCACCGGAAATCCCGCGTCAAGTTGGCGAAGCGCGCGCCGAATGGAAAATTCTCCGGGAACTTGCCATCGCCGTTTCCCCGGAACGCGCGCATTTATTGAAATGCGAAACCGGACAGGCGATGCGCGATGAGATCGCGAAAGTCGTTCCGTTCTACGACGGCTTTCAACATCTGCGCAAAACCGGCGACGCGTTTCAATACGGCGGCCCACATCTCTGCGCCGATTGGAAATTTCCCACGCCCGACGGCAAAGCGCATTTCAAAGCCGTGTCGCTGCCGAACCTCGACCGCGCGCCCGACCAATTTGAAATCAGCTCACGGCGCGGTAAACAATTTAACACTTTGATTTACGCCGAGGTTGATCCCATCACCGGCGCGGCGCGCGATGCGATTTTCATGAATCCCGAAGACGCCGCCAAACTGCATCTCGCCAATCAGGATCGCGTTGCGCTCGTCAACGACTTTGGCCGCATGGAAGGGAAAATTTTCGTCGCGCCGATTGCGCGCGGAAACCTGCAAGTCCACTGGCCCGTAGGAAACGAAATCATCCGTCGAGGCATTTACGATGCCGTCGGCGGCGTGCCGGATTACAATGCGCAGGCACGAGTGGAAAAAATTTAAATTGCTCGCACAGCGTTTGTTTTTACAGTCGCCGTATGGCTATTCCCAATTTTCAAAGCATGATGTTGCTTTTTCTCCAATTTCTCAGAGACGAAAGACCGCACTCAATGAAAGATGTGCGAGATTTCGTCGCTCAGGGACTGGGAGTCAGTGAAACGGATCGCGAAGAAAAGCTCCAGAGCGGCACTGCTCGATTTGATAATAGAATCGCTTGGGTCAGAGCGCATTTTATTTTTGCAAAATTGATCGAAAGCCCAACTCGCGGCGAAATTAAAATCACAGAACGAGGCAAAAATGTTCTGGCGGAAAAGCCCGAGAAAATCGATTTACGATTCTTGCAGCAGTTCCCCG
>JBBQAX010000101.1:0-13233 GCA_038316905.1 Verrucomicrobiota bacterium | reverse complement strand
ACGTAAGTCTCGCAAGCCACGCGGCTCTTAGGATCGTGCGAAAAACACGCATCCAGAACTGCGTCAGAAATTGTATCCGCAACTTTGTCAGGATGACCTTCGCCGACGGATTCGGACGAAAAAATGTAATTTTTGCTCATGAATTTTCGTTTGCTGAATTTGTTTTGAAAAGACACGTATTGACGTATCAGGATAGGATGATATATCCAAGATGCATCTGGTCAACCTGAATTTAGGATTTATTGTTTTGACCAATCCTCATGAAAATAAACGTTCCAACCGTGCCCGATGAAAAGTTTCGCCGAAGCCACCAGTGGATGGACGCTTGCTCGCTAGAAATGTGCCGCGTCATTGCAGGAAAAATTCAACGTCAACCGGACTTGATGCACATTGCCCGCAAGAATTTGCAACGTTGGAAAAAAATCCGCCGTCCCTGTCCACAAGCCGTTAAGGAATGGGATTCCATTTTGAAAAACAATGAGCCGGAAAGAATCCTGGAGATATTAACACAAGACAACGATACCGGTCAGCGGCTGCGGCAAAGCGATCCGTTTGTCGGTATTTTAACGGAGTCAGAGCGGCTTCAAATTCTGCGCGCGTTCAAAGTCATTGAATGAAAAAGGCCGAACTTGAGTTCGCCTTGCGAAAGGCCGGCGAAATTGCGCACGAAAAAGATTTCATTATTTTTGGCAGCCAGGCCATTTGGTCAATTGTTTCAAATGCGCCGGAGATTGTGGTCATTTCTTCGGAAGTTGATCTTTATCGCAAAAATAGTTTAAACGCCGTTTCTTTGCTGGTCCGCGAACTGGGTCCGCGCACACCATTCTTCCAGAAACACGGTTATTATGTCGATTGCGTTGATCCAGGGTTGGCGACGTTGCCCGAGGGTTGGACGGAACGATTGGTTGCATTCCGAACCGAAGATACCGGTGGCGTGACAGGATGGTGCCTCGAAATTCACGATCTCGTTGCGAGCAAGCTTGCCGCCGGTCGAGAAAAGATTTTGAGTTTATTGCGGCTGTATTTAGGAGCAAACTTTTCAACGAGGGCGTCTTACTTAACCGCATCGAAGAGCTGCCGGTCTCAACTGCAAGCAAGATCGCGATGCGCGATACGTTGAAAAAACTAATTTCTTCTTCTGCATCGAACTAAAAAATCATGTCCTCCACTTTAAAATCCCTGCGCGCGCTTTCCGATCCAACTCGCCTCCGCATTATCGCGCTGCTGGAAAAAGAAGAATTGTCCGTCAACGAACTTCAGGAAATCACGCGTCTCGGTCAGTCGCGCATCTCGACGCACCTCGGACTTTTGCAGGAATCCACGCTCGTCCAATCGCGGCGCGAAGGAAAACGCACCTTCTATAAATTGAACGAAGCGGCCGATTCCGTTGCCGGCGAATTCATTCAACTCGCGATTCGCGGCGCGAAAGAAATGTCCGAACATTCCGCTGATCAACTAAATCTCCGGCGCATTCTGGGACGCCGCAAAGAACAGGCGCAGGTTTATTTCAATCAAGTCGCTGGACGATTTGATCGCAGCTACGGGCCCGGCCGTTCATGGCAGGCCTTCGGACATTTATTGCTGCGAATTATTCCACCCATCGTCGTCGCGGATTTAGGGTCCGGCGAAGGTTTGCTCAGCGAACTTCTCGCCCGCCGCGCCAGGAAAGTCATTGCCGTTGATAACTCAGAAAAGATGGTCACGTTCGGCGCGAACAAAGCGAAAAAGAATGGCCTGAAAAATTTGGAGTTTCGTCTCGGTGATTTAGAAAATCCGCCCATCGAACCCAACAGCGTTGATCTCGTCATTCTGAGCCAGGCGCTGCATCACGCCGCCGATCCCGCGAAAGCCATCGCCAGCACATACCACATTCTCAAACCCGGCGGACAACTTCTCGCGTTGGATTTGCTTAAACATAATTTTGAAAAAGCGCGCGAACTTTACGGCGACCGCTGGCTCGGTTTCGCTGAGGGAGACCTGCACCGCTGGCTCGAAGATGCGGGATTTAAAAAAATTGAAATCAGCATCGTCGCGAGCGAAGAGCAACCACCGCATTTCCAAACCATTCTGGCGGGAGGAACGAAGACGTAGCCGCCCTCACCAGAGGGTGGCGTTTTAAGTTTATCAACGCCACGCTCTGACGAGCGCAGCTACGAATCATCTGGCAAATTTTCTCGCGCTCGACTCATCGTGCTGAACTCACTAAACATTTCCTCAACATGACATCCGCCATCATTGTCGCCGCCGGGAAGGGAACTCGCATGGGCGCGAACATCGACAAACTTTTTTTGGAACTCGCCGGGCGTCCCGTCATCGCGCATACGTGGCAACGATTCAACGATGCGTCGTGCATTGACGAAATAATTCTGGTCGTGCGGGATGGAATGCAAAGCGCCTTTGCCGAATTGGCCGCGCACTTTCAATTCACGAAAAGCGTTCGATTCGTTGTAGGCGGCAAAGAACGACAGGATTCGGTCTGGAACGGATTGGAACAGTTATCCGCCAACGCCGAAATCGTTGCCATTCAAGACGGAGCGAGGCCACTCACTAGCGAGCGCGTGATTGAAGGCACTATTTCCGCAGCGCGAGAAACTGGCGCTGCGGTCGCGGCTCAGCGCGTCATCGACACAATCAAAGAATCAAACGACGGCGCGATGATTTCCGGTCACTTGGATCGCCAGCGACTTTGGGCGGTGCAAACGCCGCAAACGTTTCGAGTGGAAGTGATTCGCCGCGCGCTTTCCGCTGTGCGAGAGAAGAATCTTTTTGTGACTGATGACACCGCAGCTTGCGAATTGATCGGGCAGCCGGTGAAATTGATCGAAAGCAATTCGCCAAATCCGAAGGTCACACAACCTGGAGATTTAGCCTGGATAGAATCACTGTTCACAAGCTGAGGCGGTTCTCTCCAAACTTTGTTCGATTATTTGTGGTGGTTAACTTGCCATTACCTCACATGCGATTTATTCTCTGCGCTATTCAAATTATGAAACGACGTTTTATTTACGGGGTTTTGGGATTTGTCCTTGGAGTCAACCTCCTGATTGGCGCGCAAATCTATTTCTATTCCGCTCAGGCCGCCGGGAAGGATGATCCCTACGAAAATTATCGATTGCTCTCGGACGTGCTTGAAAAAGTCCGGCACGAGTACGTCGATGGCGACAAACTTTCCTACGAAGAACTCATTCAAGGCGCGCTCAAAGGAATGCTCGGCACGCTTGATCCACATAGCGAGTTCATGGACAAATCGAAGTTCGAGGAATTGAAAAAGGATACGCAGGGAGAATTCGGCGGCGTCGGCGTGGTCATCTCATTGAACAAGGATAAACAACTGACCGTCGTTGCGCCGATGGAAGATACCCCCGGTTTTCGCGCGGGAATTTTGTCCGGCGATCGCATTGTCAAAATCGATGGCAAAAGCACGGAGAAGTTCGGTTTGGAAGATGCCGTGAAACGGCTGCGTGGTGAACCTGGCTCTGAAGTAATCGTGACGACGCTTCGCCCGTCCTCAGGCGAAATCGCCGATCACAAATTGAATCGCGCTGTCATCAAGGTTGATACGGTCAAAGACATCAATGGAAAACGCGAATTCCCTATTAGCGAAAACAAAATTGGCTATGTTCGTTTAACGCAATTTGGAGAAAAGACTTCCAGCGATTTGGAGAAAGCGCTCAAGAAACTTGAGGAGCAAGGGATGAAAGCGCTGATCCTGGATTTGCGTGGAAATCCCGGCGGCTTGCTCGATCAAGCTGGCCAGGTTTGCGAAAAATTTCTCCCCCGCGGCCAACTGGTTGTTTCGACCGAAGGACGCGGAACGTCAGAACGGTCCGAGTATCGCGCCAACGGACGGAACAAACATCCAAATATACCAACCGTCGTTTTGGTTAATGGCGGCAGCGCAAGTGCTTCGGAAATTGTTGCCGGTTGCATGCAGGATTTGCAGCCGATCACCAAAGCAATTGTCGTGGGCGAACAAACCTTTGGGAAAGGTTCCGTGCAAAGTATCCTCCCTTTACCAAACGGTTCAGCGCTGCGTCTGACGACCGCAAAATATTATACGCCGAGCCACAAAGTTATTCATGAACGCGGCATCACGCCGGATATCATCGTGACAATGACGGAGGAGCAGGAAGCAGATCTGTTCCGCAAACGCGTTCCGGGTGGTTTGGAATCACTGGACGAGAAAGATCGCGAACGTATCGAAAATGCGCGCGACCCGCAATTGGAACGCTCTATGGATGTGCTCAAAGGAATTTTACTCTACACACAACGGAGTGGTTCCGATACGGCCAAGATCGCAGCGAAGAAATAAGCTCTCACCCAAAACATGACAGGAAAAGCCACAGGTATTTCCCTGTGGCTTTTTCGTGCAGCCGCAGACAAGTGTGATTCCGTATGTTTTAGATTCTCCTGTTTTCCACGCCAACTTTGCGCCACCTTCGTGAGGCATGTTGAAACTTAGCAACGTTTCCAAACAATACGACGCAGGCGGCAAACCCGTCGTGGTTCTACGCGGTATTTCCTTCGAAATTGCGGCTGGTGAAACGGTGGCCATTATCGGTCCGTCAGGCTCGGGTAAAAGTACGTTGCTCAACATCATTGGCACATTGGACAAACCCACCAGCGGAAAAGTGTTTTTGGACGAGGAAGAATTGAGCGGGTTGAGCGACGAGAAACTTGCCGAGATTCGCAACCGCCGGATTGGATTCATCTTTCAGTCACACCATCTTCTCCCTCAATGCAGCGTTCTTGAAAACGTTTTGGTTCCGACGCTGGCTGCGAAAGATAAGTCCATGCGCGATGGCGCTAAGGATCGTGGAGTTCAACTTCTTAAAAGAGTTGGACTCGGCGACCGCCTCACGCATCGCCCCGGCCAGCTTTCTGGAGGGGAAAAACAACGCGTCGCGGTGGTGCGCGCGTTGATTAATCGTCCGAAGCTTCTGCTCGCAGATGAACCCACTGGCTCGTTAGACCGAGCCTCATCGCAACAACTTGCGAAACTTTTGGCCGAGTTGAACCAGGAAGAAAATGTTACCCTGATTCTTGTTACTCACGCACTCGATCTTGCGGACAAAATGCAGCGCAAGTTCGAGTTGCGAGACGGCCAATTGGCTGATTCAGAGGTTATTTGATTCCAAGCAATTCCACTTCGAAAATTAAAGTAGAGTTCGGCGGGATGGCACCCGGATAACCAGCGCGGCCATAAGCCAATTCTGGCGGAATGGTCATCTTCACTTTGTCGCCGACTTTCATCGTCGCAACCCCTTGATCCCACCCTGCGATCACCTGTCCTGCACCCAGTACAAAACTGAACGGGTCATCGCGATCCACGGAGCTATCAAATTTTTTGCCGTCCATAAAAGTGCCGGTGTAATGAACGCTGACGGTTTGACCCTTCTTCGGCGCGACGCCATTTCCAGTCACAATTTTCTCGATCTTCAATTCGTTTGTTTCCATGCGCAATTTTCGTCACACCCGCGCTCAAGGTCAATTGCGTTTACGGCCCGGTAAACAGTTCGATGAAATGCCCGTCTGGATCGTTCACGAAAATTTGCCACGCTCCGTCTGGACGTCGTTTGCGGGGGCGGAAGTCTGCATTCACTTTTTGCAAATGCGCTTCCCAGGCATTGATGTCATCCACGCGCAACGCGAAATGATTGCCGCGATTGTGAGAGTGAACCGGTTCCGCGCGCTGGCCGATGAGGTGAAGTTCTTGTTCAGTTCCCAACCGAAACCATGCGCCCGGGAAATCGAAGGCGGGCCGCGCCAATGGTTCGAGGCACAATACTGTTTTAAAAAACTCGCACGCTGCGGACAGATCTTGGACATGCAGCGCGACGTGATTCAGTTCCAAGACTCTGGGCTTCACAAATGCAGATGCGCCCACAGGTCAGCAGGCGAAAGGCGCAGGTTCACGTAGAACGGGCCAAATTCGCCGAAGCGCGCTGTGACTTCATCGAAACGCATTTCGTAAACGATGTCTTTTAATGCATCCACTTGATGCGCCATGAGCGTGACGCCCCATTCCCAATCATCGATGCCAGTGGAGCCAGTGATGAGTTGCGAGATGCGACCAGAATATTTCCGACCAACGCGAGCGTGACCACCCATTAATTTCTTTCGGGTCGCAAAATCCTGGGAATACCAATTGTCAGCGCCGACACGACGTTTGCTCATTGGATAGAAACCCATCACTTCCCAATCGGGCATTTCCGGGTAGAGCCGGTAATGTTCGTACTTCGCCATGCGATCCCGGATTTCCGCGATTCGCTTTTTGAATTCGTCGGAATCAGGCGACAATTTTTCTTCATTGATAAGCATCTGCTGATTCTCTTCATCGCTCGTGGTGTATTCAGAAAGCTCGGTGACGCTGACGTAACTGAAAACTGGAAGCAAAGTTCCAGGCGGAAAACAATTCTCGATATCGCGATGAAGCTGTCCAATTTGCGCAAGTTCAGGAGCCAAAAGGAAAAACATCAAATCAGCTTTGCCACCAATGTTAGCGTAGGTGCGCAGTTGGGGATTGGAGACGGCAGCATTGGCGGCGCAAAGGGCTTCTACCTTTTCACGCACCTTTGAAGATTCGCCTCCGGACAATTGTGACCAGCGCGACCGGTCGATTCGATAGAATAAATGCATCGCATGGATGCCACGGTCGAGTTTGACGGTAGGAATAGACATAGTTTTGAAATGGATGGTGAATTGTCAGCTCGAAGTTCAGTCGAGCCTCAACACTTCTTCAAGAAGTTGAGGCAATTGGTCAAGCAAACCGCTTTCGCTCGCCACCAGATTAACACCCGCAGCTCGCGCCGTTTCCTGCAAAAGGGGATTCGTCGCCGCAACGTAGGCCAACACCGCCATATGCGCTGTCTCTGGATTCTGTTTTAGCGCGGTAATTGTCTCGTGAATTGCGGTTTTGCCACTCTGTAGTTCGACTACGAGTAGCATCGGTTTCTGCCGTTCGACCTGATCTTTTAAGGCTGACGGATCGGTCACGGCCTGGACGCGATACCCGAGGTCGTGCAACCGGTTCACCAGTTGTTGACCAGGGATCAATTTTTCGTAAAAAACAAGCGCCAGCGGTTCCGTCATGGCGCAGAGATTGTGGCAGGTGACTGTAAATTGCAAAAAATTTCCACAAACTTACGATATTGATAACGCTGAGGTCTGCATGGGGAATTGAAACTTGACGGGTCTGCAATGCCTCTGCATCTTAAGCGCTGACGGTAAAGTTGTTGCTGGGTTACCAGCGTGCCAAGTCGGAGAAATTATTCTACCGACTTTTTTGTTCCCTTCGTGGGGAGATAGAACGATATGAACGCAGATTTTTTAGCCGTATTGGATTTTTGGGAACGGGAAAAAGGCATCAGCCGCGAAACCTTGATTGGCGCGGTTGAAGAAGCATTGTTGTCTGCTGCCAAGAAAGCGGTTGGACCAGCACGCGAATTGCGTTGCGCGATTGATCAGAAATCGGGCGACATCCGGGCTTTTGCAAAGCTGATTGTTTCTGAAAAGGTCGTTTCCAAACACGATCAAATTTCTGTTTTTGACGCCCGCCGCGTTAAATCCGACGCTCAAATCGGTGATGAAGTAGAAATCGAAGTTACCCCCACCGGCTTCGGACGCATCGCCGCTCAGTATGCAAAGCAATCATTGATGATGCATATGCGCCGTGCGGAGAAGCAGTTAATTTTCGCGGAATTTAAAGATCGTGTCGGTGATATTGTCAGTGGCGTTGTTCGGCGTTTTGAACGTTCGGATGTCACGATCGATCTCGGCAAATACGAAGCGCTTTTATCAAATCGCGAACGCGTTCCCACTGAAGAATATCAAATCGGCGAACGAATTCGTTGCTTCGTCAAAGCGGTCGAAAACGGACCGCATGGTCCTGAAATCATTCTATCGCGCGCTGATCCCCAGTTTGTGGTGAAGCTTTTTAAACTCGAAGTTTCTGAAATCAGCGACGGCACGATCGAAATCAAAGGCATCGCTCGCGAACCCGGTTTTCGCACTAAGCTCGCAGTTTATACGCGCGATGAAAAAGTCGATCCAGTCGGCGCGTGCGTCGGATTGCGCGGTCAACGGGTGAAGAACATTGTCCGCGAACTAAATAACGAGAAAGTGGACATCATCAAGTGGGATGCGGATCCGAAGACGTTTATTTCCAATGCGCTTTCGCCGGCAAAGGTAAAAGCATTTGAAATGGATGAAGTGCGCAAGCGCGTAAAAATTCTGGTCGCTGACGATCAATTGTCTTTGGCGATTGGCAAACGAGGGCAGAACGCCCGTCTGACCTCAAAATTGACCGGTTGGCAAATCGACATCGAGCCTGAAGCCGTCGTGCATTTTGGCTTTGAAGAGAAAGTGGCATTGGCAGTAGAAACACTGGCCGCGATACCTGGTATTTCCAAAGAACAAGCGGACGCCTTGGTTCATGCCGGGTTCCTGAGTTTAGAAGATTTGTCGGAGGTTGAAGTCAGTGATTTGGAACAGATCGAAGCGTTGAAAGAGGGAGCCGCTGTAATTATTGACGCTGCCAAGGCTGAGTCGTTAAGACGCAGTGAAAGAAGCAACGAGGCTGGAGAAGAGTCCGTCGCTTGAGGTGAAAATGAATACCATAATGTCAACGTGTTAGCTGCATGACGACTTTGTGGAACAGTTCGCGGAAAAAAAATTATGCCCGTTCGTATTTACGAAATTGCAAAGAAACTCGGAATCGAGAACAAGGAAGTCCTGGCCAAAGCCAAGGAACTGGGAATAGCTGCCAAGGTCGCATCAAGTTCGCTCGACAAAATCACCGCAGAATTTCTTGAAGAAAAACTCGGCGGCGGCAGACCCGTGGTTGACATCGCTCCTCCCGCCCCGCCAGAACCCGAACCGGAACCGATTAAAATAATTTCCCAACCTGTTGAACTTCCTGAACCACCGAAACCGGTGGAGGAAGCACCAATCGTCGCGGCAGTTGAAGTAGAAGCTCCACAAGAATCAGCACCAACATTGGTTACGATTCCTGACGTACCTGCACCGTCTCCTGTTGAAGAAGTCGCACCTCCTACTGCACTTCCACCGTCTCCACCGCCACCGCCTCCAGGACCGCGTCTTGGCGAAAAAGTTGGATTCGTGCAATTGCCAACGAGACCTGCGCCTCGCACTTCCGATCGGAATCAAAAAGCACCGGCCCCGGCAAATCGCTTTCAACCTGGGCAGCGGGGAGATTTCGTGCGACGTGGTGATATTCGTTCTGTGCCGGGCAGCAGTGCTCCGGGATCGTCCCCGATGCAGCGACGCGGCGAGCCACAAAAGCCGACCACACCCAAATTTGTTCCGCCAACGACTGGCACGTTGATCACGCTCAAGCCGCCGGTGATCGTCCGCGAGCTTGCTGATCAATTAAAACGGAAACCATTTCAACTGATCGCGGATCTGATGGAACTGGGCGTTTTCGCCAACGTCAATCAATCGATTGACGAAGTGATCGCACAAAAAATCTGCGCGAAGTACGGCTTCCGTTTTGAAGTCGAAAAACGCGAACGCGGCGGTGGAATTGTCCACGCTCAAGTTAAAAAACTTGAGTTGGACGTGGACGATAAGCCGGAAGAGATGAAACCTCGCGCACCCGTGGTAACGATCATGGGACACGTCGATCACGGCAAAACGAGTTTGCTGGACGTGATTCGCAAAGCCAATGTTGCTGCCGGAGAATCCGGTGGAATCACCCAGCATATCGGCGCTTACACCATTTCGTTTCCGCATCCGGAACGAAAAGGCGACGTTCAGCAGATTACTTTCCTCGATACACCCGGCCATGCGGCGTTCAGCGCAATGCGTGCTCGTGGCGCGAACGTGACGGACCTTGTCATTCTGGTCGTGGCTGCGAATGACGGTGTCATGCCACAAACGCTCGAAGCCTTAAGCCACGCTCAAGCCGCGAAAGTTCCGATCCTTGTCGCCGTCAACAAATGTGATCATCCCAATGCGAACCCAATGAAAGTTCGCCAGCAACTTCAAGACAAAGGTCTTGTGCCTGACGATTGGGGTGGCGACACCATTTTCGTTGATTGCTCTGCATTGACGAAACAAGGCGTCGATAAATTGCTTGAAATGATTTTGCTCCAGGCTGATTTGCTGGAACTGAAGGCGAACCCAAATCGTCGCGCCAAAGGCAATGTTATCGAATCCGGTTTGGAGCCTGGTGGCCCAACTGCGACAGTTCTGGTTCGCAAAGGAACATTGCGCGTCGGCGAAGTCGTGATCTGCGGACAACATTGGGGGAAAGTTCGCGCGCTTATTAACGAGGAAGGTCAGCGTCTCAAAGAAGCCGGTCCATCCGTTGCAGTGCGTTTGCTGGGCTTGAACGGCGTTCCTGTAGCCGGTTTGGAATTTAGTGCCGTCGAGAACGAAAAAGCCGCTCGCGACCTCGGCGAAGAACGCTTCCAGGAAGCGCGTAAAATTGCTGGCGAAGCCCGCACCAAAGTTACTTTGGAAACGTTGTTCCAAACGTTGGATGCCAATGCAGCGAAAACCCTCAAAGTGGTCGTCAAAGCGGACACGCAAGGTTCAGTGGAAGCAATTGTCGAGGCGCTTAAAAAAATTCAGGCGGAAAAAGTTTCCCTCGAGATCATTCATAGTGCCGTTGGAACCATCACCGAGTCGGACGTCTCGCTCGCCTCTGCTTCCGACGCGATTATTCTCGGCTTCCACACGCGTATCGACAACGGGGTTTCCGACGCTGCAAAACGTGAAGGCGTGCAGATCAAACTCTATGCGATCATTTACGAATTGATTGATCACGTCAAAGAAGCGATGGCCGGTTTGCTCGACCCGATCAGCAAGGAAGTTGTCATCGGATCGGCGGAAGTTCGCAAAGTTTTCGAATTGTCGAAAGGTGGCAATGTCGCGGGTTGCATGATTTCAAGTGGACGCATCGTACGCGGAAAAGTTCGCGTGATGCGTCGCAAAGGTCTTATTTACGAGGGCGTCACGCAGTCGTTGCGCCGCTTTCAGGACGAAGTCAACGAGGTGCGTGCCGGAATGGAATGCGGCATTCGCCTTGATGGCTTTAACGAATTTCAAATCGGCGACGCCATCGAGTGCTACACCGTCGAGAAGATCGCTTCCAAACTTTAATTCCAACGGAGGTTTTTTATGTCGGTCCGACTCCAACGAGTTCGCGAACTTTTGAAACGAGAAATCGGCGAAGTTATTCGGCGGGAATTGCCCGTGGCTCAAGCTGGTCTGATCAACATCAACGATGTCATGGTCTCGGCCGATTTGCATTCTGCCTTGGTTTACGTTGGAATCTTTGGAACCGCCGAACAGAAAAAGCGGGGCACTGCGTTGTTGCACAAGGAACAAAAACGTATTCAGGGTCTGGTCGGAAAAGCGGTGGTTTTGAAATATACCCCCAAGCTCAGGTTTATCGTCGATGATTCAATCGAACGCGGAAACCGCGTGCTCGAAATTCTTGAAGATCTGGACAAAGCCAGTCCACTGGAACCAGACCAACCCCCCGAACCTCACAAAATCGAGGAATGAAATCTCATCCCAAGGTAGTTAAACGAATCATCGATCAACTTCGTGAAAGCAAAACGTTTTGCATTGTCGGCCATGTTCGGCCGGATGGTGATTGCATCGGTTCACAACTAGCGCTGGCGCTTGCCTTGAAGAATGAAGGCAAGAAGGTTTGCGTCTGGAATGAAGATGTTGTCCCCGAAAAACTGGCCTTCCTTGATCCCGATGGTTTAATGGAAAAACCCAAACGCGGCATGGAGTTTGACTGCGTTATCGCCACCGATTGTGCCAGTTACGAACGCCTTGGAAAATGCGGCGAAGTCATCGAGAACCGCAAATTGCTCATCAACATCGACCATCACCAAAGCAACACGCGCTACGGGGATATCAACTGGATTTCTGCGCGCGAAGCATCGACCGGCGAATTGATCTTCAAACTCTTGAAAGCTGCTTCGTGGCCGATCACGCCCCGGATGGCGGATTGCCTTTTCACTGCGGTATCGACTGACACGGGTTCATTCCAATACGCGACCACGAAGCCGATGACCTACAATACGGCAGGCGAATTGGTTAAACGCGGAGCGAATCTCGCAAAAATTTGCGACGAAGTTTATCAATCCTATCCGATGTCCCGCGTGAAATTGTTGAAGCATCTTTACAACAAATTCCGCCTCACGCACGACGACCAGATTGCCTATCTCTGGCTTAAGAAAAAAGATTTTACCCGCACCGGCGCCGACACCTCTGAGTCCGAAGGTTTGATCGATCATATTCGTGATATTCAACCCGTGGAAATCGCCTGCGTTTTCGAAGAAATGGAACCCGAGGTCACACGCATCAGCCTGCGTTCAAAGAATGAAAAAGTGAACGTGAGCGAAATCGCCGCGCTCTTCGGAGGCGGTGGTCACAAAGCAGCGGCGGGCGCTCGAATCATTGGTAGCCCGATGTCTGTGCAACGCCAGGTTATCCGCGCCATTAAAAATGCGCTCGCTAAAGCCGCCTGATTTTCATGGAAGCATTTGATTCTTTCGACGGTGCCGTTCTCATCGACAAACCGGTTGGCCCGACTTCGCACGATGTCGTTGACGCCATTCGCCGGCGATTTGGAATAAAAAAAGTGGGCCATTGCGGAACGCTTGATCCGAACGCGACCGGACTTCTCATCATTGTTCTCGGAAAAGGCACCAAACTTTCCGAGAAACTTATGGGCGGCGATAAAGTCTATGAAGGCAGCATAAAATTTGGCGAAACGACTGCGAGTTACGACGCTGACGGCGAGTTGGTTGCTTCCCTGCCCGTCCCGCCAATGACTTTGGAAGAATTGAACGAAGCCGCCGCCACTTTTCAAGGCGACCAGATGCAGATGCCGCCGATGGTTTCCGCGATCAAAGTGGGTGGAGTTCCCCTCTATAAAATGGCGCGGAAAGGAATTGAAATTGAACGCAAGCCGCGTCTCATTCGAATTTATACTTTTCGTTTCGCAAGTTACGAAGAACCCGTCGGACAATTTCGGGTCGCCTGCACGAAAGGAACCTACGTCCGCAGCATTGCCCACGACATCGGTCAGAATCTTGGTTGCGGCGCGCATTTGAAAACGTTACGCCGTCTGGTCTCGGGAAGTTTTGATGTGGCAAACGCGCTTACGCTGGACGCTGTTCTGAAACTTTCCTCCGCTGAATTAGAAAAGCGGGTGATTCCGTTTCTCAAGCTGGCGACAGCGGA
>JBBQAX010000100.1:0-13245 GCA_038316905.1 Verrucomicrobiota bacterium | reverse complement strand
CGCATTGGACATGATGTTCCAATACGCACTCGCGCTTGTCGTCGGATTATTGTTGGTCGTGTAAAAAGTCGGCGTGTAAATGCGCACCACAATTTTCCCGGTCGGCGCGACGGTTTTGTAATGGCGCATCGCCTGCAACATTCCACTGGGAAATCCCGAATCGACCGCGAGCACTTTCAAAACGCGCGGATGTCCGGAGACGATGTTGGAGGAACCGGCGGTGTAATCGCCAATGAGATGCGCGGAAAGTTTGCTGGCGCTGAGGGTTTGCGCGGGAGAATGAGAAGCGGCGAATGAAATCAAAAGAAGCGTCAGAAAGATTCTTTGAATCGGAGCCATGCTGGGAATCTAAAATCTCGCAGCACCTCGCGCTTGTCGATAAAGAACATTGTCGTCATAGCGATGCTTGGAGTCTCGGCACAAGGGATGACGCCTTCCACGCCAAATCGTTGCGCGTTGACGCCAGCGGTGGTTGAGCATAGAAACTGCCTACCATTTTCTGCTGATGAAATCGCGTCTCTATCTCGAAACTACCATCCCGAGTTATCTTGTCGCGCGCCGCAACCAGGACGCCATCATTGCTGGCCAACAGGCCGCAACGCGAAAATGGTGGGAACATCGGCGGAGCGACTACGAATTGTTTGTCTCCGAGTTTGTGGACATTGAAGCCGGGCGTGGCAATGCAGAGATGTCCCTGGCGCGCATTGTCGCGATGCAGGGTTTGGCCCGGCTCCCAGCGACGGAGGCCGTTCTCGATCTCACTGCGGGAATTCTCGAAACGGGACTGATTCCCGCCAAGGCCGAAATGGACGCGTCGCACATCGCGGTGGCCACCGTGCATCGTATGGATATCCTGCTGACCTGGAATTGCACACACATCCACAACATTGCCATTAGTCGGCAAATCGAACGCATCTGCACGCGAGCGGGCTGGGTTTGTCCGGTGATTTGCACACCGTTCGATTTGCTGGAACCTTGAGCCATGGAACCAAACGAAATCCTGACTGAAATTCGCCAGACGCGTGACGATCTTGCGCGAGAGACGGGTTACGATTTGAAGCGGCTTTTCGATTACGTTCGCGAGCGCGAGCGCGAGGCTGCTCTGCGCGGCGTGAAATTCGTATCACCCGCTAAAGACGAGCACGAAGAATCCACCACGATCTTGCGCGAAGAACCTCCAAAGCGGTGATGAATAGCTGCGCGGCTGTCCGGCGACGATGTTGGAGGAACCGGCGGTATAGTCGCCGATGAGATGCGCGGAAAGTTTGCTGGCGCTCAATT
Organism: Verrucomicrobiota bacterium; assembly: GCA_038316905.1. GTDB lineage: Bacteria > Verrucomicrobiota > Verrucomicrobiia > Limisphaerales > CANJXF01 > CANJXF01. The sequence goes on along the minus strand of JBBQAX010000100.1, from coordinate 11,964 downwards.
GCGCGGATGAAACGAAAGGAATCAGCAAAAATGAAAGCATCAGAAACGTTTTTTGAAATTGGAACATGGTGCGCAGCTAAAATCCCGTAGTGCCAAAGATTGTCCATGAAGAAAATATGGAGCGAATCTTCTTCCGAATGCTTTCCAACTTTACAAGATTTTACTCCAATTACATCTTCCATTTAATGAAGCTTCATATTGGACCACCGCCTCATAATCCAAATTTTTCACCCGAAAAGGATGATTGGCGGAAATTTAAAGAGCCGGGAGCCATTTTGATGCAAGTACTTGCCTTACCTATTGGACTTATTCTTGCAGGTTTTGTTGCCTACACCTGGTTAAAACTGGCTCCGACACAACCCTCGCTCAACTCGCTCAATCTTCTTTTGCTTTTCATACTCCTCATTCCCATCCATGAATTTATTCATCTGTTGGTTCATCCCAAAGCTGGATGGACGAAATCATCCATCGCAGGAGTCTGGCCATCTCGATTGCTTTTTTACGCTCATTTTATCGATCCACTACCACGCAATCGTTTGCTTGCCATATTGATCGCGCCATTAATTGTTCTCTCGATGTTACCGTTTCTTGTTTGTATTTCGCTCTCTGTTGACTCCAGTACGCTGTTTCTCTTTTCAGTATTAAATGCTGTATGTGCCTGTGGAGATGTTTTTGCCTGTTTGTTGATTCTATTTCAGGTGCCAAGCCGTTCTCAGATTTGCAATCAAGGGTATTGGAGTTATTGGAAGCCTGATTCAAGTATGGCGACATGACTTAAACCCAGTATTACCCCAACGGCATCGCCGGATTGTGAGATTTCATGGGATGATTAACACTCAGATACTTGGTGGTTTTTTCTGGAGAAGAAGCTCGTTACTATTTCCGCATGACTCGCGTCTCTGTTTTGATGAATTTCGCACGAATCCTCGGTCTTTTGCTCATCGCCGGTTCGCTCCACGCCGCCGAACGTCCGAACATCGTCTGGCTCATTGGCGAAGACATGGGGCCGGAACAGGGTTGTTACGGCGACAAACGAGCCATCACGCCGAACATGGACCGTGTCGCGCGCGAAGGGGCGCTTTATACCCACGCTTACACGCACGCGCCGGTTTGCGCGCCGACTCGTTCCGGACTGATCACCGGCCAATATCCCACGACGATTGGTTCGCATCACATGCGTTCGCGTTTGCTGAATCCGCCGCCGATGTTTACGGAATATTTGCGCAAAGCCGGTTACACCATCGCGTGGCCGAAAAAGGATTTTGGCAAAACTGATTTCAATTTTGAGGTGCCGAAGAATGCGTTCGATGTGACCGGCGACTGGACGGAGAAAAAACCGAAGGACCCGTTTTTCGGTTATTTCAATATCGCCTGGTCGCACGAAAGTAAAATTCGCGCGGACGCAGAAACATTTGCCAAACTGACCGATAAATTAAAACCGAACGAACGTCATGATCCCGCGAAAATGGCCGTGCCGCCGTATCATCCCGACGCTCCGGAAGTGCGTCGCGATCTGGCGAATTACTACGACCTCGTCACCGCTGTGGACAAAAAAATGGGCGACGTGCTCGACACGCTGGAGAAATGGGGCATCGCATCGAACACGGTGGTCATCATCACGGGCGATCATGGACGCGGTTTGCCGCGCAGCAAACGTTGGGTTTACGACAGTGGAATTCATGTGCCGCTGATTGTGCGTTGGCCGGGTCACATCAAGCCGGGAACAGTGATCGATGATCTGGTGAGTTTCATTGATTTCGCGCCAACGATGATGAGTTTGGCGGGTGTCCCCGAGCAGGTTAAAAGGAAAACAGTTAAAGTTCCTGGAGGAAAGAATGGTGCGGTTGAAATTTATCCTCCTATGCAGGGAATTGTTTTTCTCGGCGAAAAGGCGCAGAAACGCGATTATATTTTCGCCGCGCGCGACCGCATGGATGAAACCGACGACCGCATCCGCGCCGTCCGCGACAAGCAATTTAAATACATCCGCAACTTCGAGCCGCAATTGCCCTACGCGCAACGCATCGCATACGGCGAAGAAATGCCGACGATGCAGGTTTGGCGCAAATGGAACGCGGAAGGTAAATTGAACGCCGCGCAAAAACTTTTCTTCGCGCCCACCAAACCGAAGGAAGAACTCTACGATTGCGACAAAGACCCGCATGAGATCAACAACCTCGCCAGCAATCCGAAATACGCAAAAAAGTTGAACGAATTGCGCGGCGCATTGGACAAATGGATTGAACAAACGCATGATCTGGGCGCGGTTCCCGAAACAGAATTGATCAAACGCGGAGTGGTTGAAGACAGATTAAAAGAGTACGAAGTTCGCAAATTGAAATAATTTTTAGCATAGCAAAAAAGACGCAGATGCATCGCGATAGCCAGCAGCAATGAAAAATCAAAAGAAGGCAGAAAATCCTCACGCGGTCTCGACCGGAAAAATTATTTTAGTGTTCGCAATTGTGCTGATCGGCGTGGCGGCGGGAGGGGCGCTCGCGTGGAAGGTAGGAAAGGCCGATACTGCAAAGAAATTCAATAAACCCGGCGCGCTCGGTCACGTCGTCCCGATGCAGCCGGATACGAATAACATGGTTTGGATTCCTTCTGGAAAATTCTGGATGGGCTCGGAGGACGGACAGACCGACGAGAAACCACTCCACGAAGTTGAAGTGACCGGTTTCTGGATGGATGAAACGGAAGTAACCAACGAACAGTTTGAGAAATTTGTTCGCGCCACCGGCTACATCACGGTCGCCGAACGCAAACCTGATCCCAAAGATTTTCCTGGTGTGCCGCTGGAAGCACTGGTGGCTGGATCGATTGTTTTCACTCCGCCACCGGGCGACGTCTCGCTTGAAAATCACATGGCCTGGTGGAGCTATGCGCCGGGCGCAAACTGGCGTCACCCGCAAGGGCCTGATTCAAACATCAAAGGTTTGGAAAAACATCCGGTGGTTCACGTGGCCTGGGATGACGCGATCGCTTACGCAAAGTGGGCAGGCAAACGTTTGCCCACGGAAGCCGAGTGGGAATACGCATCGCGCGGCGGCTTGGATCGCAAACCTTTCATCTGGGGTGATGATAAAGTTCCCAACAATCAATGGCAGGGAAACATTTGGCAGGGGCAATTTCCGAACGAAAATCAATTGGCGGACGGATTTAAAGTGACGTCGCCGGTAGCCTCTTATCCAACAAACGCGTTTGGGTTATTCGATATGGGCGGGAATGTCTGGGAGTGGTGCGCGGACTGGTATCGCCCGGATTATTATGAATTCAGCGCGAAGAAAAATCCGCCTGGACCGAGCGACAGCTTCGATCCGAATGAACCGGGTATGGCCAAGCGAGTGACGCGTGGTGGCTCCTATCTTTGCAGCGAACTTTATTGCACCGGCTATCGTCCGGGCGCGCGAATGAAAACCTCGCCGGACACAAGTTTGTCGCACACGGGATTTCGCTGCGTGGTGAACTAAGCCAACGAAGAGGATTTTAACGCGAAGAAGCAAAGGTGCGAAGGCGCAAGGGTTTGAATCATTTCCTGGCCACCGTGGTAACTTGGCGGCTTTGCGCCCTGGCGTTGAATTCAACTGCATCGTTCCGTTAAGCGAGATACGGAATCGTCAACGGGCCTTGCGGAAGAACCGCGACGCGCGCTTCTGGCCCGAGCTTTTGTAATCTTTCCTGAACGGCTTTTTCAATGTCGTGACACGGCGTGAGAAAAGCCGTGCGCACAATTTCATCAGGCAACGAACTGTAGAGAAGAACTTCCGCGCGGCGTTGGATCAAAGCTTGAATCTGTGCCTGCCATTGTTCAGGCCGCACAAAGCCAGGGGTGGAAAGCATGGTCAAAATTTCTTCAGGACTCGACGCGCTACGCAGCAATTTGTCGAGCGGGCTGTTGGCAGGAACGCCTTCGCTGCATTCACACGCAAGGATCAGTAAACCTCCTTCGTTCAAGATTCTCGCACCGGCGCTCATTCCTTTCACGCCCTGATAAAGATTCATATCCAGCGGATGACCGCTGTTCGTCGTGACGACAATTTCAAAAGGCGCTTTGACTTTTTGCATCGCCGATTTGCGCACGAATTCAAAACCAACTTTGTGCGCTTGCAAAATGTCTCCTGCAAATACGCCCGTGATTTCACGCTGCTCATTGAGCGTGACGTTGAATAGAAAACTTTTTCCAACGCGCAACGCGATGTCGCGCAATTCTTCCCAGAGCGGATTTCCTTCGGTGACGCCAAACGTGGATTTTGGATTGCCGATATTTTTTGCGCCGTGATTGCTCATCACCGTTTCGAGTCCGGCGCAACCGGGCATGATGCCTTTAATGCCGCCGCTGAATCCGGCAAAAAAATGCGGCTCGATAAAACCCGTGATGATGCGCACATCGGATTCGGCCAAAACTTTATTGATCAGCGCAGGCGTTCCATCACGGGTCGTTCCGAATTGTTTGAGCGCGACGGGATTTTCCGGCTCGTGATTGATGACGCGATAATTGGCGACGACTTCCGGCGTTAATAATTTTTCCAGTTCCGCCTTCGTGTTCGGACGATGCGTGCCAAGTTGATTGAGCAAAGTAATATTTTCGCGCGGAAACTCTTTTAGATATTCCAACAGCCACGGAATGATCCGCTCATTCGGAGTCGCACGGGTAATGTCGGTAAATGCGATGCAAATTTTATCATTCGGCTTAATCCATTCGCGCAACGATTTGGATCCAATCGGATTTTGCAGCGCGGCCATGACGGCCGCCCTTTCGTTAGGAAGTCCGGGATTGTGCGCGGGCGCAATCACCGTCGTGCGATCCTCCGGCAGATCCAGTTGCAAATGTCCGTGGCCGTAAGCGAGATCAACTTTCATGCGATTAATACTGCAAAGCTAAACTCAACGAGACGTGACGGCAAAGCCGAATTCCTTTCGGACGACCGTTTTAAAGGACTCGCAAAGTTTCTTGTCGCGACGATTAGTTTGGAGCGAGCAGATTTCTCAATGCCTCGGCCAGTTGCCCTTCGGTAAACGGTTTGTCGAGACGGGCTGAAACGCCCAGGGTCTTGAATTCTGCGGCCACTGATTCTTCAAGTTGTCCGCTTGCTATGATGATGGGAATGGTTGGCAACATCCGGCGAAGGGCGCGCACGAAATTAAGCCCATCCATATGAGGCATGTGAAAGTCTGTGATGACCACACGCAATTTGGATCTATTTTCCGCCGCCTTGATCAAGCCATCCGCGCCGTCCGTGGCGGTCAACGGTTCAAAGTTTAGCCGCCGCAAAACGCTGCGCGCCACCTCTCGCACCAGCGTTTCATCATCAACGAGCAAAATGGTTTCTCCGTTGCCATGAAATGGCGTTTCTCCAACCGCTGGCGGTTTGGCCTCACTTCCAGTCTCCTCGGCGGGCAAGTGGACGCTGAAAGTGGAACCATGCCCGGGTTGTGAATAAACATGAATAAACCCGCCGTGTCCTTTCACAATGCCCATGACGGTAGATAATCCTAAACCAGTTCCTTTATCCGGTCCTTTGGTCGTGAAGAACGGATCGAAAATCCGGTCAACAATTTCCATCGGAATTCCCGTACCCGTATCGCGCACTCGGATGACGACGTAGCGGCCGGCCTTGGCGTCGGGAATTCCGCTCGCATAAGTGGCGTCCACGTCAATTTCCTGCGCTTCCAGTGTGAGGGTGCCGCCGTGAGGCATCGCGTCCCGGGCATTGATGCACAAATTGAGAAGGATCTGATCCAATTGCGTGGCATCGCCCAACACGGTGGGAAGTTTGGAATTGCCCTTGAACGCTATTTGGAGGTTTTTCGGGAAGCTGCCCCGCATCATCTTTTGCATTTCCGTGAGCAAATGTCTGGGTTGAATGGAAACGCGTTCGCCTTCGGCACCTTTGGCAAAGGTCAACAATTGCCGGACCATTTCCGCGCCCCGCTTGGCGCTGCTTTGAAATATTTCCATGATTTGCGAATCGTCGGGATATTGCATTTTTAAGATTTCCACCCCCATCATAATTGGCGCCAATGCGTTGTTCAGGTCGTGAGCCACTCCACTGGCCAAGGTGCCGATGGCTTCCAGACGCTGGGAACGCAAGGCGACGCGTTCGGCTTCCCGTCGTTCTGTGACATTCTCATGCGCCACCACGACGCGTAACTTCCCGTGACTTGGGAAACGGGTGACGCGACCGATAAACCAATGATTTTCCGTGGGCGAATGGCAGGTGTATTCCAATACGAAGTTGAGTTTCTCGCCGTTTATGACCGCCCGAATGCCGACGGCTAACTCTCCCGCCTTGGGAGCGTCCATTTTGATGGCCTGTTCGCATATCTGCAAATAATTGTCTCCTAGCTTGGTGTGCTGGGGCAAAAGCAGATTCCCCTCGGCACATTCCCGCCATGCCTTATTGGTGGCGAGGATGCTGCCTTGCTTGTCCAGCACGCAAAGATAAGTCGAGAGAGCGTCAATGGTGGCTTGCGCGAAACGGCCTGCTTCATGAAGCGCTTCTTCCGCCAACTTGCGTTCCACAATTTCGCATTGAAGGGTTTCATTAATCCCACGCAACTCCGCAGTCCGCTTGCTAACGACCAGTTCCAACGCCAGGGTGTTGAAGCGCGCGGCCTGAAGTAATGACCATTTTTCAGTGAGGGCGTGTGCGAACTGCAAAACTTCAATCGCATCAAATGGCTTTTTTAGAATCAACAATCGTTCCGCCGAGCCAAGCACTCCCATCATCTCTTCCCAGGAACGGTCTGAAAAAGCGGTGCAGAGCACAATTTGAAGATCGGGATCAGCTTCCCACAACTTCTGGGTCGTCTCCAACCCGTCCCAGCCCGGCGGCATGCGGACGTCCATAAATACCATCGCATAGCGCCGGCCTGCTTTGATGGCAGACTGGACACAGCGCAACGCCTCCTCGCCCTGGAAGGCAAAATCCATTTCAAAGCGCGCGCGCTTCCTGATGGCGTGAGACCTTCCCAGAACTTCCTCTTCCGCGGCATCAAAGTCGTTTCCGACCAAATCGACACTCAGGATTTTCAGGAAGTCATGATGAATCGCTTCATTGTCATCAACGATGAGGATGCGACGGTTCTGTTCCAAACCTTCGATGGACTGGGCTGGTAAACTGTCCGCACGTATTGTTTGCATAAAATTGAAATTATTTTATTGCGCCGATGGGCAGCGATAGTGTGAAAGTTGCGCCGGTGCCTGGGCCATCACTTTTGACTGCCAGAGAACCTCCCATTTCCTGTGCGGCGAGTGCGCCACTGTGCAGGCCGAAGCCGTGACCGTCTTTTTTCGTGGTGAATCCATGACCGAAAATGCGGGTGAGGTTCTCGGGGTGAATTCCAATACCATTGTCAATGACGCTCAACACCACCAAGTCGTGGTTGTGGGTGATTCGGAGAATCAACTGCTTGTCCTCGCGACCGCTGGCTGTGAGTGCGTGTTTGGCATTGCGGAGAAGGTTAATCAGGATTTGCAGCACTTTGTGTTTCTCCACCAAAACGATGGGTGCGTCGAAAAATTCACGAACCACCTTGATGCGATGCCGACTCAATGCGCCCTCATTCAATCGAAGTGCATCCTCCAGCAATTCCTGCATTGGTAACGTCTCCCGAACACCGCCGATGTGCTTGGCATGACTCTGTTGCGTGGCAACGATGTTCTTGATGTGCTCGATATTGCTGCTGAGCGATTCGACTTCATCGAGAACCGCCTTCTGCTCTTCGGCAAGCCGGACTGCGAGTTTTCCCAGAAATTCGGGAATTTTCCGTCCGGCCGGATCGATGGTTAAAAACCCGGCAAGATCGCTGGCACGTTCGCGCAATAGTTCTGCCATTTTGGCTACGCTGCTGATGCGAGATTGCCGGACTTTGCCCGAGATGACCGAGCACGACACGTTCACGCTGTTGAGCACGTTCCCGACGTTGTGCAGCACGCTCGTGGCGACCTCCGCCATGCCCGCCTGACGCGAGGAGTCCACGAGCTGGCGGTGGGCATTTTCCAGATCCTTCTCGGCCCGTTTCCGCTCGGTTACATCCTCCACCGTGGTGACATGGCCCGTGACCTCACCGCCCCCGCCGCGAATGGGCCGCGCACGGAAATGCCCCCAACGCTGGTTGTCGTCGATCGTGGCAAAGCGAACCTCCCGGCTGAACTCCAGGCCGGCGCACCGAGTCAGATTCCAGAGCTCGAGGAAGGCTGGCGCGGCCGCGGTCTCGAGAGTGACCTGCCAGCCGTCGCCCAGTGATTCTTCCGCGGACAGGGCAGAGATGACCTGCCACTGCGGATTGGTGTAAAGGCAGCGGCCCGCGGCGTCCATTTCGAGCACGCCCATCGGGGAACACGCACTGAGGCTGCGATAACGCTGCTCGCTCGCCTGAAGTTTTTTTTGCGCCGCGGCCAGGTCGGCGTTCTTGCGAGCCATCTCGCGCTGGAGATTGGCCAGCTCGTTGTTCGTCCGGGTCATCTCCTCATAGAGAGAATAGTCGTCCCCGGCCGGAAAGGGCATGGCTGGATTGGATCCGGGCGAATTCATGCGGCGCGGGATTGACTGATCAATTGGTTGGCCACGATGAGGGCTTCCTGCGCGTCCACCGCGAAGCCATCTGCTCCGACTTCGCGCCACAGTTCCGGGTTGCGCATGAACGGCCGCCCGCCCGCGAGAAGCTTCACCCCGGCGCACGCCGGATTCTGGCGGACGGCCTGGATCAGGTCGCGGACGGCCTCGACGTGATAGGGAATCGTGGCGGAGATCGCCAGGACGTCGGCGCGGCGCTCGGCCACCATGGCCATGACGCCCGCGTGCGGCGTATTGGCCCCGAGGTAAAAGGTGTCCCATCCGTCCATCTCGAAGAAGTCGGCCAACATCCGCACGCCGAGTTCGTGCAGGTCACCGGCCACGCAGGTGGCCACCAGCGTGACGCCCTTTTTCTCCGCGCCGAAGATGTAGGGATAGAGCTGCGCAATGACCAACTGCGTGGCGGCGGTGCAGTAATGCTCGTCGGCCACCGACATCCGGTTGGTCTGCCAGAGGCGCCCGAGCTCGCGCTGCACCGGCGCAAAAACGTGCAGGTAAATGTCGCGGACGGGAGTGCCCCCAGCCACGGCCTCGAGCACGAGGCGACTGGCGATGTGGCGTTCACCGCGGCGCAAGGCGGCAAGATATTGGTGCGCCAGCGGCGAGAGCGGTTGGCCTTCGTCCAGGAAGGTGGGCAGATCCTCGGGCATCGACGGCATCGCCTCCACCGCGGCCCGCACAAATCCGGCGGCCAACCCGCCCAAACCGGCCGGCAATTTTTCCTCCACCACTTCCGCCATGCAGCCGAGGTGAAAGGCGAGGTCCGCCGGCAGCACCCGGCGCTGGGCGAGCATCACCTTGGCCCACGCCACGTAATCCGTGAAGAGCGATTGATTACCCAGCGCGAGGGCCTGGGCGAGGAACGAGAGATGGTAGCCGGCGTCTTGCAGAGACTTCTCGCGCCCGATCCGGCCATAGCGTTGCGCGAGTTCCGGGTGCCGGGCAAATTCGCGCTCGACCAGCGTTGCCGCGAGTTCGGATCGCTTCCCGAGGACGGCTTCGCTGGCCTGTTGGTTCAAGGTGTTCATGTTTTCAGGAGCAGATGTGCTCGAGGTGGCGAATCTGCTGTTCTCCCGGCACGAGCTTCAGTCCCTTGGGAATGCCCTTGTGCGACTGGTGGTAAAGATGGCTGTGATGCCAGACCTTGAAGCTCGCCGCATCGGTCCAGTAAGTGACGAGCCAGATTTCTTCCGGGCGGTCGAGCGGGCTGAAGACTTCCATGCGCACGAAGCCGGGCTGGTCGTCAACGAGGTGCGGGCGCTGGCGAAAGGCTTCCTTCACCTCGGCTACCATGTCGTTGGCGATGACAAATTTGCTGAGGGCGACGAACGCGGACACGGCCTCGGTCGCGGGCTTCGGCGCGACGGCGGACGGGATCGACGCATTGTGAAACGGGCAACCGCTGACGGCCGGTACGGAGTCGGGATGAGGAGCGATGGTGGTCATGGCGAAATGGCGTGGGTGTGCAGCGGCAGCTCCAGCGTGAAAGTGGCGCCGCATCCGGGGCCGTCGCTCTGCAGGGCAAGGCGGCCGCCCATCTCCTTCGCGGCGAGCGCGCCGCTGTGCAGGCCGAAGCCGTGTCCGTCCTTTTTGGTGGTAAAACCATGCGCGAAAATGCGGGTGAGATTTTCGGCGGGAATGCCAATGCCGTTATCACTTACGCTCACCGCCACGTTGCCGTTGCTGGATGCGATTCGCAGAGTCAATTGTTTGTCGTCCCGACCACCATCCGTGAGCGCATGTGTTGCATTGCGAATGAGATTCACGAGAATTTGCAGCACTTTGTGTTTCTCCATCGAGACCATGGGCACTTCGGCAAATTCGCGAATGACCTTGATACGATGCTGCATCAAAGCGCCCTCATTCATCCGCAGCGCATCTTCCACCAGCCCCTCGATCGGCAAAGTCTCCCGCACACCGCCGATGTTCCTGGCGTGACTCTGCTGGACGTTGATGATGTCTTTGATGTGCTCGATGTTCCCGTTGAGCAATTGGACTTCCGCCAGAACAATCTTCTGCTCTTCCGCGAGACGCTCCGCGAGCTTTCCTAAAAAGTCCGGTAATTTTTGACCGGCCGGGTCGATGGTTAAAAACTCCGCAAGATCGCTGGCATGTTCGCGCAATAGTTCTGCCATTTTGGCCACGCTGCTGATGCGAGATTGCCGGACTTTGCCCGAAATTAACGAACAGGAAACATTCACGCTGTTGAGCACGTTCCCGACATTGTGCAGCACGCTCGTGGCGACCTCCGCCATTCCCGCCTGGCGCGAGGCCTCCATGAGCTGGCGGTTGGCTTTTTCCAACTCCGCCTCAGCCCGCTTCCGCTCGGTCAGGTCGGTCATGCCACCGATCATCCGCACCGCATTGCTGGCGGCGTCGCGGATGACGTGGCCACGGTCCAGCACGGAAACGTAGCTGGCGTCAGCACAGCGGAAACGATATTCGCTCGACCAGCTTTCCTCCCCGTGGTCGATAACCCGGTGAATACTGTCGGTCACACGAGCCAGATCTCCGGGATGGATGCAATCCGTCCACGATTTGAGCGACGGGTCCGCGTCCTCCCGCCGGTAGCCGAAGAGGGTCTCATAACCCTCGTTCCACCAAAGCGCGTTCGTGGCCAGATCCCAGTCCCAGATCGCGTCCTGGGTGGCCTTGGCAATCAGGCGGAATCGCTCTTCGCTCGTCGCGAGTTTCTCGGCCGCAGTTTCAATGTCCGTCACGTCGCGGTTGACGCCGACCACATGTTGCCGCCCGTCGAATTCCGTTACCGCCAACTCGCTCGCGTAGATAATCCGGGTCGCGCCATCGTTGACCCGGCGAATCCGGAATTTCCGCTCACTGCGGCCACCATGCCGGGCGGTTTCCTGCAAGATCGCCGACTGCTCGGCCCGATCTTCCGGAAGAACGGTGTTCACCCACATTTCGTAAGTCATTTCCCCACCCGCAGCGTCTAAGCCGTAGAGGGAGAACATCTGCTCGTCCCAGGCGACGCGGTTGGTGGCCAGATCCCAATCCCACACCCCGGTGCCGGTGACTTTGGTGGCCAGTTGAAGCCGTTGCGCGGCACCCTCCACAGCCATTTCAGCCTGCTTGCGCTCGGTGATGTCGGAGAAAGCACCAATCACCCGCGTGATGATTCCATGGGTATCCCGCTCCGCCTCCGCCGAGATGCGCGCCCACATCTGCCGCCCGTTGGCCTCTTTCATGTCGGCATCCATGTCGAATGATCGGCCCTCGGTGGCACAAAGGGCGATGGCCGCGCCGAGCCTCTCGCGACTGGCCGGGGTATAAAGATTCAAACCCTCTTCCAGGGAAGGCTCCTCCCCGGGCGGAAAGCCCAGGATGTCCCAGACTTCGTTGGACCACTCGACGTGGTTGTCCG
>JBBQAX010000099.1:0-13293 GCA_038316905.1 Verrucomicrobiota bacterium | reverse complement strand
TTTGATCGAAAGGAAAATGAGAATCGAAACCGGCAGCAAAGCGAAACGGATAAATGCAAGATACATGGGCAAAATAAGACGGCGAACACCGCTGATTATTCAAAAGAAAACCTTCAAGTGGTGCGACCAATCAACGGTTTGAGGGGTGTGATTAAAATTGGGTGAGACTTGGCCATTTGGACTGCGAAGACATGTCTCCGCTTTGGCTGCACGGTGATAAAGCGCAGAGCGTCTTTTAGTTCACGCCGATTCTGCTGTTGCCAGCGTGCAGACGTCCTGCCATCGCACTCCCAAAAGTTTTCGAATCTCAACCACTTTTCAATCGCACCATGTTGAGGGTCGATTTGGTTTCCTCCACAATTTTGCCGCGTGACCGGGCATTATGCTGAAGTCATTGCCTTGGCGGCGCGCTGTTTCATTTCCTCTGGTGACAAATCTTCCGTATGCGTCGCGATGCTCCACAAATGCCCAAATGGATCGGTGATGCAGCCAGAACGATCTCCGTAGAATTGGTCTTTCACAGGTTGAAGCGATTTCGCTCCTAGTTCGACTGCCCTGGCAAAAACTGCGTCCACATCCTCAACGTAGAGATGAATCATCACCGGCGAACCACCGATGGTTTGCGGGCTGAGCGCGCGCATATCCGGGCATTCGTCGGCCAGCATGATGATCGAATTGCTAATCCGAAGTTCCGCGTGTCCGACTTTTCCGCCGGGCGCATCCATGCGCATTTCCTCAGTGGCGCCGAACGCATTTTTGTAAAACGTGATCGCGCGCGCGGCGTCTTTGATAAAGAGATACGGCGTGATGCTGTGATAACGATCCGGGATGGGTTTAACTTTGGTTTGCATAATTTTTCCGCTGGAATCCATGGAAAAGACTCAGCTAATTTGCCGTTCGATCGCGCCGTGTCAATCAGCGGATGGGTTTGGGCGCGACGCCCGAACGTGCATGAGGTTCCCCTTTCGTTTGGGATTAGAAAAACCGGAACCAGAGAAAAACAAGCGCCACGAGAACAACTACGGCGACGACCCACCAGAATGGATGCATGCCTTGCGGAACGAATTTCTTTTTTTCCCCAAATTCCTTCTCCACAAATTTGTCGTAATCGAATTCGTCATCCGGCAAGTCGAGCGCACTGACATGCGCTTCATCCGACCAACCGGTGTTTTTGTCGGAGCCGCATTCGTGACAAACCCTGGCATTTCGAAGCAGATCCGCGCCGCAATTAGGGCAATTTTCCATTGAAGACGTTGTTAATGATGAACCCGGAATTGCAAGTCGAGTCCTAACTCCACTGACAAATCCCAACCAACTATCCCATACCCGCGTATTCCTCGTCGGTGACGAGGTCCAGTCCCATGAGGATGTAATCGTGCGAGATTGCCTGCATGTCTTTGACGTATTCCGGCAGGCGAACGAGCGTGCTGAATCCAAGCAGCGAAAACATTTTGATGCCGCCTTCCTGTTTGCCAATGAATTCCGCCTCCACTTTTTCCAAACCGCATTGCCGCGCTATTTCCACCACTTCATTGACGAGATCACGCGCCAGCCCGAGTCCGCGAAAATCAGAATGCACATGCACACTGATGCGTCCGATATGCCGTCGCCATCCGCCCAGTTGTTGATGCAGCGTGGCAACGCCGACCACCTTTTCCTCGCACAGCGCGAGCAAGGGCAGGTTCCGTCCTAAATCGATCTCTTTACACCATTCGCGAATCACGTCGCGTTCGGTGACACGATGTTTGATGAACATTAATTCGTGTCGCGGCATGGCGAGAAAAAACTCGTGAAAATCCTTTTCATCCGATGCTTCGAGCGGGCGCATCACGCAATCGAAGTCCGCGTTGCAGTGAATTTCTTTTGGGTATTCAGCGAGGGCAGTTTCGAGCGACATAATATCTCGGGTTGGTTACGCCGATTATGCAAAAACACCGCCGCACCTCAAGGCTCAATTTTGGCGGGAATGGGAAAGTTCGCCGGTGATTCCGTAGCCGTTCTTAAACTGTCGCTCGTCGATCGAAGAAGGATCCAGGCTCCATCGTGATGCCAAAAGAGGAACGCGCTCAGTATTCAAGGCGAGCGAATCTTTCTGTTCAAATCCGACGCGCCCGTTCGTGTAATCAAAACAGGTCATCTTCAGCTCCTTTTCGGCGGAGGTGACGGGCCCTTGATTCCAAAGCGTTTCTGTCGCCCAGGCATAAGCACGAAAGACACGACCTTTATCAATCAGCGCCCAGGCATGATGATTGACGACGCGATTGGTGCTAAAGAACTGCACATGACCCAGCTTGCGACTCAAGTCAGTGAGGAACCGGAAACATTCATCCACGTCTTCCGTGGGATCAGGCAAGCTGGAACCGACTACGAGCACCCACCCAGAAACCGGCGGTGAAATGAAAAGCTTACGTTCACGGGCTTCAATCAACCCTTCCTCCCAGGAACATGGCATCGGCGCGTTCAAATGCAGCGCGTTCTGCACAACCGTTGGGCTGTGAGCTTTAATGGCGAGCCAGCGGCAGGGTTGACCGAACAAGGATTCGCGGAAGTTTGCCCGGATAAAGAAGCCCGGCGAAAAATTCAGGTGCGCAAATTGATCCGACTTTTCGCTGGCTTCGCGCCTCTGCCGAGCCCAGCGGATTGCAGAGAAGATGAAGAGCAGACCGGTTCCCAGAACCAACCCAAATGGAATGAGCATGAGAAGGGAGACAACCTCTTTGTATTCTAAACCGCTCATGATGTTTCAATCTACGCGGACTATGGAGATGTTCAACGGGAAAACTTGCTTGATAGCATTTTTGTTGGTTCGAACGATTTCGCGGCTTGATTGGATTGGGCAAACCAAGTTTTAATTCTCCATCTTGAAATCAAAAATCTCCCAATTTTTTTTCCTTTTTGCCGCGTGCATTTTGTTCCATGCGAACGCCAGCGCCGCCCCTCAATTTGAAATTCTCGACGGAGATCGCGTCGTGCTTTTGGGCGACACGTTGATCGAGCGGGAGCAGGAGTTTGGTTACCTTGAAACGCGGCTTTACACACGCTTTCACGACCGAAAATTCATCGTGCGCAATCTCGGTTGGAGCGCTGACACGCCGTTTGGAGAATCGCGCGCGCGCTTCGATTTCCAGCAGGTCGGCAAAGGTTTTGAGCAAATTCAGGAGCAAATCAAAGCGATCAAACCGACGGTGGTTTTTATCGGTTACGGAATGGCGAGTTCGTTTGCGGGCGACGCTGGTTTGCCAAAATTTAAATCTGATCTAGGCAAATTAATCGATTCGATTCAGGCAATCGCCGGTGACAAAAACATCCGTTTCGTGCTGCTAAGCCCAATTCGTCACGAACGGCTTCCCGCTCCCCTGCCCAACCCCGCCAAACACAATGAGCAACTCGCCAGTTATAGCACGGCCATCGGAGAAATCGCGCGCGATCGCGGCTTTCCTTTTGTATCGCTGTTTGACTGGCAGACTGGCGCAAAACCGGTCACTGACAACGGCATCCACTTGAACGCTCGCGGCTACAGTTTGCTTGCTGAAATGATTGAGAAAAACCTCGGCTGGAAACCCCTTTCTTTGAAGGAGAATTCGGAAAGTTTGCGCAGCACGATCGTTGAAAAGAACAAACTTTTTTTCAACCGCTGGCGTCCACAAAACGAAACGTATTTGTTTGGATTTCGAAAACATGAGCAAGGACAGAATGCGAAGGAAATCCCAATGTTCGATCCGCTGGTGCAAGAGCAGGAAGAGAAAATCTTCGAATTGCGAAACGCCAAAATCGCGGCTGAGAAACGCTGGAATGAACTTTCCCGAAAAATGGATTCTCTTTCTGAGCACGTCGAAAAAAATCGGACAAAGCGAGATCGCGAGTATGACAAGCGCGTCGCAACCGCCTCGGTCTTCGCCCCGCCGTCCAGCACGCTGCCTGATTTCCAGGTTGCGCCCGGTTTTGAAGTTAATCTCTTCGCGGAAAATCCGCTGCTCGCAAAACCGATCCAAATGAACTTCGATCCGCAGGGGCGTTTGTGGGTCGCCAGTTCCGCGATCTATCCGCAGATCGAGCCGGGCCAGGAAGCCAATGACACGATCCTCGTTCTGGAAGACGTGGATGGCGATGGCGTCGCGGAAAAATCGACGGTATTCGCCGACGGCTTGATGATTCCAACGGGTGTTGCACCGGGTGATGGTGGCGTTTACGTCGGGCAAGGAACGCAACTTCTGCACTTCAAAGACACCGATGGCGACGGCAAAGCAGACGAAAAGAAAATCGTGCTCTCAGGATTTGGCACCGAAGACACGCATCACATTCTCCACACCTTGCGCTGGGGGCATGATGGTCAACTTTATTTCAACCAATCCATTTACATCCATAGTCACATCGAAACGCCGCACGGCGTGGTGCGCTTGAACAGCGGCGGCATTTTCAACCTGCGCCCGACCACGATGGAGTTGGGAGTTTTTCTGAAAGGCTTTTGCAATCCCTGGGGGCATCAATTCGATGATTTCGGCCAATCGTTCGTCACAGACGGCGCGGGTCATCAAGGCATCAGCTACGGAATTCCCGGCGCGACTTATTTCACCTACGCCGAGATGCGTCGCGAATTGAAAGGAATCAGCCCCGGCAATTATCCAAAATTCTGCGGCCTGGAATCGGTCGCGAGCGCGCAGTTCCCTGATGACTGGCAAGGCAACTTGATCACAGCGGATTTTCGCGCGCATCGGGTGGTGCGATTTGCCTTGGAAGAACAAGGCGGCGGTTTCGTGACGAAGGAAATGCCAGATGTGTTGCGCACGACGAACGTCACCTTCCGCCCGATCGACGTAAAATTCGGTCCCGACGGCGCGCTCTACATCGCCGATTGGTCGAACCCGATTATTCAACATGGCGAAGTCGATTTCCGCGATCCGCGCCGCGATCACGAACATGGCCGCATCTGGCGCGTTACCGCGAAAAATCGTCCGCTCCTCAAAAAACCAAAACTCGTTGACGCGAAAAACTCCAAACTGCTGGATCAGCTTCTTTCGCCCAACAATTTCGATCGCGAACAAAGCCGACGCGTTCTCACGGAGCGCGGTGTGAAAATCGAAAAAGATCTGGCGAAGTGGGCTAAATCTCAATCCACGGAAACCGCGTCGCTCCAGGCGCTTTGGATGTATCAAGCCATCGACGTCATCGAACCCGATCTTCTCGAAAAATGTTTGAAAGCCAGCGATGGCCGCATTCGCGCCGCCGCCGTTCGTGTTTTGAATTCCTGGAAAAATCGCTTACCGAATATCCCCGAAGTCCTCGCTGATTTAGCTAATGATTCACATCCGCGTGTTCGCCTCGAAACCGTTCGGGCACTGGCGGAAATTCACACCCCTCACTCCGCCGAAGTCGTCTTGAATGTTCTGAACAAACCGATGGATTCCTTTTTGGATTACGCTGTCTGGCTCAGCATCAATGACCTCGCGAAACCGTGGATCAACGCGATC
This sequence comes from Verrucomicrobiota bacterium, assembly GCA_038316905.1. Lineage (GTDB taxonomy): Bacteria > Verrucomicrobiota > Verrucomicrobiia > Limisphaerales > CANJXF01 > CANJXF01. Next base: position 7,825 of record JBBQAX010000099.1, on the reverse strand, counting down.
ACCACTGGCGACTGGAAACCCGAAGGCCGCGAGAAGCAACTCGAGTTCGGCTTGCAAGCCATCCAACCCGAGCTGGCGAGCGCCGTCTTGAGCCAGTTGCTCAAGAACAAACCTCTCGCTCGCGACGGCAGTGGCGGATGGATCGAATTGATCGGCCGCGCCGGAAGCGCAAAGGAATTGCAACTTCTCTTCGATCAAATTTTGAAAAATGGCTTCGATGAACCGGCGATCGTCGGTGCGTTGAACGCTTTGAATGACGCGTCGCGTCTGCGCAACGCGAAGCCTTCCGCGTCGCTGGAAAATGTGGGAACACTCTTTAATCACCAGAACGAAAAAATTCGCATCGCCGCTGTTCGCCTCGCCGGAACATGGAAAGATTTGAAACAATATTTCCCCAAATTGATTGAACTCGCAGGCGCTCCCGATACGACGCCCGCCGTACGCGAAGCCGCGTTTACTTCGTTGCGCGAAATCGGCGGCAAAGGTGTTACCGACGGATTGGTTCCGCTCATCGACACGAAACATCCGGTGGAGATTCGTCGGCTCGCGGTGCAATCATTGGCTGCGTTGGACTTGAAGCAAGCCTCGCCGCTCGCGCTTTCTGTTTTAGCCGATCTGCCGAATGAAGAAGACGCATTGAACACGTGGCGCTCGCTCTTGAATAACAAAGGCGCAGCCCAGGTTTTAACGCGCGCGCTTCCTTCGACCGGACTTTCCGCCACCGTGGCAAAATCCGGTTTACGTGCTGCGCGCGAAAGTGGACGCAGCGAACCCGAACTGGTTCTCGCGCTCACTCGCGCTGGCAATCTGGAAGACACCGATAAAGTTTTGACCGACGACGAATTGAAACAACTCGCCCTTTCCGTCACGACCAATGGTGACGCGGCCCGTGGAGAAATAATTTATCGCCGCGAACAATTGGCCTGCGTGAGCTGTCATTCCATTGGCGGTGCGGGCGGAAAAGTTGGGCCGGACATGACTTCCATTGGTGCGAGTGCGCCAGTCGATTACCTGATCGAATCCGTTTTGTATCCGAGCAAAAAGATTAAAGAAGGGTTCCACGCCATCATGCTCGAAACGAAAGATGACCAGGAGATTTCCGCCATTTTGGTTCGCGAAAGCAGCGATGAACTCATCCTGCGCGACGTGACCAATCGCGAATTTTCCGTTCCCAAAAATAACATAAAAACCCGGCGCATGGGCGGTTCGCTCATGCCGTCAGGTTTGGTCGATGGCTTGACCCACGCTGAACAGATTGATCTCTATCGGTTCCTTTCCGAGCTGGGCAAACCGGGAGCGTTTGACGCATCGAAAGGAAATGTCGCGCGAGCCTGGAAACTTCTGCCGGGCCGTCACGAGTTCGAACAATTCGGCGTGGAGAAGCTTCTGAGCGAAGGTATCTCGCAGAAAAGTTGGATTCCGGTTTTCAGCTTTGTGAACGGACGCTTATCCAGCGAAGTTATGAAATCCACCTTGAACGTGGATAAATATGTCGGCTTGGTTGGTCTCTACGCCGGAACGCAATTTGAAGTCGCCAAACCCGGCAAAATTCGATTCCAGCTTTCAGAAATTCCAGGGGTGACCGCTTGGATCAATGGTAAACCCGTTTCTGTGAATAGCGCGTTCTCTGCCGAACTTCCCGCAGGAACGCACACCATCGTTTTCAAACTGGACCACAAAAACCTCCCGGAATTCCTGCGCCTGGAATCCCCTGACGCAACGTTCCTGGTGAATTGACTCGGGTAGCACCTGCCTCCGGCGGGTGCGAAATTCCCAATTCGATGTTCGATGTTCCAAAGACTCGCACCCGCCAGAGGCACATGCTACCCGGCGTTATTTCAATCCCGCCAGAAATTCCACGAGATCGCGCAACTCCGCTTTCGTGAGAATATCCCCAACTCCATCCGGCATGGAGGACAAACCATGATCACGTTTTTCGATGTCCGCTTTTTTTATTTTCACAATGCCGTCTTCGGGCGAATTCAAGACCAACTCCGTTGCGTCTTCGCTCTTCACCACGCCGGCATGAACGCCGCCGCTTTTCAAGGTGACGAGAATATTTTCGTATCCCACCGCGATCGTTTTGTTCGGATGAACAATGGAATCGAGCAAATATTCCCGCGATTGTTTGGATGCGATGCCACCTAACTCTGGCCCGACCGTTCCGCCTTTGCCTTTGATCGCATGACAACGGAGACACGCCACATCTTCGCGCTCGTTGAAAATCTTTTTGCCGCGCTCGGAATTCCCACCAACAAGCGCGATGCGAAATCCAGACAAGGAATCGTTCTTCGCCAATGACGCTTTATACCGGCCCAACTTTTCCGTAACCCGGCGATCCGAATGATTCGCCGCCGCATCAAGCAAATCGAGTTGGAGTTCCGGCGCAATTTGTCCAGCAAGCAAACGATCTAATTGGCGGGCGACGACGTCACTGGCGCCGGAATTGGTCAGCGTGCCTAGCGTCGCGAACGCGGTTTGGGAAAGGCGCAAATCCGTTTCCGTCACGAACAACTTTTCCAGAAGCAATGGAGTCTGGTCCGGGCTGAGCAGCGCAATGGCTTTGATCGCTTCCCGGCGAACTGCGGCGTCAGGGCTGATAAACGCGAGTTCAACTGCCTTGGAAAGATGCGAATCTGCCGAAGACATAAACGTCCGCAAAACTTCCACGCGCACGCTTGAACTCGATTTTGGATTTTGGAAAAGCTCAAAGAGCGCTGGTGAGACTTCGTTCACTCCAAGTTTTCGCAGAGCGATGATGGTCGCAATGAGAATTTTTTCATTCGCATCAGCGAGCAATTGCTTCGCAATCGGCTGAATTGCGTTCACCGCAATTCGTTTCGCGCGTTTCGGCAGCGGTCGCCAAAGTCCCATCACGCGATCCAACGGATTTGGATTTTCCCAATCGGAAAGTGCGTCGAGTGCTTCGATGCGCGTTGCCAAAGGAGCGGTTGAGGCGGCGAAGCTTGCGAGCGCAACAGCATTGGGCTTTTTCCCGAGACGGAAATTTGCATTGATGGCGCGAAGAAGAATTTGTTCCCACGAATTTGTGTGCGCGGCGTTTTCCACAGAGTTCAATTCGGCCGCACGTTGCAGCATCGCGGCGAGTTGCGGCATTGCTTCGTTAATAGGCACATCGTTGATGGCTCTTGCCGCTTCCGCGACCAGTCTAGGTTCCGCGTCATTCAGGAATTGTGCGATCTCTGGTCGCTCCATTCGTCGCATGGCGAGCAACGCAGCGCGGCGGATGGAAACATTTTCATTTTTCGCCGCCAATTGAATCGCCTCGAAATCGCCGATGTTCGCCAATGCCCAAACTCCGGCGTGAACTAAATACGCGTCTACATCTCCGTTTCGTTTCAGCATTTCGAGAAGCGATGGAATTGATTCTTTGCTTTTCAGGTTGCCGAGACTCATTGCGGCGAAGAAACGAACGCGAGAATTTTCGTCGCGAAGGGATGAAATCAGTTGAGAGAATAAGGCACGCCAATCGGTTTCGCCGATCCAGCGCGCCGCTTGTGCTCGAACCTCGGGATCGGCGTCTTTGAGCAAGCGGACGGCGATGTCGCTCGTTCCATCCACGCTGATGGATTGCATGGCGCGAATTATGTGAATCCGAGCGAACTGATTGGTGGTTTCTTGAATTCGTTTTTGCAGAAACAAGCTGGCGTCGACTCCATCTTGAACCGAGTTAAAGCTCCTTCGTCCGAACTCAAACTGCGCCTCCATTCTCACGCGCAGGTCGCGATGCCCGAGAAGGTTGGCCAGTTCTTCAACTGAACGCTTCTGCATTCCTTCGACCAAAAGATTTTTTACTTCTGTAGGAGACGAGGTAACGAGGCTCTGATTGATTCGCGTTGAAGATTTAGAATGAGTCTCATCACCTCGTCTCCTACGAGATTCGGGATCAAAGATCCGATAAATCCGCCCATTATCCGGCATCGAATAACTTTGCCCCCAATCAGTGACATACGCCGAACCATCCGGGCCAAAATCGACGTCGGTGGCGCCGAGGTTCCAGAGGAATTTCTCTTTGTTCGTGATCTCGTAACTCGCGCCTTTTGGTTGCACGGCGAATGACCAGACGCCTTTCGGAAAATCACAGGCGAGAAAATGATTTTGATATTTTTCCGGTAATCCGGGTCCAGGATAAAACGCCAGACCCGACGGCCCTTGCGCCGCGTCGCCGGAATGCGCGAGTGTGCCATCAATGCCACCTTGCCAGACTTTTTCTTTCACCCACGGTCCGTAGCCGTCCATGAATTGATAACTGGCGCGCCAGCCGTAATCGCCGCCTTCCACCACGTGGATGAACCGCGAATTGTCCTCCCCCGCCGTGTCGTTATCGGCGGTGAAAAGATTCCCGAACTGATCGAAAGCAAGTTCCTGTGGATTGCGCAAACCGGTGGCGAACACTTCGAGGTCCGAGCCATCCTGGTTGCAGCGCAAGACGCCTCCCGTATCAGGATGATTCAGAAACTTTCCTTCCTTCGTGCGAACGGAAAACCCTCGGTCGCCCACGCTGAAATAGATTTTTCCATCCGGTCCAAGCGCGAGTCCGTGAAGATCGTGTCCACTGACGCCGATGTGAACGCCGAAACCGGAAGCGATTTTTTGACCGTTCAAGCGGCGTGCTCCACCTTTCTCCAATTCAGAGAATTTCCAAAGATCGGGAATGCTGGTGAACCAGATTTCACCTTTGCGCGCCAGAATTCCAGCGGCAGTTCCCGATGTCGTTTCGTTAAATCCATCGGCAAAGATTGACGATGTTTCCGCGCGTCCATCGTTATCACGGTCTTCCACGAGGCGGATAAGTTCGGAATCTTTGGTGAGAAAGTTCAGGTTCGTGGCGAATTCTTTTTGCAAAAACGCCGCGCGGTCATCCACCGTGCGAAAGGACAAATCATTCATCAACCAGTTCGTTTGCCGTGTGATGTCAAAAATGGAATCTTTGTAGCGATGTGTTTCAGCGATAAAAAAACGTCCAAGTTCATCGATACTGAAAGCGACTGGATTCTTCAGGAGCGGTTCGCTGGCGAACAATGCGACGGAAAGGCCGGGAGCAACCTGCAGTTTTTTTACGCTCAATTCGGCATCAGTGGGTCCTCCGTGTTGAGCCGGAATTCTTTTGGCATTTACGAACAAACCAAGGAAAACAACGGTCCAAAGGGTGAAAAGGCACCTAAATTGTCGCATCTCACTCAGATTAATCAGGCCAGCATCGTATTCAAGCTACCAAGTTTGCCTTGTTTCGCAGCTTTCGGAATCCGTATATTTCGCGCCCTTGTGATTCCATGAAAGGCCCAAAGTCGAAAAACGAAAAGCGCCGACTGGAGGTTTTGTGGCAATACAATGTGCTGGATACCCCTGCGGAATCTTCTTTTGACGATCTGACCGAGTTAGCGGGCGAAATCTGCGCCGCACCGATCGCTACCATCACGTTTATCGATGAACATCGGCAATGGTTTAAATCGAAGCGGGGCATGACTGCATCGGAAACTTCCAGAGACACTTCATTTTGCGCCCACGCGATTCTTGGCTCTGAATTGCTTATCGTTCCAGATGCAACGAAAGATCCGCGCTTTGCGAACAATCCGCTGGTGACGGACGAGCCGAAGATTCGATTTTATGCTGGAGCGCCCCTGATCAATTCGGACGGGCATGCACTGGGGACGATTTGCGTGATCGACAAAGTGCCGCGTGAACTGAATACAACACAACGGCACGCGTTGGAGGTTTTGAGCCGTCATGTGGTGGCGCTTCTGGAATTGCGGCGCCGTTCCATTGTTGCCGCCAATCAGGAAGCAGATCGCAAACTCGCAGAAGAAAAGTATCAGCGGATCTTTGATCATGCCGTTGAGGGAATATTTCAGACGACACCCGACGGGCATTACCTCAGCGCAAACTCTGCCACAGCACGCATGCTCGGTTATGCATCGCCGGACGAAGTAATTGCGAGCGTTTCCAATGTGTCCCGCCACCTTTACGTTCACAATGAACAGCGCGACCTGTTCAAGCGGTTGCTCGAAACGAATGGATCAGTCGAAGGGTTTGAAGCGGAATTCTATCGTAAAGATGGCTCAATTATCTGGGTCAGGACGAGTGCGCACGTGGTGCGAGATGAGACCGGGAAAATTCTTTTCTACGAAGGAACCAGCCAAGACATCACGGCGCAAGTTGAAGCGGAAAAGCAGTTGCGGCTGAGTGAAATGCAGTATCGCTTATTGTTCGCGGGCAACCCGCATCCGATGTGGGTTTATGAACGGGACTCGCTGCAATTTTTGGAGGTGAACGAGGCAGCTATCAAACATTACGGCTACTCACGTCAGGAATTTTTGAAGATGACCGTCCGCGATCTTTGCCCCGCCGAAAATGGTTCGGCAGACCTGGATGAAAATTCAAGATATCCCTCCAGAGAAATGCTTCCGGGGTTTGACGAAATCCAAACGAGGCGGCATCGAAAAAAAGATGGCTCCATTATCGATGTGGAAGTCACCTGGACGCTAATTGAATTCAAGGGAACAAAAGCGCAGTTGGTTTTGGCCAATGATGCTACCGAAAGGCGCCGGAGCGAATTTCAAAACGCAACGTTCTCCCTTTTGGCGCAGAATCTCAGCAGCGCAAGCTCCGCTGAGGAAGCATCGAGGATCATCGTCCATGCGGCAGAAAGAATTCTAGGCTGGGACGCCTGTTCTCTTGATTTGTACTTGCCCGAAAAAGATGAAATTCAACCAGTTCTAAACATCGACCTGATTGATGGCAAAAAGGCGGATGTCAGTCCCGCTTACGCGAGCAGTCCGCCTTCGCCCAGAATCGCAGAAGTCATCAAAAACGGGGGCACATTGATTTTGCGAAATGCGGCTCGACCTGCTGCAGGTCCGGACCTTCGCCCTTTTGGAAATGTAGGACGCCTCTCCGCTTCCATGATGTTTGTGCCGATTCGCAATGCCTCCAAAGTCATTGGCGTTCTATCGATCCAGAGCTATACAACGAACGCCTACAATGAGAAAACTTTGGAAGTATTGCAGCTGCTGGCGGATCAATGTGGCGGGGCGTTGGAACGGATTCGAGCCGAGCAAAAACTTGCCGAAGAACGAAATTTGCTCCGCACGTTGCTGGATCATTTGCCTGATTACATTTTCGTAAAAGATCTTCAGTTGCGACACGTGCTGGTCAACAAGGCGCACGCGGGAGAATCTGGCCTGAACCACCCGGAGGAAGGAATCGGGCCAACGCTTTTCGACCATTTGCCTCCTGCACTGGCAGAGCAATTCCTGAGGGAGGATCAGAAAGTTATCCGCACCGGCGAACCCCTCATTGATCAAGAGGAACAAGTAACAGACACAGCGGGTAATTCTTATTGGTTACTGACCACAAGGATTCCGTTGCGAGACAAGGATGCAGAAATTATCGGGCTAGTGGGAATCAGCCGCGACATTACAGAACGTAAACGGATCGAAGGTGTGTTGCGCGAAACTGAAGAGATGTTTCATCTGATTTCAGAAAACGTGAGCGATCTGATTGCAGTGGTGGACGCGAATGGGCGTCGCATCTACAACAGTCCTTCCTACAAACATATTTTTGGAAACCCGGCATCGCTGAAGGGAACAGATTCATTCGATCACATTCACCCGGACGATCGGCCACGGGTCAGGGAAATCTTCGAAACAACGTTGCGCACCGGCGTCGGCAGACGGATGGAATATCGTTTTCTTTTGCCCGATGGATCCATTCGCCACATTGAATCGCAGGGAAATTTTGTTCGTGGCAATTCCGCTGAGACCAGCCGCATCATCGTGGTATCGAGGGATATTTCCGAAAGAAA
>JBBQAX010000098.1:0-13360 GCA_038316905.1 Verrucomicrobiota bacterium | reverse complement strand
GTTTTGCCTTCCACAGAATTAACGCCGACAAAAACGCGTCTCTGATGACCGCGCCGGGCAAGGTTGCTGGAAATCATGGGTGACGATGGTTTGCGCCAGACCGCTGTCGAGATTGTTCCGCTGAATCACCAGCGCGGGACGCCGCTTGGCCGTGCGCAAATCGGAGTTGGGAAAAAGCACGAGTACAATTTCACCGCGCCGGGTCTTTGTCATAAATATCGGCTTCGGGTCGTTCCCAATCTTCAGCGAAAGTTTTCAGCCGCGCTCGAAGTTCGGTGGCGTGAGCCTTGTCAATCCCTCGTGTTTGCAGGTCAACGCCGTTGGATTCCAGAAATGTGACCAGCACGCGCGCTTGATTCACTTGCGCGGGTTTCTCGGCGAGTTCCACTTTGCCGTCTTTGTAAGTGCCTTCGATGGTCAACATAACTGTGGCAAACTAACAGGGCTGACGGCCGTTGTGAAGTTAAAGGAATTTGTATGTTGGCGAAGCGCGGCGATTACACCGCGACCACTTCCACGCGTGGAGAAAAACCGAGTTGATGAAGATACGCGGCGGCTTTGTCGGCGAGGGTGGCGGCAGGAATTTACTGTGGCGCAGAACAAAAGTTTTGTTAGTGTCCGCGCCCATGAACCCCAGTTTTCGTTCGATCCTTTTGATTGTTGTCATGATGTTGAGTTCGCTCGGCCACATTGCCCGCGCTCAAGATAATTTCTCCGCCCTCGAACAACGCGTGCAACAATTGGAAGCCGCCACAAAGCCGGTCGCCTCTTCGCCTATCAACACCGGTGACAATGCCTGGATGCTCGTGAGTTGCGCCTTTGTTCTCATGATGACTGCACCAGGTTTAATTCTTTTTTATGGCGGCTTGGTTCGTCGCAAGAATGTTTTGGGCACGATGATGCACAGTTTGATTCTGATGGCGGTGATGTCGTTGATCTGGGCGGTTTACGGATACAGCATGAGCTTCGGGGACGGGAACGCGTTCTTCGGAAATCCAATGCAATACTTCCTGCTGAAGGATGTCGGCACCGCGCCGAATGCCGATTACGCCGCCACGATTCCGCATCTGACCTTCATGCTGTTTCAGATGATGTTTGCCATCATCACTCCGGCCCTCATCAGTGGCGCGGTGGCTGAGCGCATGAAATTTTCCGCCTATCTGATCTTCATGATTCTGTGGATCACGATCGTTTACTTTCCGTTGTGCCACATGGTTTGGGGCAAAGGCGGACTGTTCAATTGGGCGCTCGGCGGAAAAATTCCAGTGCTCGATTTTGCAGGAGGCACCGTGGTGCATATCAGTTCCGGTGCGTCAGCTCTGGTCTGCGCGCTGGTGCTCGGCAAACGCGCCGGATTTCCACGTGAACCCATGTTGCCGCACAACGTCGTGTTCAGTTTGATTGGCACAGGTTTGCTCTGGGTCGGTTGGTTCGGGTTTAACGCGGGCAGCGCGGTTTCAGCAGGCGAACTCGCGACCAGCGCATTTGCCGCAACCCATTTCTCTGCCGCGGCGGGAGCATTGAGTTGGACTTTGACCGAATGGTTTTTGAAAGGCAGGCCGAGCGTGCTGGGCGCGGCGTCCGGGATGGTGGCAGGCCTCGCGACCATCACTCCCGCCTCTGGATTCGTCACGGTGCAATCAGCCATTCTCATTGGTCTGGCGGGCGGCGTGGTCTGCTATTTCGCCGTGACGAAATTGAAACAAAAATTTGCTTACGATGATTCGCTCGACGTGTTCGGCGTTCACTGCATGGGCAGTCTGGTTGGAATGCTGATGCTCGGTTTGTTGGCGAGCGCCGCGGTGAATCCCGCGATTGCTTCCACGTTCAAAGTGAACGGCCAGGTCGTGTCGCTCGTAGGCGGATTGGGCCAATTGAAAAATCAAATCATCGCCGTTCTCGTTGCCGCGCTTTGGGGAGGGGGCGCAAGTTATGTACTGTTGAAAGTCGTCGGAAAAGTGGTTGGTTTGCGTTTGGACCAGGAAGAGGAATTCGCCGGAGTGGATCTGACAGAACACGGAGAAAGCGCTTACAATGATTAAGGAATTCAACATCTTATTCGCATGAAAAAAATTGAAGCCATCATCAAACCGTTCAAGTTGAGCGAAGTCCGCGACGCGCTCGCTGAGGCGGGCGTCACTGGCATGACCGTCGCCGAAGTCAAAGGCTTCGGACGCCAGAAAGGTCACACGGAAATTTATCGCGGTAGTGAGTACATCGTCGATTTTTTACCGAAGCTGAAATTGGAAATGGTTTTGCCCGATCACATGGCGGAGGCGGCGGTGGATGCGATTATTAAGTCAGCCAAAACTGGGAAAATTGGTGATGGAAAGATTTTCGTTAGCACTATCCAGGAGGCAATAAGGATTCGCACCGAAGAGCGTGGCGATAGCGCGATTTAACTTCGGCTTCAAGGCAGTTAAACCTTCTTCACGAAGCAGGCTTTTAGGCCGACAGCGATGCCATCCATCTTGCAGTCGATTTCGTGATCACCATCCACCAGGCGGATGGGCTTCGACTTGGTTCCAACTTTGAGGACTTGGGAACCGCCCAACTTCAAATCCTTGATCAATGTGATGATATCGCCATCCGCTAAAACATTGCCGTGAGCATCCTTCACCACGCGCGGGGTGGGTTCCGTCGCTGGTCTTTCGCGCGGCCATTCGTGACCGCAAGTTACGCATTCCCAGCGATCAGGATGATCCAACACATCGTTCATTTCGCACATCGGGCACACCGGTTTACTCATAAAAGAGGATAGAGGAATCTCGCGAGGCAACTCAATGGCACACTTGCCTGGACCTTTGTTCGACAATTTTCTTGCGGCGTTATGGCGAACTCCAGCGGCGTCATTTTTTAATCCAGTGTCACGATCGCCGTAGCGCGAGCACTAATTCGGCTGAAAACAGAGCTAATCGCCATGCGGGGTACGCTCGTAATGTTTCTGTAAAATATCTTCGCCGAAGTCATTTTTGAAATCGCGCCACGTGGTATGAACGTGATTCGCGTTGTCTTGCGTGTTGTCGTATTCCATCAGAAATGTCGGACCCTGGATTCGATAATAATGACCTTCGCCGCGCTTCGTTCCGCCGGCCCATGCAAAGGAAATGTGGTCCACGCCGGCTTTGCGAATTTTCGTGAGGTCGTTTTCTGCGATCTCATTTCGGTTCCGGAACAAATATTCCTCGACCAACTTCATCAATGCTTTGCGTTGTTCCTTCGTCATCTTGGAATAGCTCAGACCAACTGGCTCAAGCGCTTTGGCTTTACGTGAATTCCCGGTGATGATGTCTCTGGGCGCCTCGGCGGAAAAAATCACACTCTTGAGCTGTTCTTCAGAAAACATCTTCACAAGTTCTCGCGCCATATCTTCCTCGTTCGCCAACGCCCGAACGCCTTTGCGCGTTCCTTCTTTCACTTCGCCTGGATTCGACCCAAGAAACATCGGAGTCGTGGAAATGAATGTCCCGCGCACGATCGTAAAATTGATGGAGAGATGGTGGCCTTCGAAACGCCAGCCCCAGGTGTTCGTCGCGCCGGGTCCACCAAAAATGGAGAGGTGATAAAGTTCCGGATCGCGCCGGGGATTTTTGTTTTCCAAATCGTGCAGGATATTTTCGAGACTGATGATCGTCGTGACTTTCACGTAACCGCGCTGGCTCAAGGCAGAATTCAACAGCGCGTGCGCCAGATCTCGCTGCGGCTTGGTCATCTCTTTGAATGAAAGTCCGGCGCGCGTCTTTGGAACAAAGTGCCAGTTATGGCGCTCCTTGTTCTCTAACTCAAAAGACGCCTTCGAGGTCTGCTCCGGGTTCAGTGCCGCCAAAAAATTCTTCGCCGCCTCTGCCATTTCACTGCCGGGATTTTTTCCAAAAATGGGAATCGCGGAGAACCAAACAAACGTCAGCACAAGGAAGGTTACGCGGTGTGTGAATTTCATGGGAACAGAGTTAAAGATTTTCTGTCGAACGCAAATGGAAAAATCGAAGAGGGGTAAGAACCGCGACTGTGTCATCCCGATCAGCCGCAGCGCTTCGCGGTGAGAGAGCGTTCGGGGCGTGTCTCTTTGGCAGCACGCTGCGGCTGGTTCTCCGCGAACACAGCCGCGGTCCGTATGCTCCTCGAATCCGCCACAGATTCTCACCCGCTTTTAATCACACTCTTGATTCGGTGTCGTCTGAATCGAGATTAGACATCCGGGAAATCCATTCGTAGTCTGCCATCGTGAAAATTTTGTTTATCGGTGACATCGTGGGAGAACCCGGGCGACTGGCGGTGAAGCAACTCGTTCCCAAGCTGAAACGTCAGCACGAAATCGATCTGGTGATTGCCAACGGAGAGAATTCCGCAGGCGGCGCGGGCATCACCGTCAACACTGCGTTGGAGATTTATGCAGCGGGAGTCGATGTCATCACGACCGGCGATCATCTCTGGGATCAAAAGGAAGTGACAGCGCTGTTACAAAACGAGCCGCGTTTTTTGCGTCCATTCAATTACCCGCGCGGCACGGTCGGGCAGGGGAGCATGATTTGGCAAGTGGCGAGTATGCCGCCGGTCGCCGTGTTGAATCTGCAAGGCCGAACATTCATGGCCCCGTTGGAAAATCCGTTTTCCATGGCGCAAATTGAAGTCGAACGTCTTCGCAAAATTACGCCAATTATTTTTGTCGATATGCACGCGGAAGCGACTTCTGAGAAAATTGCGATGGGACGAATGTTGGATGGAAAAGTCAGCGCGGTAATCGGCACTCATACCCACGTGCAAACGGCAGACGAACAGATTTTTCCGGGCGGGACAGCGTATCTTTCCGATGCTGGTTTCACGGGGCCGCAAGCCAGTGTTCTTGGCCGCGAAATTGAACCGGTCATCAGAAGATTTCTAACCAACACTCCACAGAAATTTGGGATCGCCACGGATGATGTGATGTTGAAAGGCGTTTTGATCGAAGTGGACGATGTCAGTGGCAAGGCGCTGAAAATTCAGCGGATTTCCGAAGCGGCGACTTTGTGAGCCGCGGACTTTCGCACCTTAATCAACACGGGAAGTGATGTTGGATTCCCCGCTTGTTTGGCCTGGCAATAAGCGAGTCGATCGGTTTCAGGAACCCACTTCGCTGCTTTGAGGAAAATCTGCCGTTCGCTTTCTCCTTTTGGAATCAAAACACCACTAAGCCCAATGTTGTCCACGATCACGCCATGCGGAAGATTTTCGACGGTAAAGGTCACCAGATCATCGTGTCCCGACCGTTTCACTTTCAACCAAACTGGAACAGTCTGTCCGGGTGCAATGGTGATTTCCTGCGGCGTATCCGAAATGGAACGCATGACGAAATTTGTTTCGGTTTCCACGTAAGGCTCGACGCTAACTACCAATTTCGGCTGTTCGCCCAACTTTACTTTTTCGAAATTATTCATCACTTTGACGATCTCTTTTCCGTCCACTGTGGCTGTTGCAGTGATTTTCGTTTCCAATGGCGCTGCGCCGGGATCCTTCGCATCAGCCGCCGCAAAAATTGTTCCGTTCGCGGTGAAGTGTCCGGCCTGAATCACAATCGGTGTCGAAGCCAAAAAGCCGGAGGGCATCCCTGCAATTTCAATTTTAACATCGCCATCAAAGCCATCGATCCGATCGACCGTGAACGAAAATTCCTGTCCGCTCCCGGGGGGCACGGTTGGATTTGCTCCATTCAACGTGACGTTGAAATCCGGTTTTGCTTCCCGCGCAGAAAGACGATACGCAAACCGATCTCCGCTCCGCCCGAGATTATCACTGACCCGAACCAGATAAGTTCCATCTTTCGGCGCGATGAATTGAATGCGCGAATCGCTGTCGAGTTTCCGCTGGCCGTCGTCATCATTCGCGTAGTAAATCGTGAATACCGGAAGTCCATTCGGAACCAATTTTGCGCCGGGTGAATGTGGTTCCACCACGTAGCAAGGTTCGTCGAGCGCATGCGCCATTGGACTGGTATCAAAATAGGAATAGCGTTTTCCGCCTGATGAATAAAAGCGGAACCCGGAGTCTGGCCCTTCCGGCATACGGAAAATTCGGTTCACCTCGCCCTGCAAATACATGAACTGGTTCAGCTCCATTTCCTCCCAGTTTTCGACGCGAATGTCGGGCGAGGCTGCGTCGATCGGACGAAAGTTGATCCAGGAATCACGAACCGATTGCAACAAAAGCCGCTCAACCGGTTTGCCGTCCGCGTGCAGAATCTCGATCTTCGTATCGATCGGCGAACCACGCCGCGCCGCCAGCGTTTCAAAAACCAATTGCTGGCCAGCTTTCGCATCGAACTGGAAAAGATCCTCATCGGTCGCGGCGCCTTTTCCCGCCGACGCAATGCGTCCGCCAATTGCGCCGGGAATTTCAATCTTGGTTGCGTTCGCGGGTGAATGGTTCGGTTCGGCTTCCACCGATTCTATTCCATCCGTCACCAAAACCTTAAACGCCTTGCGCGATCGGAACTTTTTGGAATCGATGGGCAATTCCATTTCGCCCGCGTTGTTCGCCTTGAATGTCACTGTGCTTTCCGCTGGAAGATTGTAGCCCACCAGTTGCACTCGAGCTTCGGCGTTTGTTCTCACGCTCAACGGGAAAAAACCAATCACTTTTGGAAATTCACCAATCGAAACGCTATAAAAATGTTCGAAAGAACCGCCCATCATTTTCTCCGAAATGCGCACTTTGTACGTTCCACTTTTGGAAACTTTGTGAAAGAGCAATGGGTCGCCGCCATCAAAGCCGGTGTCGTCCGCCAACAGTTTTCCGGTGTCATCAAAAAGGCCTACCATCAGATTCGCCTTCGAACCGATCGACTTTGCCGCGCAATCGATCACCAGATTTTGTCCGGATTTCGCCTGGAATTCCCATTCGTCTTTGTCAGCCATCGGATCAAGCGCGCCCCAAAATACCACTGGAATTTTCGGATCACGAGAGGATCGGTTGGTGTCTTCTTCGTAAACGTGCGGCAAATCGTCGAGGTAAATTTTCACTTTACCGCTCTCGCCTTGTCCGTTTTTCAACCAAAGGTCGTAGCCGCCGCGCGTCAACTCTGGAGACGCGGTGATCTTGATCCACACCTCCGTCGCATTGGTTTCGTCCGTCTCCAAAATTTCGCCGATCAGGTTTGTGTGAGAAAAGTTTAACTCCGTCAGTTCAATCAGGTTCGTCCCGATAATCTTAATCTTCGTTTCGATGCCGTTCTGAATTCCACGCGGTTCAATTCGGGAGATGCTCGGTTTATCGCCCGCCGGTTTCGCTTTCGCCATCTTTGGCTTTTTCTGAGCGATCAAACTCGGTGCGCTGAGAATCAAAACAAGCGCGAGCAATCGGATAAAAAGATTTTTCATAACGACTCTACTTGGAAATGGATTCCTGTTTGGCGACGGCAGCACTGACGTTTGTAGAAATCAATTTTCCATTTTCCGTGTTGTAAAAAGCCATCGAGCCATCGAGGCGTCCGACGACAATCATTTTATTTTTGGAAGCAAAGGAAAGCCCGGCGCCCCAATCCGGCTGCAATTCCAAAACATGTTTCTCTTTCATCTCGGCCGTATCCCAAAGTTTCACCGTGCGATCTTCCGCAGAGGTCAGGAGCATTTTCCCATCATCAGAAACCGCGAGCCGCAGAATCGCTCCTTCATGCGCAAACCTGGATTCGAGAATTGGATTGGAACCTTCTGCGGCAGTCGCGCTGATCTCCCACGTGCGAATGCGATTGTCCACGCCGCCTGCGAAAAGCTTTTTGCCATCCGCGCTGAACGCGACGGCGTAAACTCCCTTAAGCGATTGGGTGAGTGTGTCGCGACGTTCCCCCGTTGCGACGTCCCACAATTTCACGGTGCGATCTCCACTGGCACTTGCGAGGATTTTCCCGTCAGGCCGAAAAGCCAAACCGAAGACTCCGCCATTATGTCCAGAAAGCGTTTTGATCTCCGCACCAGTGGCAATGTCCCAAAGTTTGATGGTTTGATCGTAGCTTCCAGTGGCGAGAAGTTTTCTATTGGGTGAAATGGCAGCGGAATAAATCGCGTCTTTGTGACCCTGCATTTTCCGAATGAGTGTTCCGTCCGAAATGTTCCATTGAATGATTTCGCCAAAGAGCGCGTTCTCGCCTGACGCCGCGAAAAGCTGTGAACCATCCGCTGAAAAGACAACGGCATGCACGCTGCCACGATGACCAGACAACGTCCGCACGAGGCTACGTGTCTCAGAAGAAATCAAATCCACCGAACCGTAGCGAGCGGCGGCGATGAGTTTCTGTGGCGCAGAGAACGCGAGATCGTTGATGGCATTGCGAGGCTGGACTGTGGGAACAATTTTCGGCGTCACCAACTCTTTAACCAACGCTTGCGGATCTTTTGGAGCGTGAGCGCCAGCATCGATCCATGCTTTGATCGTGGCGATCTCCGCAGCGTCGAGTTTCTTTTTCTTTTTTCCAGGCGGCATCACGATTGTTTTGCCGTCTCTCTCGATTCCGCCATCAACCATCTTCACGAGTAAACTGTCAGCACTTTTTCCGGCCAGGATGGATGCACCGCTTTCGCCGCCTTTCATCAACAATTCATAATTTTCCAAAACCAAATTGCCTTCGGGATCATCGGAGCCGTGGCAATCCATGCAGTATTTTTCGAACAGCGCGTGAACGGCGGAATACTCTGTCTCAGCCATGGCAAGATTCGGAATGGCAAGCGACACGCACGCGAACAGAAGTCCGAGCGTGACGTGAAAGCAACGAAACGGTCGCTGACCTTGATTTTGTTTATGGCTCATGGATAGTGCTGACATGAAAAGCAAGATTGTGGTTTCGGACCCGGAAATCATGAGCGGAACACCCTGCTTTGCCGGAACGAGAGTCCCCGCTAAAACGTTGATTGATTACATCGAAGGGGGCGACACGCTTGACGAGTTTCTTGATGATTTCCCAACCGTCTCCCGCGAATTGGCCATCGCGTTCCTTGAAGAAGCGAAGAACCTGATGCTGGCGACAGCCGCTTGAAGTGAAGATCCTTTCAGATGAATGCATGCCGCGAAAACTTTGCGGACTTCTTACCGGCCACTCTGTCAAAACCGTTCCGCAAATGGGTTGGGCTTCCTTAAAGAACGGGAAGCTGCTCGCATTAGCCGAAAAGGAATTCGACCTATTTCTAACAGTCGATTCCAACCTCTCCTTCCAGCAACATCTTGCCCGATTCAACATTGCAGTTCTCGTTCTGGCCACACGCTCCAATCGGCTCAACGATTTGCGACCTTTTATTTCAGCAATTCTGAACTCCATTCCAACCGCAAAAAAAGGTGAAGCACTTGTCATTTCCGTGCCTCAGTGATTGAACAGAAATTCCTTGCTGCTCAACATTGCCCAAACCATGTCTTCGATCACGGGTCGTAATTCTTCTGAGGGAGCTTCGTTCAGCATTTTTAAAAGCTTTTCTCTTTCGTTCGCGCTCGGTGGACGGCTGAGATTCGTCAGAAAAGCGTCCTCAATAATTTGTTCGTTGGGCGTTTTCTTCTCCAGCCATTTTCCAATGCGATTGTCTTTTGCCCCCAGCTTTTGATTCAAGGTGTCGCCATTGGCGATGTGCAGGACTTGCGTGATGTTCGGTTCAGCGGTGCGTTCACACTCGCACGTTTTCTCGCGCGCGGGTTGCCCGAACGTTTGTAAGAAATAAGAGTCAATATTGGAATCGGGCAATTGCAGGGCGCGCAAACCTTTGGCGTAGCTGGTGGCTACCGGACCACCTCGAACTTTTTCCGTCGTGAAATCTGTCGTCACATCGGTCGCCTGGGAAATCGTATCCAACAACACTTCAGCCATCAAACGCTTCGTGTAATAGCGGGAATAAAAACGTTCATCACCGACATTTCCGGGAAGCGGAACGCTTGTTCGCTGGTAGGTTTCTGATTGCAGAATAGTGCGCATCAACGCCTTCAAATCGTATTTCTGTTCAGCGAGATGTTTGGCGGCGGCGGAAAGAAGTTTCTCGTTGCTCGCCGGATTGCTCGCGCGCAAGTCGTCCACGGCTACGACAAGGCCAACGCCAAAATAATTTGCCCAAACTCGATTGACGATGGAGCGGGTGAAATACGGATTACTGGGCGACGTGAGCCAATCTGCCACGGCTATGCGACGATCAGCGGTCGAATCAATTGGAACCGCTTTGCCTTCGAGCGGACGCGGGATTTGTGGTTTGCCGGTGCGCGGTTGAACGAGGTCGCCATCCGAGGAAACAAAAATAATTTTATCACCATCGCCGCCAGAACCGTTTTTCGATCGAACGCGCGCAAACAAATTTGCGAACTGATAATATTCGTCGTTGGTCCATTTCTCCATCGGATGGTTGTGGCACTTGGCGCAGTTGATCGACATCCCGAGGAAGGCTTGCGAAACGTTTTCGGCACGATCTGTTGGATTGTCATGCAGCGCGTAAAAATTCCCCGCGCCATTTTCGAGCGTGCTGCCTTGCGCGAGAATAATTTCTCGAACGATTTCGTCCCACCGCGTATTCGCCGCCACATTTTGGCGAATCCAATTGTAATAAGCCCACGTCGCCGGAGTTTTCAACCGTTGCGTTTGCGAAACAATTTTGCTGCTAACGAGAAGCAGGTCCGACCATTTGTAACTCCAGTAATCGACGAACTCGGGACGCTCCAAAAGGTGTTCAATCAAGGCGTCGCGTTTCTTTGATGTTTTGTCGGCGAGAAAAGCGCGGGTTTCATCTGCGGTTGGAAGAACGCCAATTATATCGAGGTGAACGCGCCGAATGAATTCAGAATCGGTGGAGCGTGGTGACGGCGGAATGTTGAGGTTCTCCAGTTTTTCAAGAACCAGATCGTCGATGAAATTCCGGCGTTTCGCCTTGGCAAAAACAGAAGATGAAACTTTGTTCGTGTAAGGAACCGTCACGGTTGCGATGGCAATTCGGCTCAAATACCACGCGGTAATTGCGCCTTCGCCGTTGCCAACAACCTTGACCAGACCTTCGTCATCGACCTGCGTCACGCTGGCGTTGGCCGCGGTGAATTTTGTCCAGTGCGTCACGTCTTCCGTGCGGCCGTCGTTGAAGGTGGCGCGAACGATCAATTGCTGGCTCGCGTCTCCCGTGAGGACAACGTGCTCGGGTAGAATTTCAATTTTCTCGATGCGAGGATCTTTTTCTTTCGGGCCAGGTGCGCCTGAAGCAATCCATTCCGCCAACACGCGGTAATCTATGGAATCGACTTCGAATTTCTTTCCCCCTTTGTGCGGAACAGCCGTGGTCGGTTTCGTCAAAAGCAGGCTGCGGCCGGGATCCACTGGATTGACGCGACGACCCAGTGCGTGGCGAGTGAGCGTGAGATAATCCGCGTCGTCATCGTAACCGCGCAACGAAAGCGTGAATCCATTCTGACCCGCCGCCGCACCGTGACAGGCACCGGCACTGCAACCTGTTTTCGCCAAAACCGGTTGCACGTGATTGCGGAAGCTCCACTCGAACGGCTGTCCAATTCCTTCAACGACGATTTCAGCTTTGGCGATTTGTTTTCCCACTTTGGCCGTGATCGTCGTTCTCCCATTTGCAACCGGAAGAACCACGCCATCCTTGAGCTGAACGACTTTGGAATCGCTGACCTGAAACGTAATGCCGTTCGTGATTTGTCCGACGAATTGTTTGTCGCGAAGTTTTTCGACAATCAGTTGTTGCCGCGCGGCTTGTCCCGTGAGTGTGACTTTTTGCGGAATGATAGCGATGGACTCGGCAGCGGACATTGAACCGATTGAGAAAACAATTAACGCAAAGGCGCAAAGACGCAGAGTCGCAAGAAAAGATTGATTGTTCTTTAACATTTGTAATTTCAGAAAATGTAAAACGGTCGAGTCAATATCTGTGGTGCTTCCGCGCCTTCGCGCCTTTGCGGCTTTGCGCCTTCGCGGCTTTGCGTTAATTTAAAATAACTCCTTGATGGCTTGCGTGCCGAAATCCACGAGCGGAAACGGACGCGAATTCGGTCCCGGCAAGTGTGTTTCCAGATCCAGCCCAAGTGATTTGTAAATTGTGGCCACCACTTCGTTTGGGCGCACGGGACGTTCTGCCGGATAGCCGCCAATCTCATCGCTCTTCCCAACCACACGCCCGCCTTTGACGCCGCCACCTGCGAATTTCACCGTCCAACAACTCGGCCAATGATCGCGTCCACCCGCCGGATTTATTTTTGGCGTGCGTCCGAACTCCGCGAGATTGCAAACCATCGTGTTCTCCAACATGCCGCGTTGAAATAAATCTTCGATGAGCGCGCTGTAGCCTTGGTCATACATCGGCGCGACGATGTCTTTCATTCCCGCGATTGACGTAAAAGGTTTGGAGCCGTGCGTGTCCCACGTAATTTCGTCAAACACGGTGATGAACGTGTTGATCGTCACAAAGCGAACACCCGCTTCCACGAGACGCCGCGCGAGCAAACAACTTTGCCCAAAACGCGTCATGCCGTAACGCTCGCGAACTTTCAGCGGCTCTTTTGTGAGATCAAAGGCATCGCGCGCTTTCTTGCTCGTCATGAGTCGATACGCAGATGCGAAATTATTATCCATCAACGCCGCGCTCGGGCTTGCTTCAAAATTCTTCATGGTGGAATCGACCACTTCGCGCAATTCGCGACGACGATGGAGCCGCGCTTCACCAATTTCCTTTGGAGGCAACAAGTCTGGAACTTTGAAATCTTTCTGCGAGGGATCGGCGTTGAGCGCAAATGGATCGTAAGCTTTGCCGAGAAAACCAGCGTCCTGGCCGTGCGGAAGATTTCCGCCGGTTGGCCCCATCGGCTCCGGCAAAATGACGTGGGCGGGCAATTCGGTTTTCCGGCCTTTCAAATATTCCAGCGCGCACCCGGCGTGAGGCGTGTTGACGCCGCCGGTGAACAACCGCCCAGTCTGCATCATTTGATGTCCGGTGTCATGAACCGCCGCCGCCGTGTGATAACAACTGCGCACGAGCGAAAATTTGTCCGCAATCTTCGCCTGAAGCGGAAAAATTTCCGAGATTTGAATGTCGGGATTGTTGGTACGAATCGGCTTGAACGGCCCGCGAATTTCGCGCGGCGCATCCGGTTTCATGTCCCACGTGTCATGTTGCCCGGGCGCGCCAAGATTGAAAATCATGATGCAGGCTTTTTCGTCGCTGCCCTTGGCGACCGCCCCCATCGCTTGCATCTGCGCGAGCTTCGACATGCTCAAGCCGATGGCTCCAAGCGTGCCGACTTGAAGAAAATCGCGACGAGTAATTCCGTCGCAAGTCGTGACCGAACCTTTGCCAGTTATTTTAAGCATAATTCCGAAGGGAGTTGACCGGGAAAGAATAGTTTCTAAGCCCGCTCAAATCAATTG
>JBBQAX010000097.1:0-13393 GCA_038316905.1 Verrucomicrobiota bacterium | reverse complement strand
TACCAAACCGCCGTCGTTGGATTATTTTCCACGCCCATTCCGAAACCGCCCACGGCAAAAATTGTGAAGCCCACGGCGTCGTCGGTGACAATGACGAACATAAACAACAAGCTCGTTTTGTCTGCGGAAGTTTCCGACGACGGAATTCCTGCTCCCCTCAATATCGAGTGGCGCACGGCGAGCGGGCCGACCAATGTATTTTTTTCTGATCCAGGCAGCACTAACACGACCGCGCAATTTCCGCTGGCTGGATCGTATGTTTTAGAAGTCGCCGCGAGCGACACGGCTTCGACCACCACCGCGCAAGTTTCAGTGAGTGTCGGCGCGATTCAAACCGATGAACCAGACGCGACGCGTGTTCTCTGGCTCAAGTTGGATGAACTTTCCGGCACAACTGCTTCAGACAATTCAGGCTTCAACCATTCCGCCGCGCTTTCGGGCAACACCACTTGGCAACCCAATGGAGGCTTCCACGCAGGCGCGTTGCAGTTCGACGGAGCGAGCGGCGTTGGAACCGTCGCCGACGCTGACCTACTCGATGGCACCAGCGCGTTTACTTTGGCTTACTGGTTTCGCGCGAACGCGTATCCAGGTGATTCCGCCGGACTGGTTTCAAAACGTGATGGAGCCGCATCAAACAACTCTTATACGACGTATCTCAAAGCAGCGGACAAAAGCATCTACGTCGATATCAATGGCAGCGACAATCGCTTCGCCAGTTCCACGCTGATCCAAACCGGCGTTTGGTATCACGTCGCATTAACGTTCGATGGCGCGCTTCCGGCATCTCAACGCGTCGCGCTTTGGATCAACGGCAATCTCGATGTCACGGCGAACGAAACGGGCGCATCCATTCCAAATTATCCGTCGCATCTTCGACTGGGCAACACGCATGCCGCCGCTCCCAATTGGTTCAACGGATCTATTGATGAGGTGCGTATCTATCGTCGCGCATTAACTCCGGGGGAAGTCCAAAATCTTGCCCAAACTAATGTTGCGCCGAACGTGTTGGTCGGTTCGGCTCCAGCGGCAACGAGTCATCTGCAAAGTTTTCTAAACAGCAACGTCACGGATGATGGACAAGGCGGCCCTTTGACGACGAGTTGGAACAAAGTTTCCGGGCCGGGAAATGTCATCTTCAGCGATGCCGCAAATCCAGCGGCGGGCGCGACCTTCGACCGTGCGGGAACTTATTCGCTTCGTCTTACCGCCAGCGACAGCGTCGTGACGGTGTCTGACGAGTTGTTGATAAACGTGAGTCCAAATTTGAATTATTATGAAGATTGGATTGCGCAATTTTTTCCGGGAACCGAAGAGATTGAGACGGTTGGAACCAGCGCAGATCCGGATCAGGATGGCGTCAAAAATCTGGTCGAGTTCGCGCTCGGCATGTCGCCGCACGTTTTCGGCACCAATCAATTTTCATCTGGAGAAGCTGGTCTCCCCATTGGAGAAATCCTGAATGTAAATGGAACAAATTATCTTGGCTTGCGCACGCGACGCCCGCAGAACCGCGGCGGAATCAGCTACACCGCCGAAGGTTCCAGTGCGTTCACCAACTGGATTGGAGCTGCCCAGATCAGCGCACTCCCAAACGGTGACGGGACGGAAGTCGTGACCTTTCGAGATAGTTATCCCACGAGTGAAAATCCTGCTCGCTTTCTAAGGTTGACGATCTCCAAACCATGAGGGTTAGAAATTATTTTTCCACTACCCAGATATTGCGATAGAAAACTGGATTGCCATGGCCTTGCAAAGCAATCGGTCCACCGCTTGAATTCTCGGGTTTCCCATTCCCGCCCGTGACTTCGTTCACTTCAAATTTATTGTGAATGAGCACTCCGTTGTGCTTTACCGAAACCACTGCATTCTTAATTTTCTTCCCCTCTTTATCGAATTTAGCGGAGGTGAAATCGATGTCATATGTTTGCCAGACGAGCGGAGGAAAACACATATTTTCTGCTGGTTTGGCTTTCTTGTAAAAACCGCCGCATTCGTTGTCTTCGCCGGTCAGCCCAAATGAATCGAGCACCTGACACTCGTAACGGTCTTGCAGATAAACGCCGCTGTTACCGCGATCCTGTCCACGCCCGAGTGGTTTGAACGGAAGTAAAAATTCAAGGTGCGCGGTAAAATCACCAAAGTTCTGTTTGCTTTTGCAACCCGCCGCGAGCAACCCGCGTTCGTCCAGATGACCATTTTCCCACGCATCCGCATTCTTTCCATCGAGCAAAACGATGGCGCCTTTCGGGGCTTTGGCGCCCAGCGTCGGACTTTTGCGTTCGACTTTGTCCATCGTCCAAGGTCCGCCACTGGTGCTTTTGATGCTGATTTTTCCTTTGCTGAGTTCGGCGCGATACTCGTTGGGTCCCGTGAAAACAATTTTGTCGCCGTCTCGCTTGCCGGGAATTTCCGTGCGAGATTCCTTGTCCCAACCGGCACCGGGCAGACCGCCTTTGTAAGTCACCAATCGAAAATTATCGTCGCCCAGTGCGATGACCTGCGCGCCGCCCCATTCGTTTTTATATTCGCCCTGGTCCGCGTAATCGCGACCGGCCTCGGCCACCGTTAGAAATGTTCCGACGGTTTTCTTCTCTGCGGCAACGCACAGAAACGTGACGAGCATGAGCGAAAGGATGCAGGAGATTTTCATGACGAGAAGTTGTGTGGCAGCTCAAAAAAACGAAAGCACAAAATTTCGACTCATTATTTTCAAGAAGAGATTTGCGCGAACGAGCCGAAGCGGCTCTCGTGGAACTGAAATCCTACGAACTTATTCGCCACACGGATAAGTTCGACGATCCGAACCTCCCGGGAGAAATGCAAACGACGATCACTTTGAAGGAAGCGTTTTGCGGAACGGATTTGAACATCACGCAGGAAGGGATACCCGCCATGATTCCGGTGGAAGCATGTTATATGGGCTGGCAGGAATCACTGACGCTCCTGGCTCAGCTCGTCGAGGCGGAAATTCCTGATCAGCCGTGAAATCGTTCGCTGCCGATTCCAGAATTCACTGCGGAGGTTTTGTATTTTTATCACGAGACTTGTGCGAGCAGTCAAATTCTGTTGCCTGAACATTCTGAAGGCGATGGGTGTGATTAAAAGTGGGTGAGGCTTGGCCATTTGGACTGCGGGGACATGTCCCCGCTTTGGCTGCACGGTGAAAACGCGCAGAGCGTCTTTTAGTTCAAAACGATTTTGCGGTTGCCAGCGTGCAGGAAAAGCGACGTCCTGCCGTCGCACTCCAAAGGTTTTCCAATCTCACCCACTTATAATCGCACCAGAAGGCGATCCTCATCTAAAAATGTGCTGGTCTTTCAAAATGGGGAAGATAAGTACGCAACAGAATGGGAACTAAAACTCAGCGATTTTCGAACGTGAGCGACATGGTTTCCACCTCGAAATTCTCCTTTGGGTCTCATTGCCTTCGTCTTGCTTTTTCTTTACTTACCGGCGCGCTACTCGGAGCAGCCTTTTTAAACGCCGCTCTCGCGTGGTTGGCCTGGCTGGCACCTGGATTAATCCTGTGGTCTGCTCATGGCAAAACCCGCCAGCAAACTTTTTTTGCAGGTTGGGCCGCCGGGTTTGGATATTTCCTGGTCTCAGTTTATTGGCTTCTGCTCATCCCGTTACCTTGGCAGGGGGTTGCCGGCTATCTTGGGTTGAGCGTCGTAGGATCGTTTTTCGTTGGCGTATGGTGCTGGATCTGTTGGTGGCTCGTCCCAAGTCGTGGCGCGGTAAGCAATGTTGGGAAAGCCGCGAAAAACAAACGACTCCATTCTGTTTCGCCGCCTATCGCGCTGCTTTCTTCGACTCTAAAACAACTGCTGTTATGGCCTTTGTTGTGCGCAATGGCATGGGTGGTTTTGGAAATGACATGGGCGCGCGCCTTCGGTGGTTTTCCCTGGAATCTGCTGGGCCCTTCCCAGTTCGGATTCCTGCCGCTCCTTCAGATTGCTTCAATCACTGGAGTTTATGGTGTCTCTTTTTTGATCGCCTGGACCTCGTTTGCACTGATAGGCGTTTTCGCAACAATCCATTGGCGCACGATTTGGTTGAGCCGCAGACCAGACGAAGCGCCTGAGGAAAATTCAGCCAAATCCAAACCAAGCGGAATAATCCGATGGCTCGCAATGGCCGGATTGCAGCTTTCCCCGCCCGGATTGGCATTGGTCGCCACGACTTTATTTGGAATCAATCAGCTCGCCCAGCCGAACGACGCCACCGCCACCCTTAAGATCGCCTTGGTGCAACCATCCGTTTCGCAACTCGTCATTTGGGATTCGAATCAAAAAACGAATCGGCTCAACAAAATTCTTGAGCTTTCTCGCGCAGGACTGGCCGAACGCCCCAATCTTTTGGTCTGGCCAGAGGCGGCGGCTTCAGGCGTGCTGGGCCGCAATCGTTTTACTCAGGAAACGATTGCCAATCTTCTCCGCGGTCATGGTGCATGGATGGTTTTTGGAGGGACCGATACGATTCCAAAATTCAATTCCACTCAACCCGGCGAAGTGGAGGGATTTAATGCGGCTTTCTTGATTGACCCCCAAGGCGAGCTGATCGAGCGCTATTACAAAAACCATCTGGTGGCGTTCGGTGAGTTCATGCCCTTCGCACGCCAATTTCCATTCCTCGCCAAACTGCGATCGGCCGGTGCCGGCATGGTTCCGGGCGAGAGACGCGTTGAATTTATCATGGACGAACCGAGAGCGAAGTTTTCAACTTTGATCTGCTATGAGGATGTCTTTGCACACGAAGTGCGCGAACGAGTGGATACGGAAACAGATTTCCTGTTGAACCTGACCAATGACGGCTGGTTTGGGGACAGCGCCGCTCAATGGCAACATGCTCGAACTGCTCTCTTTCGTGCGATCGAAAATGGTTTACCTCTCGTTCGTTGCGCCAACAACGGACTCACCTGCTGGATTGATTCTCGTGGTAGAATCCACGAAACGTATTTCCCTGGCTCAAAAAATGTCTATGAAGCTGGAGTCAAAATTGTCGAAATCCCGTTGCGCTCCAGCAGTTCGACTCAACAACAAACCTTTTACCACCGACATGGCGATTTGTTTGGATGGAGCTGCGTGGCAATTATCGGCGTGGCTGCGCTGATTCCGTTCTTTCGTCGCGGTGAACTGCGAGCAAGCTAACCCGTAATGTCTCCCGTTTTCTGGATCGCAACTTTGATGTGTAAAAGGTATGCGCAAATTATGCACAGTGAATTTCCCATCCCCACGATTCAATCGTTTATGCGACGCTCTCATCGTCTTAAAAACGTTGATAACAAGGGTATTCCACTAATTTCATGACGGTGGCATTCCATTTGCGTAAAACCCTCAAACCGTGCGCAATTTCCATTCAAAGCTTTGCGAGGCGATCAATGTCATCGGTTCCACCTTGCGCCTCGATAAGCGTGCTCTGAGTTGCTCCGTTAAATTATGAAACACACTCGCGATGAAATCTTGAAACGTCTCCGCGCCAAAGTCGCTGAAGGCAAACCAATTGTTGGCGGTGGCGCTGGAACCGGGCTTTCCGCGAAATGCGAAGAGGCGGGCGGCATTGATTTGATCGTGATTTATAATTCTGGCCGCTTTCGCATGGCAGGACGGGGTTCGCTCGCCGGACTGATGCCCTATGGAAACGCCAATCAAATCGTGAAGGAAATGGCGTATGAAGTTTTGACGGCAGTGCAACACACGCCCGTTCTCGCCGGGGTTTGCGGTACGGATCCCTTCATGTTGCGCGAACATTTCCTCCGCGAATTGAAAGACTTGGGGTTCGCTGGAATTCAGAATTTTCCAACCGTCGGTTTCTACGATGGCAATTTTCGCACGAGCATTGAGGAAACGGGAATGGGTTATCAGCTGGAAGTCGATTGCGTCGCCGCCGCGCGCGAAATGGAGTTGCTCACGACGCCTTATGTTTTCAACACCACTGAAGCCAAACAAATGACGAGCGCAGGCGCAGATATTGTCGTTGCGCACATGGGTTTGACCACGAGCGGCAGCATCGGCGCGCGCTCCGCAAAGACGTTGCAACAATGCGTGGGCGAAGTTCAGGCCATCGTGGATGCGTGCAAATCAATTCGCCCGGATGTGCTGGTGATTGCGCACGGCGGACCGATCGCGTCGCCGGATGATGCTCAATATATTCTAAGCAGTTGCAGGGGCGTTGATGGTTTTTACGGCGCGAGTTCGATGGAGCGTTTGCCGACGGAAACTGCTATCACTTGCGAAGTGAAAAAATTCGCACACTTGAAACTCGGTAAAACAAAATAAAGACGGAGCGGCAACTCGCCCTTCCCAACCACGGCAGGTCAAACTTTAAAAATATCTATGGCAACAATTGCAGTTCTAGGAACCCTCGACACCAAAGGTGAAGAACACGCGTTTGTCGCGGAACAAATCCGCGCGAATGGCGACACGCCGCTCCTGATCGACGTCGGCATTCTCGAAGCGCCAAAGGTCAAACCTGACATTTCACGCAACGAAATCTTACGATCCGCCGGAATTGATCTGACTGCACTCGTCGCTCGAAAAGATCGCGGCGAAGCGGTGGTTGCAATGACAAAAGCCGCGCCGCCATTCGTCGCAAAACTCGTCGAGCAGAAAAAAATCGACGGCATCATTTCTCTCGGTGGCTCGGGCGGAACGGCTATCGGGACTTCTGTCATGCGCGCTTTGCCGATTGGATTTCCGAAGGTAATGGTTTCGACGGTCGCGAGTGGAAATGTCGCTTCCTACGTCGGAGTGAAGGACATCGTGATGATGCCGAGCATTGTCGATGTATCAGGATTGAATAGAATTTCCCGCCAGATTTTCACGCGCGCCGCCGGTGCGATTTGCGGCATGGCAAGGTTCGGAGTCCCGTCTTTAGACGTTTCCGAGGACCGCCTGAAGGCGGAACTCCAAACAGACAAACCAATCATCGTCGCGAGCATGTTCGGCAACACGACGGCTTGCGTTGAACACGCGCGAAAGTTGCTCGAAGCCAAAGGCTATGAAGTTCTTGTTTTCCACGCGACGGGCACAGGCGGAAAGACAATGGAATCGCTCATCGAATCAGGAATGGTCTCGGGCGTCCTTGATGTCACTACCACCGAATGGGCTGATGAACTCGTCGGCGGAATGCTCGGCGCTGGTCCGACACGTCTCGAAGCTGCCGCGCGAAAAGGAATTCCCGCGATTGTCGCTCCCGGGTGTCTCGATATGGTGAACTTTGGTTCCCCCGAATCCATTCCCGCGAAATTCTCGGGGCGCAATTTTTATGAACACAATCCGCAGGTCACACTTATGCGCACCACGGTAGAGGAATCCGCTGAGCTAGGGAAAATTCTTGCGGAAAAAGTGAACCTCTCAACCGGCCCTGTCACCGTGCTGATTCCCAATCGCGCCATTAGCATCATCAGCGCGGAGGGCCAGAAGTTTTTCAACGCCGCCGCAGATGAAGCCCTTTTCTGCTCCATCAAAACCAATCTGCGACCCAACATTGAAGTCATCGAAATAGACTGTGCGATCAACGACGCAACGTTCGCCGAAGCATGCGTGAATGCTCTGTTGAAAAACATCCAATCCGCGACCGCAAAACCAAACGCATGAAGTTCAATCGCGATTCCTCATTCCGAATCGAGACCACGGATTTCAACGCAGAGGCCGCAAGGGATTTCGCAGAGGCTTGCAGAGGAAATTCCTTTGCGCCCTTTGCGAAAACCTCCGCGTCCTTTGCGTTAAAAAAGAGACCAAAACGTTTTGTGAAATTTCCCGCCACATCCGTGTCCATCCGCGCTCATCCGTGGTTAAAAATTCTTCCTGCTTCCCTCCTCGGCATTTTGCCTTTCTCCCCTTCAACTTTTGCAGCAACCAAACCGTGCCGCATCGAAGTTGTCGAAAAAGGCACCGGTTGGCCGGTCCCGCTCGTTGAATTGCGCACCACGCATCACGTTCGGTTCGTGACGGACAACGCGGGTGTGATTGCCTTTGATCTCCCCGAATTGATGGGACGCGAAACCTGGTTTGATGTCATCGGAAATGGTTACGAAATTCCGAAAGATGGGTTTGGGTCGCAAGGCGTGCGGTTGACTCCCGAGCCGGGCAAAATGTTAAAAATCGAAGTCAAACGAACCATCATTGCAAAGCGGTTGGGACGCTTGACGGGCGGCGGACTTTTTGCCGAAAGCCAGAAACTCGGTCGCGAATTGAATTGGCGTGAATCGGGAATTCTCGGTTCCGACAGCATTCAAAACGCGGTGCATCGCGGGAAACTTTTCTGGGCCTGGGGCGACACGACGATTCCCAATTATCCGCTCGGCATCTTCGACATGACGAGTGCGACGACTGCGATTCAACCGCTAAAAACTTTCGAGCCGCCCGTGCGTTTGCCGTTGAAATATTTTACGAACGAAAAAGGTTTGCCGCGTGGCGTCGCCAAAATGCCAGGCTCCGGCCCAACCTGGCTCAGCGGTTACGTGAGCTTGCCGGATGCGAATGGAAGCGCGCGGCTCGTGGCGAGCTACGTAAAAATCAAAGGAAAGTTGGAAGCCTACGAAGCGGGTCTCTGCATCTGGAATGATCGCACTGAAAATTTCGAGCAGCACAAAGTTCTTTGGACCAAATCGGCTGATGCGCCAAAACAACCGCCCATGCCCGACGGCCATCCCGCTTTCTGGAAAGATGTCTCTGGAAAAGACTGGGTACTTTTTGGAAATCCGCTGCCGATGTTGCGTCTGCCAGCGACCTTTGAAGCTTGGAAAGATTCTTCCAAATGGGAAGTGCTTCAACCGCAGGAAAGCCTCGTCTCCGCCGCGGATGGCAAGGCGGTGAAACCCCACACCGGCTCGATCGCCTGGAATGGATTTCGCAAACGTTGGGTTACTGTGTTCATGCAATCTTTTGGAACTCCGTCGGTCTTTGGCGAATTGTGGTATGCCGAAGCCGATTCGCCGCTCGGCCCGTGGGGAAAGGCCGTGAAAATTCTTAGTCACGACAACTACACGTTCTACAATCCGCGTCTGCACCCTGAGTTCACGCCCGGTGATTCACCGATTCTGATTTTTGAAGGCACCTACACGATGGAATTCGCTAACCGACCCGCGCCGACGCCGCGTTATGATTACAACCAGATTCTTTACCGCCTTGATCTTGACGACTCCAATTTGAAGCCCGCTCAACAACCGTAATTCGAATATGAAACAGCAATTCCTTTTCCCAATTGTTTTTTTCGCACTAGCGATTTCCATCGTTCAAAGTCACGCTTTTGAACCGTGGGCCGACAAGAAACTCACCGTCACCAATGGCCTCGCTGTCTGGCTTGATGCTGGGAAAGAAATTGCCGCGCGCACCGTGCGGAAGCCGATAAACGGCGGACCGATTGACCGCTGGCACGATGCGTCGGGCAACAAGCGCGACGTTCAACAGTTGGTGTCCGCAGCGCGCCCGCGCTTCATCCAGCAAGCGAGCGGCGCGGCGTTTCGCTTCGATGGCGTCGATGATTTCCTCACCGTAACTGGTCTCGAACAGGAACTGGAAGAAACCACCATTTTCATTCTCGCCGCACCGAAAGCGAACAAAGGCGAGTTCGGCGCTTTTCTCGCAATCAATCGCGAGGGTGTGAACGATTATTCCAGCGGACTGAATGTCGATATGGCCAACGGCGCGAAGAAGAATTTCGATTTCGTGAATGTCGAGGGCGTGGGTTTCATCGGCGTGCAGGATCTCATGACCAGCACGGTTCCTTTCGGAGAAGCGCATGCCTTAACCATCACGGCGCAAGCCGGCACGAACGGCGCGCGGCTCTACGTTGATGGCGTTGTGCAGGAAGAATTTTTTCGCAACACCACGCCGCACAAATCGCGGCGAAATCAAAAAGCTGCTGCTAAAAATGCGGCTCCTGTCTTCGGCTTCGATCAACTCACAGTCGGCGCGCGCTTTTTTTCCAACACGGGCGAACCGCCTTATGTGCAAGGATTTTTCGAAGGCGATTTGATCGAGGTGCTGATTTACGACCGCGTATTGAGCGAAGGTGAACGAGCGGAAGTTGAAAAATATCTCAAAGCAAAATTGGTTTCAAAAATCGCCGGTCGCGCTTTGGCTCCATTGATTCCCGTCAACAATCCTGCGCCCGTGCAAATGTTTGTTCCCGGTTTTTCCGTGCGCGAAATGCCAATCGAATTGGGCAACATCAACAACGTAAAATATCGTGAAGACGGTAAACTCGTCGCGCTCGGTTATGATGGAAGGATCTGGCTTTTGACCGATACGGATGGTGACGGCCTCGAGGACAAAGCCTCCGCGTTCTGGACCAACAACACATTGCGCGCGCCGATTGGCATGGCGTTGACGCCGCCGAATTATCCGAAAGGGCGCGGCGTTTTCGCTCCTTCCAAAGGAAAAGTTTCCCTGATCGTGGACACCAACAATGATGATGTGGCCGACGAAGAAATCATCGTGGCGGACGGCTGGAAAGAAGGGTTTCACAACGTTGATGCACTCGGGGTGGCGGTGGATGAAAAGGGTAACGTTTATTTTGGACTGGGCACGGCGAATTTTGCTGACGCCTACCTTAAAAACAAAGAGGGGAAATCGCAATACGACTTGAAGAACGAGAAAGGGACGATCATGAAAGTCTCTCCCGATTTCAAAACGCGTGAGATTATTTCCACTGGCATCCGTTTTCCCGTCGCGCTGGCGTTTAATCCCGCGGGCGATCTGTTTTGCTCCGACCAGGAAGGCGCGACGTGGTTGCCGAATGGAAATCCGCTGGACGAATTGCTGCACGTTGAGCAAGGCAAACATTATGGATTTCCCCCGCGTCATCCAAAGCATCTTCCGGGCGTGATTGATGAGCCGAGCGTGTTCGATTACGCGCCACAACATCAATGCACCTGCGGCATCAACTTCAACGAACCGGTCAATGGTGGTCCAATCTTCGGTCCTTCTTTCTGGCGTGGGGATGTCTTTGTGGCCGGTTATTCGCGTGGAAAATTATATCGCACCAAGCTCGTGAAAACGGCGACGGGCTACGTCGCGCAGAACCAAATCATCGCTTCGCTCAACATGTTGCCACCAGATATTTGCGTCTCTCCGCAAGGCGATCTCGTGGTGCCGGTTCACAGCGGAAAACCGGATTGGGGCACCGGTCCCACCGGCATGGGTAAACTTTATAAGATTTCCTACACCGATAAAAAAGCACCGCAACCGATTGCCGCCTGGCCGGTCAGCCCGACGGAGACTGAAATTCAATTTGATCGTCCGCTTGATCCCGCGCCGGCGAAAGAATTGGCGCAAGGATTGTCCGTCACGCAGGGGAAATATGTTGCGGCGGGAGATCAGTTCGAAACAAATCGCCCCGGTTATCAGGTCGTGCAAAATCAAACGCTCGAACCGCGTTACGTTGTAAAAGTCCTTTCCACCGCGCTGAGTCTCGATGGACGCACGCTCAGCATTCGCACCGAACCGCGCTTGGATGCCGTGGGTTATGGAATTTCCATGCCTCGAAAAACGGCTCAGAAAAACAACGCGTCTTCAAATGAATTGCCGCAGGAACCGAACATCGAACTAGCCCACGATCTCACTGGCGTCGAAGCGGAATGGCAAACCGCCGCTGGAGAAAAAACATCCGCGTGGTTGCCCCATCTTGATCTGAGCGTCGCTCGCGCGTTCACCAAACCCGTCACGACTTTGGAAAAGTTTTGGGCGAATTCCAGTAAAGCCGGAAAATTAAAACTCCGCGCACAACTCGACCTCTCACTCATGCTGCGCACCGCCATTCAGCCCGGCTCGGACTTGGATTTTAAATATCCGCAAGAAACCGTGACTGTCGTTCTGAAATCCAAATCACCACTCACCGTCGCTGCGCCGTCGATGAAACTCAATCAACTCAGCGCCAACGAAATTCATCTCACGGCAGAACCGAAAGAGAATGTCTGGTTCCCGCTGGAGATCACGATTCCCACGTTCGGAGTTCCGCCTTCAGGCGGTCCGGGCGGGGAACCGTCTAAAGACGGAACTCCAAACAATTTGTCATTGGACGTCTCGTGGTTCACCGCCGAAGACAGCCGACAACGCGCGCTGCCCTTGCGCCGTATTTTTGTCCCGTGGGCATTGCCGGAACAAGACGGAGACGCAAAGAAAATCGAACGCGTCGTTCCAGAAATCGCGGGAGGCAATTGGGTCAGTGGAAGGAAAATTTTTCTCGGCGATCAAGCGGCTTGTTCGAAATGTCACGTGGTCGGCCATGACGGAACAAAGATTGGCCCCGATCTCTCCAACCTGATTCATCGCGATTACGCGTCGGTGATGAAAGACATTCTCGAACCGACTGCCGCGATCAATCCCGATCACATTTCCTACAACGTCGAATTGAAAAACGGCGAATCATTGAACGGCGTGTTGGTGGGAACGAGCGAGACGGAATCGAAATTCGCCGATGCGAGTGGAAAAATCACCGCGATTCCAAAAAGCCAAATTGCGTCAATGAAACCATCGACGCTTTCGTTGATGCCGGAAGGTTTGCTGCAAGCATTGAGCGAACAAGAGCGCAAAGATTTGCTGACATTTCTACTCATGCCAACGCCGCTGGAGCCAGCGCCGCTTGAAAATAGCGGCGAGCCGAAACCACGAAAATTGTCGGAGGTAAAATCTATCCTGGGAAACGGCACTCCTGCTCGCACTGGTGATCTGAAGACATTAAAAATCATTCTCTGTTCCGGCCCGAAAGATCACGGTCCGGGTGAACACGATTATCCGCTTTGGCAAAAGCGTTGGAACAAATTGCTATCGCTCGCCGAAAATGTGTCCGTCGAAAACGCAGACGTCTGGCCCAGCGCGGAGCAAATGAACAAAGCCGACGTAATTGTTTTCTACTCGAACAATCCCGGTTGGTCCGCGGATCGCGCGAGTGAACTCGACAAGTTTTTGAATCGTGGGGGTGGTGCCGTTTACATTCATTTCGCGGTGGACGGACACAAACATTGCGATGAACTCGCGCAACGAATCGGTTTGGCATGGCGTGGGGGCGCAGCAAAATTTCGTCATGGTCCGTTGGATTTGAAATTTCAACCGCACGCGATTAGCGAAGGTTTTTCCGAAACGCATTTTGTGGACGAAAGTTACTGGCAACTCACCGGCAGCGAAACGAACATTCAACTTCTCGCGAGCGGAATCGAAGATGGCAAACCGCAACCGCTGATGTGGACGCGTGAACAAGGCAAAGGCCGCGTATTTGTTTCCATTCCTGGACATTACAACTGGACGTTCGATGATCCGCTTTTTCGGCTGTTGATTTTCCGAGGCATCGCGTGGTCGGCGCATGATTCGCTTGATCGCTTCAACGAACTCGTGACCCTCGGCGCGCGTGTCGGTGAGTGATGATCCCGACGGGCCGCGGCTGTGTC
>JBBQAX010000096.1:0-13404 GCA_038316905.1 Verrucomicrobiota bacterium | reverse complement strand
CTAACACCAGCGGCACGCGTGTGCTCGTTGCAAAACCATTCGGTACGGTCAATGGAAGTTCGTATTCGCTTTTCACAGTTAATGGCCAGCTTGGAGCGGGTATTACAGACACAACACTTCATATAAGTGGTTCCGAGCTTGTCACAACCGCAACCATCCAACCCAATATCTGGCAACACCTGGCAGTCGTATTCGATGATGCGGCGAATACTCTTACGCTCTATACCAACGGGGTTGTTGCAGGTTCGAAAATGGAAACGCGAAGCATTGCTTACGACGCACATCCCGTGATCCTCGGTGCATCTTTCCAAGATAATTTATATACGACCTTTATGGCGGGCTTTATTGACGAGCTTTCGTTCTATAATCGGGCATTGACGGTGGATGAACTTGTCGCCGCTCACCTGGCGGGTGTGACGGGAAAATGCACCAACGATCTGCAAACACCTGTTCCGCCCACACCGCCCTGCGCTGCTCCTGCGCCGGGAATAATCGTGTGGCTCCCGGGCGAGGGGAATGGCGCGGATTTAATGCGTAATCATCACGGCGCTTTAATGAACAACGTGGGATTTGCGCCCGGCAAAGTAGGACAGGCTTTCCGTTTTGACGGCGTTGATGATTACGTGAATCTCGGGTCGTGGTTCACAAACCAGACTTTCACTTTTTCCATGTGGCTCAAGGAAGGTGAATCGCAGGTCACTTACGCGGATATTTTTGATAACAATCACACCGCTTTCAGGAGTTTTGTTCTGCAATACGCCAACACAGAACGAGTCTATTCTTTCGGTGGCGGCTTTGTGGGATCGTTCCTGAATTTGACGCCAGGAGTTTGGCAACATCTCGTGATCACGCGAGAACCGGGATTCATTCTTCGCATTTATATCGATGGTCAGGTCATGTCCTCCATAACGAATTCAGGAGCGATTCCTTACGATGGTTCGCAATATCTCCGGCTCAGTATGTGGGCAGGAGGCGGACGGCATTGGGAAGGAATGCTGGATGAATTTCAGATTTACGATCGAGGATTGTCTTCCAATGAAGTAGCCGCGCTGTTTGCTGCCGGAACGGCGGGAACCTGCTTGAGCACAAATTCCATTCCCGTTTGTGCTCCGGCTCCGGCGACAACCGATATTGTTGGCTTATGGCGCGGGGAAGATGCGCAGAACGAAATTATTTCCGGCAGCCCGGCCCTGTTGCTCAACGGCACCGGTTTTGGGCAAGGCTTCGCCGGCCAGGCATTTCAATTTGATGGTGGCGACGACATGATTTCGATTGGCAATCTTCCAGAACTTCAGGGCGCAACGGAATTGACATTGAGCGCGTGGGTTTTAAATCAGCCGGGACCCGCCAACGCCGCCGGAATCTTAAGCAAATGGGACACTACGGGCAACTCGGCTGAAAATACCTTCATCCTCTACAGCGGCGAAAGCGAGTTCGTCAACCGGGGCGGCTTTGGGCTGCAATTTGATGACAACTCCACCGGTTTTGTCCTAGGCACGACAGAATTTCCCGTGGGGACGTGGGTGCATATTGCCGCCACCTGGAGCAGCAGCAATGGTCTGATGCGTCTTTACAAAAACGGTATCCTTGAGGCCACCAGCACCAATGGAATTGGCCAGATGTTGCGCTACCATACGGCGTTCACTGCGAAGATCGGCGAATGGGGAAAAAACAACAACGGCTCCGTTACTCATTGGCGCGGATTGATTGATGAGCCAATGATTCTTAAACGCGCCCTTACTTCCAGTGAAATAGCGGGAATCGTCGCCGCTGGACCTGCGGGTGTTTGCAAACCAGAGAGCGTTACGCCCGCCATTACAGTTGCGAACTCAGAGTCGGACTTCTCTGGAGAACAAGGTTCTAATAATTGGTCCTATGGATATTACAATAAAAGCACGGACGCCGACGCCACCTATCAACAGGGGGATTTCATTCCGTTCCCGGCAAACTTTTGGACAGGGACGGGATGGGAATGGTTGGCGGGCAATCCTCCCTGGACGAGAATCAGCGCCACGGCTGGACATCCCAATGGTGTTAACAGCGGTCATGAACATTGGGCAATCCGCCGTTGGGGGTCGGAAGTGCAGGGGAACATCACTGTTCGTTTTTATGTCGCCAAAGCAATTGACGGAGGCAACGGAGTAACGGGACGGATTTTTCACAATGGAGTGGAGCGTTTTTCGCGCACGATCACTTCCAACGAGACTGCTCCAACGACCAACGAGGTTTTTATTTCTGGAGTGGCTTTCGGCGATACGATTGACATCGCGTTG
Organism: Verrucomicrobiota bacterium; assembly: GCA_038316905.1. GTDB lineage: Bacteria > Verrucomicrobiota > Verrucomicrobiia > Limisphaerales > CANJXF01 > CANJXF01. Next base: position 11,131 of record JBBQAX010000096.1, on the reverse strand, counting down.
GATTCGACTGGAACAGACGCCGTGGCGAGCGATTCCTTCGACAGTTCCATCTTCACAGCAGTAATCGCCAGCGGTTCCTCGCCTACCACCACGTTCACGTTGGTGACGGACACCAACTGGTTTGAGAGTACGATCAGCGACACCACCGAGGCTGATTTGAATCCCTGGCCGGGCGTTACCATTTTGCCGGCGACCGCGACCTACACTCTTTCTGCTGAGGCGGGTGCCGAGCACGTCTATCCCGTCCCAGACGCGACGACACTGTTTGGTGGGACGAGCGTGAGATTCTTCCGGACCACGTTTAATCTGCCGAACTTCGATACGCTCTCGGCGGACATTCGCGCCTCATTTGACAACGATTTGCAAATCTTCATCAACGGTCATGAGCTGGCGCTGGAAGGCAACCTCGGCGGGAGCTTTTTTGAGCCCAACCACCGACTGCTCGTCCAGACGGACGGAAGCGTGGTCAATGGCTATGAGGGAGGGAAACCATTTAGCGGCCGGGTCGCGGCCAATTTCCCTTCGTCATTCTTCAACGCCGGTTCCAACGAAGTCATCCTGGCGCTGCGAAATCTAAACGGCGGAGATTCCGGCGGAGTCGCTTTCCGCGTGGATTTCTCGGTTACAGATCTCCCAATAGCCGGTTTGCAGGGTTACTGGACGTTCGACAATCCAAACAATTTGGGCCATGACAGCAGCCTGAATCACAATACGCTCGCTGTGCAAGGAACTGCGATGGCAAACAACGGCGGTGTTCTCAGTGGTGCAATCCAACTGAACGGAAGCAGTGATTTTCTGGAAGGAACAAATTTCCCCGCAGGCATTCCGAGTGGCGCTTCGCCCTACACGATCGCCGCCTGGATCAAACCGAATGCCGGCGGCGCTCGCGGCATCGTAGGCTGGGGCAACTACGGCACCACGCCGCAGGCGAATGCTCTACGTTTGGACGGCGCGAACGCGTTGCGGAATTATTGGTGGAACTTTGATCTGGTGAAGGATGCCAGCCCCGTTCAACTGCTCGATGGCGAATGGCATCATGTGGCGGCTACCTTCAACGGACAAATCCGCAGCTTATGGTTAGATGGAACATTTCTCGCCTCGGATTTGCCGGGTTCTCCGAATGTGCAGCCGTTGAACTTTGCAATTGGTAAAACGGCAACAGGTGAATTTTTCAGCGGATTGCTCGACGAAGTGCGTATTTATAATCGGTCACTCGACGCAGCATCCATCAGCGAACTGGCGAATCTGGCCGGAGCAAATTCTAAATCTGATCTTACCGTGACATCGGTCAGCGTACCAACGAGCGCCGTCATGGGCCAGCCGGTTCAGTTGATTTATACTTTGCACAATTCGGGCAGCACGAACGTCTTCGGGCCGTGGTTCAATGAATTTCGCATCGCGACCAACAGCACGGGAACGGGTTCACAATTCATCGGCTATAACAGCTTCTTGAGTGAACTTTCTCCGGGCGGTTCTCAAATCGTCACGCAGTCCGTTATCCTGCCCAATGGCATCTTTGGAACGCGCTATCTCGGCGTGATCGCGGATAGCTCTGATACAATTCTGGAATCAAACGAGACGAACAACACACGTTTTGCTTCAGTGGCTATAACGATCAATGCGGCTGATCTCGTTCCTGGAAATCTCGGCGCACCCGTCAGCGCGCAGTTCGGCCAAAATATTTCCGTAACGTATGCGGTGACCAACAGTGGCACCGCGTCTGCGACCGCTTTGGGCAACGATCAGATTTTCCTGACGACGAGTTCCAATTCGTTAGCGGGAGCAACCTTGCTGGCGAATGTGCCTGGCGCGACTGTGACCAGCGGCGCGGTTTATTCGCGAACACAATCAGTAGATGTTCCTCTCATTGCTGGGTTGTCTGCCGGAAATTATTTTATCACCGTCGTCGCGGACGCCGGTAATGCGCAATCCGAATCCAGCGATCTCAACAACTCTGTTTCCCGCGCCCTCACCTTGAGCTATCCACCGCTGCCGGATCTCACGGTGGAAAATGTCATTGCGCCTCAATTTATTTTGGCGGCGGGTTCGCCCATCATTTCGTGGAACGTGACCAATCGCGGCAGTCTTGGATTGGACAGTGTGTGGAGTGAAACGGTTTCCATTTCCAACTCTGTTCTCGGCGTGCAATCGCTCGCGGAATTTCGTTACACCAATTCGCTTGCGCCCGGCCAATCGCTCACGCGAACGCAAACCGTCGCGCTTCCGTCTGATCTCCGCTCGGGCAATTGGAACTTTTTTGTGACGACCGATAGTCGTGGCGACGTGTTTGAAAGTAATGAAGGGAACAACAGCACGTTCACCACAAACACTTCCGAAGTCGCTGCAGAGTTAACGCTCAGTTTGCCCGTCACGGAATTGTTGGAAGGCGCTCCCGCAGTGCTTGCGACCGTCACACGCAATGGGGATCGCACTTCACCGCTCACCATTACGATGACCAACAGCGATTCCACGGAAATCTCGTTTACGAATAGTATCATTATTCCCGCCGGACAATCGGCCGTGTCGTTCCCGGTGCAAGCCCCGCTCGACGGTGTAGTGGATGGTTCGCAGTTCATTACACTCGGTGCGGCGGCGAACGATTATCGTGGAGCAACCGTCAGCTTAAACGTCCGCGATATTGACGTTCCGAAATTGACGCTGCTGTTGAGCGAAACAAATTTGACGGAAGGATTGACCATGGCGGTGACGGTCGCCCGTGATTACGCGACCAACCGTGATGTTACAGTCGTTATGAACGCGGACGATCCCGCGCAACTGTCCGTCCCAGTTTCCATCATCATTCCATCCAACCAACTTTCCACCACGTTCGCGATCATGGCGGTGGACGACACTTTGATTGAGACGACGAAGATGAATTTCATCCTCGCGTTCGCTGGCGGATTTCAATCTGCCACTGGCAGCGTGACGATTGTTGATAACGATTTACCAAACGTCGTTCTTTCCATCGTGGCGGAGAGTGTGAGTGAAGGAGCAGGTGCGCAAGCCACGTCTGCGAGCGTGACGCGCAGCCCGGTCACTTCGCGTCCGCTCACGGTTCAGTTGACGAGCGCCAATCCAGCCTCGGCGCTGGTTCCTGCGACCGTCACAATTCCGGGTGGTGAGGCGTCCGTTTCCTTTCCGATAGCAGCGGTGGACAACGATCTGGTGGATGGAAACCGCGCGGTGATCGTCCGCGTTTTTGTGCGCGATAGTTTTGGAAATGTGATTACGGAAGGCGTGCCGGACACGTTGCAAATTCTCGACGATGATGGCCCGACCTTGAAACTGATCATTGCGCGGGACTTTGTTGCAGAAGGTTTGATCCCAGCGACGACCGCGTCGATCACGCGCAACACCGCCACGAATGTTGCGCTGAATATTATCGTAGGTAGCAGCGATACAACGGAAGTCACTTCACCGGGCGCAGTGATTATTCCAGCAGGTGAAACCTCTACCACGGTGAATCTGGTCACTCCGCTCGACGGCACAAGCGATGGCAATCAAACCGTCACCGTCACGGCGACGGCAAACGGATTCACTTCCGGTTCTGACATCATCGTGGTTTCGGACATTGACCTGCCCGATCTATCCATTGCGAATGTTTCTGCGCCAACCAACGGATTGACCGCGGGAAATTTCACGTTCAGTTATCGTGTTGAGAATCACGGCATTGCTGCGAGCACCGCAAACTTCATCACACGCGTTTGGCTGAGCCGAGACACCTTCCTGGAAGACGACACGTTGCTCGGCGAATTTCCGTTTGAAGGAACGCTGCCGGTGGGATTGTTCATTGAGCAGACTTCGCAATTTCAATTGCCGAATGCGCCGGGTCGTTATTGGGTCATCATCGCGACGGATGCCGCTGACCAGGTCACCGAAGGTCTTGAGAATAACAACACGTTTGTGACTGCGCTGCCGATCGAAGTCGGACCCGCTTACACTGCAACGGTGCAAACCTCGGTCACAACTGCTCTGGCGGGAACGAGTGTTCCGTTGAGTGGTTCTGCCGTGAGCGCTGGCACGGGTTTGCCCGCACCGAATGTGCCGGTGAATATTCATCTGTTATTGCGCGGCACGCGGCGGGTGCTTTCCACCACGACAGATGGAAATGGCAATTTCACAATGACGTTCACTCCGTTGCCGGGTGAAGCAGGCAATTATGAAATCGGCGCGGCGCATCCCGGCGCAACCGACGCTCCCGTCCAGGACACGTTCACACTGTTCGGATTAAAACTGGAATCGTTGCCGAACATTTTGAAAGTGACAGAAGGCGGTAGCATTACCGGCGCGCTTGCCGTTTTGAATCTTGGGGAAACAGGACTGTCCGAACTCACCGCGAGTGTAGTCAACGGTCCCGACAATTTGGACGCGACACTCACGCTGGTTAGCAACGCTCTGCCCGCGCTCGGGTCGAATCAACTGACCTTTGTCATCACCGCCAACAGCGCGATTCCATCCTCTGGAGAATTGCAGTTGCGCGTGGCGAGTGCCTCTGGCGCAAGCTCTGATTCCATTCTGCAAATCGCGATTGAGTCACTTGTTCCTCGCTTGGTAGCCGCGCCGGAAAGTTTGTACGCAGCAATGATTCGGGGTGGTCAGGCCACTGTGGAATTCGACGTCATTAACGCAGGCGGCGCAACGAGCGAACCAATCCTGATTTCCGTGCCGAATGCGCCGTGGTTGCGAATTGGCAGCGCGAACCCGCTTCCTGCTCTTGCACCGGGGCAAACCAACCACGTCACAATACTGCTGACGCCAGCCGCTAATTTGCCGCTCGGTCCGTATGGCGGAAATATTTCGTTCGACGCTGGCAACATCGGATTTGATCTTCCTTTCACGTTCCGCGCTGTCGCCGATATGAAAGGTGATCTGCTTATCGAAGCGGTGGATGAATTCACTTACTACGCAGCGGGCGCGCCGAGGGTGACGAATGCTCTCGTGACAGTGCGCGACGCGTTCACACACGAGACGATTACAAACACCGTGACCGACGCGCAAGGCCGAGCACTGTTCCCACAATTGACGGAAGGTTATTACGAAGTCGAAGTCACCGCAGAGAAGCATTCGAAATTCCTTGGGACGACGTTCGTCAATGGTGGCCGCACGAATGAATTTGAAACCTTTCTCTCGCGCGAGATGGTTCAGTATCGCTGGACCGTGGTGCCGACGCTGATCGAAGATCGCACGCGCATTGTTATCGAAACCTTATTCGAAACATTTGTGCCCGCGCCCGTCGTTGTCATCGAACCGGCTTTGATTGACCTTCAGGACTTCACAGGTTCGGAGACGCAAATCAATCTCACAATCCGCAATCACGGATTGGTCGCAGCGCAGGAATTTACGCTGAACTTTCCCGAGCATCCTGATTTCAACTTCACGCCGTTGGTGACGGAAATCGGAGCGCTCGGCGCGGAAACCTCCATCATCGTGCCGTTAATGATTACAAGGAATGTCGTGTCGGATTTGCGCCGCACCAGCAGCGGTGGCGCATGTTCGATCTCCGGCGGTGGTTGCTGGACATTGCCGTGCGGCAAACAAAAAAACCAATACTGCGCGAGCGTCGCGATTGTAAACCTCGGTTGTCCGCCGTCTATTGCGATTCCCGGAATAGGCGGCAGCGGCGGCGGTACCTATGTTCTACCGCCTCCACCGCCAAATGGTCCCGGCGGTGGAATCGCGACAGGTAGTGGACGCGGCGGTCCTGGAGGATTTTTTACGCCGCCACGCATGTTCGAGCCGCCGAACATTTGCGATTGCGACAAGGATAATTTCGAGGAGAAGTGCAAAGAGTTGCCGCTCAGTTCTTCTGTGATCAATGCAGGTGTGCAGGCATTGGCCACTGCTTTGAGCACCATTCCAAATTTGAAAGTCGAGGCCAAGACGGACGCAAAAGTCAGCGCGTGCATTTGTTGCGATGATGACGGAATGGGATTGAAAGTCACCGGCGGCGGTTCGGTGACATTTGAAGGAACGGTCTCAGTGCCATTTGCTGGAGCTGCGATTAAAAAGACGTTTACTTCCGGTGCTTATACGATTGAAGCAGACGTTCAACTCGGCTGCACTTATGAACAGGGCATCAACATAGTCGGCAGCGTCAGCGGTGGAACACAATGCCATCTCAAAGACCTCGAAGTCTGCGGCGAACTTTCCGTTGATTTGCCTGCATCTATTCCGTGCAAGGCTGAGATCAAACTGGTGGCCAAACAAGGCGGCGTGGTCAAAGGAGAGAAAACCGTGAGCGTCGGTGCGTCGTTGAATTACGGATTGAGCGGCTCGGTGAAATATTGCAAGAACGCCGCAGGCAGCACGACCAGTGGGGAAATTTGCGGCAAAGGACTCACGTTCAAAGCGGGTGTGGAAATCAAATTTGCCGAGTTGGGAATTGATTTTAGTCCCGAGTTTGAACAAGAACTCGCTCCAGGAGATTGTTACCAATTCGGTATCGGTTCCCCCGGCGCTCTACAAATGAAGCAAGCCGCCGAAGCTGAATATGAATCGCAGAAGAAAAAAATGCGCGCAACCAGCGCGGCTCGATCGCTGGCAAAAGCTGCTGCGGCTGGAACGGAGGCTCCTGCGGCAGCGGAAGCCGAGGCAGCGGCGGCGGCTGAAGGTGGCGTCTGTGCGAAAGTTCGCTTGCAACTCAATCAGGACGTGGTGCTCACGCGCAATGGTTTCAACGCCACGCTCGAACTTGCCAATAGTTCGCTCTCCGATCTAACGGATATTTCAGTGACATTGTTTGTCGTGGATGAACAAGGAACTCCGGTCGATGAACGGTTCGGTTTCCGTCCGCCGGTTCTTTCTGGAATCAGTGGCGTCGATGGAACAGGCGTCATTTCTGGGGATGCCACCGGTAGCGTTTCCTATATTCTAGTGCCGACTTCAGACGCGGCTCCCGACGCGCCCGTTCGTTATGGCGTCGGCGGAATTCTCAGCTACAAACAAGATGGTCAGGAAGTGGTAATTCCGCTCTACCCGGCGCCGATCACGGTTTATCCCGATCCTCGTTTAGCAGTGAAATATTTCCATGAACGCGATGTGTTTGCAGATGATCCGTTCACGCGCGAAATCATCGAGCCAAGTGTTCCTTTTAATCTTGGGGTGATGGTGCAAAATCGCGGCGGCGGCATTGCACGCAATGTGCGAATCGTTTCCGGTCAGCCGCAAATCATTGAAAACGAAAAAGGATTGCTGATCGATTTCCGTATCATTGGAACCGAGGTCGCGGGACAAGCGCAAACGCCATCACTCACCGCCACATTTGGCGAAATTGAGCCGGGCACCAACGCGATTGCGCGCTGGTTGCTCACGAGTACGTTGCAAGGTTTGTTCCTCGATTATCAGGCCACCTTTGAACATCAGGATAGTCTAGGGAAAACAAATCTTTCGCTGATCGAGTCGGTCACGATTCACGAGATGAATCATCTCGTGCAAGCGCCCGGCGCGCTGGACGATGGTCGCCCCGATTTCCTCGTGAATGATATCGCGGACGCAAACGATTTGCCGGACACCATTCACCTGAGCGACGGCAATACTGCTGTCGTGCAACCCGTTTTGGCCGCGACGCCTGTTGGCTCGCCGAACGCCGGTGATTTGGTCGTTCAACTCACTGCATCTATGCCAGCAGGTTGGGCTTACCTCCGCGTGCCCGAGCCAGCGAATGGTTCGCTTCGTCTGACGCGCGTTGTCCGTTCTGATAATATCGATCTCTATTTTGGCACGAACGTCTGGACGACGGACCGTACGTTCATCGGTCAAGGCAAGCGCCCAATCGACGAACATCGCCTGCACTTGTTGGATTACAACAGCACCGGCAGTTACACACTTCACTACACACTGCCGCCACCGGAAGATACCAACGCGCCAATAAGTTTTGTTCTCGCCTTGCCGACAAACAATTATCCGGAATTCCCCATTCACTGGAGCGGCACGGATGAATTGGATGGCAGCGGCGTTTCGTCCTTCGACATTTTTGTGAGCATCGATGGCGAGCCGTTCACACCGTGGTTGCAAGCCACTCCGCTGAACGGTTCCGTTTATCAAGGTGAAGCCGGTCACACCTATGCCTTCTATAGTATTGCCGTGGACGCGAAAGGTAATCGCGAAGCCGCGCCGCTTTCCGCAGACACGCAAACGGCCACCACGCTAAATAACTCCGCGCCGACTCTAACCCTCGCGACGAATGTTATCCTGAACGAAGGCGAAACTCTTTCGCTCACCGCAGTGGCTGCCGACGTGGACGCAGGCCAAACGCTCAAGTTTGGATTGTTGTCGGGCGCGCCGTCGGGCGTCTCGCTCAATAGCATTAACGGTCAACTCACTTGGGCCACCGGCGAAGGCAACGGCCCCAGCACAAATCAAATTCGCGTGATCGTTACAGATAACGGCCAGCCTTCCATGAGCGCCACTTCGATCGTGAGTGTAATTGTGAATGAAGTGAACAGCGCGCCAACTTTGGTTGCGGTCACAAAGCGCACCATCAACGAATTGCAAAATCTGTCGATTCCTCTGATAGCGAGCGACGGCGATCTGCCAGCGCAAACGCTTACCTTCTCGCTCGGCGCTGGTAATCCCGCAGGTTCCACGCTCAATTCCAGCAATGGAGTTTTTTCGTGGACGCCAACCACCACGCAAGGTCCAACGACAAACAATTTGAAAGTCATTGTGCGAGACAACGGCGTTCCGCAATTAAGCGCCACGCAAACCTTAACCATCGTCGTGCGCGATACTCGCGCGGATTTCACGGTGGGCTTCGGTTCCACCAATCTGCTCGGCGGGCTGAACAGTCACGTCCCAATGAATGTACAATCTGGCTTTGACCTCACGAACATTTCGCTGTTCTTAAATCTCAGCGCGAATGGATTAACCAATCTCACGCTCGCGCCCATTGCATCGTCGGTCGGCTCCGCGACGCTCTCGCCTTCGGGTCTGAATCGCTATCAGGTTCGTTTGGCTTCTGGCTCCGGTCAGGTCTTGGATGGAATTGGAGAATTCGCGCGATTGTCCTTCGCAACCCGCACGAACACGACATCAGCCATCGTGAATCTATTGCCGGGCGAAGTAGTCGGCATCCGTTCAACCGGTGAAATAATTACAGATGCCGACGGTGGAGCCGGTCGCGTCATAGTCGTCAACGAGGAACCAGTTCTCGTCGCCGAAAATGGATCGCCGCGCGCGTTTACGTTGTTTGGTCATCCAGGCCGCAGTTTCGCGGTGGAGCGATCCACCGATCTAACCAGCTCGAATAACTGGAAATTTCTCAGACGCCTTCCGCACACGAACTTTGCCGAAACTGTGATTGTTGGAGATGCACAGCCGTTAGCGTTTTATCGCGCTTACGAGTTCGCGGCGAACCCACCACTGCTCGAGATTTTTACTCCTGGCACTCCGCTGCTCATTTACGGGCAGCCCGGCACGAATTACCAATTCCAATATTCGTCCAATATTGGTTCGAACGCCACGTGGCTGAACCTCCAAAGTTTCACTATGTCGAACGCATTCCATTTTGTGACGCCGACCAACATCGGAGCATCGAACTCGTTCTATCGTGTATTGCAGCCGTAATGCAATTTGCCTGAATATTGAACCTTCAAGTGGGATTTACCGCGGCGCGCTTTGCCGGAGCCAGATGGAGCCGACCATTTAAAAGCGTTTAATTTAGCAGGCCGCTCGGCGGACTCAGGACGCATCGCTGCTCTCCGACTCACTCCGTCGCCGCAAACGCTCGAACAACTCCATGATCAATTGAGAATATGATTGTACCATCTTTTCACTCATTTCTCTAGCGGTCGCCGTAATGGATACCCGTTTCGTGTTATATACCTTTGAACAGAGAGTCTTTCTCTGTTCTCTGGCGCTGAACTTGGGCGCTGGATAACCCTTCAACAAAGGAAAATCCCATGCCACGACCCCGGCATTATTCTCCGGCGATTCAACGATTCCTCGTGAGCGTCCTTTACCACGAAGCACGTGCACAGAAGATCCCTATGACCAGTCTGACCAACCAACTTTTAGAAGAGCGGTTGAAAGGATCTCCGGGATGGCTGCTGGCCGAGGAATCGCACAAAAGCGCCGGAACGAATGCCTACGCCCTAAACGACCGGTAACCCACCCAGCCCGGCGATTCCGCCGGGAAACAATTTCAATGAAAGGAAATCATTTGCGAAACGATGCAGTCTTTTTAACAACCATCCTTCTGGGCCTGAGGGCGTCCGAGGTTCATGCCGAAAGCTTTTCCTCAAGCTCCACTTCCGGGATGTGGTGGTTTTTAGCGGCCCTGGTCATCAGCGGTTCGGCTTTAACCATGTTCTGGCTCTGGAACCAGCAAAGGGAAGAGCCTGCGGTTGAAGATTCTTTCTCAGAACAGTGCATCACGCAGACGTTCATTTCGGCGCTGCCAACGCTCACCCGGGAACTTAATCTGGAGATCGCCAAAAGCTGCCAGACCGAAACATTGGAGAGAGTCGATACCCGGACCATTCTTGGAATCAATCTCGGCACGAACCAGGCAACGATCCGCGCACCGATCACCTACCGGTATCACCTTCGCCTGCAGGATGCGTGGCAACTGAGCCGCAAAGGAAATGCCATCCTGGTAAAAGCCCCGGTCATCCGGGCGAGCCTGCCGCCGGCCATTCACACCGACCAAATGGAGATTCAGTCCAGCCGAGGTTGGTGCCGGTCTTCTCCGGTCGAGTTGGTTCAACAATTACATCGCGTTCTGACACCAACCCTTTGCAGTCATGCCGAGGATCCGCGACGCATCTCCTTTATCCGTGAAACGGCGCGGCATTCCGTGGCGGAGTTCGTGCGACTCTGGTTGGAAAAGGAAACCCGCTGGAGCAAATTGAATTCACCAGCATCCACGTCTGTTTTCAGGATGAGAAAACAATGCCTTCCCAACCGACCCTTCAATTAACCGAACCCACCAACGTTCAGTTGCACTGATTCAGCAAACAAACATTTATTAACGGATCGAGAGAAAGCCCGGCCATTGTGCCGGGCTTTTTTGTTTCAACCCACCCACCGAAAGGAAAGAAAATATGGCCCTCGTATTGGAAGCTCGCTACAGCAAAAAACTCGGTCTGCCGGGATATTCGTCCCATGAATACGCCGTGACCGTGCGCACAGA
>JBBQAX010000095.1:0-13541 GCA_038316905.1 Verrucomicrobiota bacterium | reverse complement strand
GAACTTCACAGGCGTGATGGCGATGCCACGTTTGCTGTGCGGATGATTTTCATTCCAGACTTTGATCTCATCACGACGACGCGACATTTCGGACGAACTCTTCAGCTCCTGCCAAATAGTTTGAATCCGGTTGTCTTCAATTTCCTGGCCGTAATGCGTCGTGTTGGTTTCGCCTTTGCCACGATACAAATTTCTTTCGCGAATTAGTTCTGGCGCGACTCGGAGATGGCGCGCAACACGATCGATTATTTCTTCAATGATGAGCATTCCCTGCGGTCCACCGAAACCGCGAAACGCCGTGTTTGAAACAAGGTTCGTTTTCGCAACGCGACCTTGCAGTTCAACATTTGGAATGTAGTAACAATTGTCGAAGTGAAACAGCGCGCGATCCGTCACGGCTTGCGACAGATCCAGCGCCCATCCGCCATTGGAAAAAAGCTGCGCCTTGGCTGCGAGCAACATTCCATTCGCATCAAAACCAATTTCAAACTTCGCGAGAAACGGATGCCGCTTGCCGGTAAGCATCATGTCCTGATCACGATTGTAGCGAACGCGAACTGGCAAACCGGTTTTCCGTGCAGCCAGCGCAGCGAGAGCCGCGGGTGTTGCTGCTTGCGTTTCTTTGCCCCCAAAACCGCCGCCCATGCGCGGACATTGCACGACCACTTTGTTGCACGGCAAATCAAGGACGTGCGCGATCGCGGCTTGAACCTCCGAGGGATGCTGCGTCGAAGAAACGACAAAAACAGAGCCGTCCTCGCCCGGTTCAGCCCACGCCGCTTGCATTTCCAAGTAGAAATGTTCCTGGCCACCGAAAGAGAATTCTCCTTTGAGTTTGTGCGGCGCATCGCGCAACGCATCATCGACATTTCCGCGGCAAATAAAGTTGGGTTCGTTATGGAAACTATTCTGCGCAATTGCCTCTCCGATATTCAGAACAGTCGGGAGCGTTTCGTATTCGACCACAACTTTTTCAGAGGCGGCGCGGCACGCGGCAAACGTTTCACCGACCACGAGCGCGATTATTTGGCCGTGAAACAAAACCTCTTTATCCGCCAGCAACACTTCATCGTGCTTTGTTCCAATGTCGTTCAAGCCGGGAATATCTTCAGCGAACAACACGGCGCGGATTCCCGGCATGGTGCGCGCCACGGACGCATCGCGCTTCAGAATCCTTGCATGTGCGTGCGGCGAACAAACCGGCCAAACCTCGAGAGTTCCTTTTTTTGCGGCCTGGTCATCGGCATAAATAGCCTCGCCGTTCACATGCTTGTGGGCGCTTTCATGAGGTTGCGGGCGCGTCTGGGATGCCGAGGAAACAGACGTGAAAAGGTACTGACGTTTCCCCGGTGTATGGAGACTTTTGACGTCGTTTTTATCGGATGTGTAAAACTTCTCCAGCAAGCTCGTGATCAAACTTCGTCGGTAATCCGCGCTGCCACGCACATCGGAAATCGGCGCAAATTCCGTTGCTAAAATTGGCAGCACTTCGGAGATGGTTTCCGCACTCCAAATCTTTCCAAGCAACGCAGCTTCCGTTTGCTTCGCCCGCACCGTGGTTGCGGCAACACCTGCATAAACCAATCGCGCCTGCTGAATCAGATTCGCTCCGTCGAGGTCAATCGCGAAACAAGCGGCGACGGTGCTGATGTCCATTTCGCGGCGCTTGGAGACTTTGAAAAAATCACACTTGGTGGAGATTCCAGTTCTAGCCGATCTTCGTGGTAAAATTATCGATTTAAGAATCTCGTTCGAACCCAGCGCAGTTTTTCTGTAGGTTAGAAAAAACTCTTCCAGCGATAATTCGCGTTCGCCTTGCGATGACGAGAGAACAATCTTGGCGTTGAGCGCGATCAATACCGGGGCGGAATCGCCAATCGGCGAGGCATTCACAAGATTTCCACCGAGCGTGGCGCGATTGCGAATTTGCCGTGAACCAAACACCGCCAGCATTTTTGAAAAGACGGGAAATTCTTTGCTCAATACTTCTTCCAACTGCGTCAAAGTCACCGCTGCTCCGATCACCCACTCAGAGTCGGTGGCGGTAATTTCCTTTAGTTCCGGGACTGCTTCGAGCGAGATCAGTGTCGAAAAACTTTTATAACGCTTGGTAATTTCCAATCCCAATTCTGTCGCGCCGGCGATCAAGCGCGCGTCAGTATTTTCTGACAACATTTGAAAAAGCGCTTTCAAAGAGGCGGGACGCAAAAACTTTTCGGCACCAGCGTGATATTCGAAACTGCCGAGCGCTGCGGAATCGTTCTCCAGTTGTCGCGCGAGATGGTCAGAGTCGCCGCGAGATTTGGCGCATGAAAAGGATTCAATTGCAGCGTCGCGAATCGGACGATAGCCTGTGCAGCGACACAAGTTTCCGCAAAGTTGATCGTTGATCTGCCGATCCTCTTTTAGATCCTCGCGGTAAAATCCTTCGACCAGCGACATCACGATTCCCGGCGTGCAGTAGCCGCATTGCGACCCGTGATTTTCCACCAGCGCTTTTTGCACGGCGTGCAACTCTCCATTCGACACGCCTTCGACGGTAACTACGTTGCGTCCTGCGATGAGCGGCAGCGGGATGAGACAACTGTTGATCGCGCGAAAGCATTTTTTGCCTGTGGAATTTTTTTCCACGACGACGACTGAACACGCACCGCAATCGCCTTCCGCGCAGCCTTCCTTGGAACCGGTGCAACCCGTGCCGCGCAGGTATTCGAGAAGCGTCGTATTGGGAGAGTAATTCTCAACCCGCACGGATCGGCCATTCAGAGTGAATTCGAGAAAGCTCGCCATAATTCAATGCATCGCAAGTTTTGCCAGCGTGTGAGCGAGAACGGAGACGCCTTTTTCGATCTGTTCCTGTGACGAATATTCATCCGGTCGATGACTAACGCCATCGCGACACGGGATAAAAATCATGGTGGTCGGGCAAATCTGCGCCATGAAAAGTGAATCGTGGTAGGCGCGACTGATCATTTTCTTTGCAGGAATTTCCAGCGCGGCGCAGATGTCGGAAACGACTTGCACGAGCGCCGCATCACAAATCGCGGGGGGATCGACATTTAATCGTTCAACTTCAATTCCGACTTTTCGACGAGCGCAGATTTCTGCTGCGGATTTTTCGATCTGTTCCAAGGCAGCATCGCGCGACGTGATTTGCGTGTCGCGGAAATCAATCTCTAGCCAGGCGCGACAAGGCACGCTATTGACTGCGCCGGGTTCGATTCGGAAAACCCCGGTGGTTCCAACCGTGTCAGGGCTGCCACTGGACAGCGCAGCACGTTCAACCGCGAGAGAAATTTCGGCACCGGCCAGTTGCGCGTCGTGACGTTGTGACATCAAGACAGCGCCAGCATGTCCGCCGACCCCGGTGAGTTGAACTCGCAATGTGCTCGGCGCGGCAATTTTTTCGACGATGCCAATTGGAATGTTTTCCCTCTCCAGCAATGGGCCTTGTTCAATGTGCAATTCAACAAACGCGGCATAACAATTCGGTTGCAGTCGCACTGACTCGAGTTTCTGTTCGGCATAACCGCCAACGTTTCTCCAATCGTCCAAAGTTCTGCCCTCGGGATCACGGAGTTTGGCTGCTTTATCGAGCGCCAATGTGCCGGACAGCAAACGACTGCCGAGACATCCAATGCCGAAGCGGGTCGGTTCTTCCGCAGTGAACACAATAAGTTCAATGGATCTTTTAGGCTGAAAAACCATTTTCTGAAGAGCGCGAATGGCTTCAATTGCACCCAGAACGCCGACGACGCCATCATATTTCCCGGCGTTCGGAATGGCGTCGATGTGAGAACCGGTGGCAACGGGCGGCAATGATTTCTCGGTTCCTTCCCAACGCGCAAAAATATTTCCAACCGCATCTTCGCGAAGATGAAGGCCACTTTCGTCGCAAAGCTTTTTAACAAATTTTCGCGCCCGCAAATCCGCTTCAGAAAATAAAACGCGCGTGACGACGGGCGGAGGGTTTTCTGAAATCAAAGACAACTCATCAATCTCGCGCTGAAGCCGCGAGATGTTGATGTCTGGTTTCGGACTCTTCATCGGACTTCACGCAAAAGGTGCGCGGTTCACGTCTTTATAATAAATGTAGCTCGCGGGCGTTTTGCCCATCGCCACAAACCATTGCGGACAATACGGCGCCATCCAGATCACGTCTCCGGTTTGCACGGGGTGATAATCCGCATCGAGGCGATAAATCCCCTGACCGCTCAACATGACCAGGCCATGTTCCATGATGTGAGTTTCGACAAATGGAAGCGTCGCGCCCGGTTGATACGTGAAAATATTCACGGCCATATCAAACTGAGGATGATCCGGCAAAAGCACCTGCAATCGCGCATCGTCGTTTCCAAGAAACGGTTTGCCCTTCACATTTTTTTCATGGCTGACGATGGCATCGGGCGACTCAAATCCAGCTAACGCCTCGAAGCGTTTTTGAAAAATGAGAAGGCGCGTGTTGTTGTCCGCGTCGCCGAACTCGAAATCTTCTCCCGGCGGAATGTAAGCGTAACTGCCGCTCAACATTTTTTGTTTCTTGCCGCCGATACTGGAAGCGCATTTGCCATTCAAAACGAAAACAAAATATTGGCTGGCTCCGGTGTGTCCGACTCCGCGGCCATTTTTATTAAAACTGATCAGCAGTTGTGAAAAGTCGGCACCTATCGCCGTTGAAATCAAAACGTTGCACACAACGTCGGTCCATCCGGGTAGATTGCTGGGAACGAAACCGCTGGGTGTGAGCAGTGCGTAACGATCCTTGACGACGTTTCGAGTGAATCCAAATAGTTCGTTCATTCGTTTCCTTGAGCAGATTTGACCAACCGTCCTATCGGTGGCGACACAATTTTGCCATCCTTGAAAATAGTTTGGCCGCGCAAAATAGTTCGAACAATCCTTCCGCGCAACGAGCGTCCGAGATACGGAGTTTGCTTGTGACGATAGTATAATTCGTCCGCATTGACTCTGAAAACGTCGTTCAGGTCAACCAAAGCAAAATCAGCATCCGCACCAATTTCAATCCGACCTTTATTTTGGGGAAGCGAAAACCGCGCTGCAATATTGAACGAGGTCATTTTACTAATGAGCGGCAATGCCACCTGGCGCTTGATGTGCGCCTCTGAAATGAGAATCGGCAATGTGTGTTGCACGCCGGAAATTCCGCCCCAGCCATTGAAAAAATTCTCACCCGTCTTCATCTCAGGCGGCGATGGTGAATGATCAGAACCAATGGTATCGATTTCGCCGGAGGCGAAGGAGTTCCAAAGATTTTCCTGCTCGTCGGCTGAACGCAGCGGAGGAGCGCATTTCGCAACCGCACCGAGTTGTTCCATGTCAGCCTCGGTGAGAGTGAGATAATGGGAACACGTTTCACACGTCACATTCACACCGCGCTTTTTCGCCTCAACAATCAAAGCGATTCCCGCGCCTGAGCTGACATGAACGATATGAAGCGCGCAACCGGTTTCTCCCGCAAGTTCAAGGGCGCGATGAATGGCCTCCAGTTCCGCAGCGACTGGACGGGAATCGAGATAGTCACGAATGGAAGTTTGGTTTTTCAAAAGGCGTTCCGCAGTTAGCCTTTTGGTCATTGTTTCGCTCTCGGCATGGACCGCAACAATCTTCCCGAGCTTGGCCACCAGCTTCATTCCCTTTCGCAACACCTGGTCGTTTACTGAAGGGAAATCGTCCATTCCGCTGTCCGACATGAATGCTTTGAAACCGATGACGCCGCGTTCGCTCAGTTCTTCCAGTCGATCAAGATTGTGCGGGACAAGGCCACCCCAGAATGCGAAATCGGTGTGCGACGTTTTATCTGCGGCAAAAAGTTTTGCGTCAAAGCTTGCCGCGTCCGTGGTGGGCGGGTGCGCATTGAGCGGCATGTCGAAAAACAGCGTTCCACCACCCGCAGCCAGGGCGCGCGAACCAGTTGCAAAACCTTCCCAGTCTGCGCGCCCGGGTTCGTTGAAGTGAACATGGGAGTCGATCAATCCGGGAAAAATATGGAGTTCCCGCGCATCGACCTCTTCTCGAGAACTTTCGGAAATGTTCTCCGCCAGACCGACAATTCTCCCCTCGGCAATTGCGACATCAAGGCGTTGGAGCGTGGTTTCGGTGACGACCATTCCGCCGCGCAAGATTAGATCGCTTTTCATTTTTCCTTCGCAAGAAGTTGGAGAAACTCATTCATGACCGCAATGGCAACGCGCACATCATCTACTTTTACTGACTCATTTGGATGATGGCTAATGCCTTCCTTGCAGCGGACAAATAACATCGCCACCGGCGTGATCTTCGAAATCACTGCAGCATCGTGGCCCGCTCCACTGGGCAAATTTAAAATGCAATCTCCATGGCTCCGCGCTGCACTCATGAGCAATTGGGAAAGTTTTGGCGAGCAAGGAACAGCTCCGGTTTCCTGAACCGCTTCCCAACGAAGTTGGGTTTTCCGGCGACGCGCGATATCGCGTGCGGTTCGCCTGAGAACTTTTTCGGCCTTGATTCGCTGCGGGTCCTCTTGATGTCGAATGTCGAGACTGAGAATCACGCATGCAGGAATGACGTTGCTCGCCCCGGGTTTCGTTTCGGTTTGGCCCACCGTGGCGACAAGACCCCGAATCTCTTTCGCGTGATTTTCCACTGACAAAATAAATTCTGCGGCGGCGCAAAGCGCGTCTTTGCGCAAATTCATGGGTGTGGTTCCCGCATGACCGGCGCGGCCAACAAATCTAATTTTCGCGCGGGTTTGCCCAGCAATGGCGCTGACAATTCCGATGGAGAGATTCTTTTTTTCCAGCACGGGCCCTTGTTCAATATGAACCTCGGCGTAACCGAGAAGGCGTTCTGGATTCAAACGCAATTGTTTGATCTGGTTTGGATTTCCGCCAAAGTTGCGGATGGCGTCTGACATTGAAATTGCATCTGCGTCCAAGCGCATCAAGTCGTTGGAATCAAAACTGCCAGCCAAGGCGTTGCTGCCGAGATAAGCGGTTTGGTAACGCACCCCTTCTTCATCAGAGAAACCGACCACTTCAATCGCGAACGGGAGACGAAGCTTTTTTTCGTGGAGCATTTGCACACAGGCAATCGCCACCAGCACTCCGAGCGGGCCGTCGAACCTTCCGGCATCGCGAACGGTGTCGAGGTGCGAACCCAGCAGAAAAATTTTTGCGTCTGCTTGATTAGCGGGATAATGACCAATCACATTTCCAATCGCATCCTGGCGAACCGTCATTCCTGCTTCGCGCATCCATGAACCGACCAGCTCGTTCGTCTCTTTCATGGCTGGCGAACAAAACCTGCGGGTCAGGCAATGCGGATCTTCGCTGATCTTTCCCAGCGCATCAATTCGCTGCATCACGTTTTTGGCGAGGTTCATTTCAACTTCCCCGATACGTGGTGTAAGACCAGGGTGAAACTAAAAGTGGAACGTGATACGAGGAATTCGCATCAGAAATTCCGAAGCGGATCGGGACATGGTCTAAGAAAGGAATCTGACTTTGCTCACTTTTTTTCTTCGCAAAATATGCGCCCACATGGAATACCAGTTCGTAGTTTCCCACGGTTAATTCATCAGCGTTCAGCAACGGCAGGTCCGTTCTTCCGTCTTGATTGGTGAGAAATTTTTTGAGAAGTTTTCGATCTTCTCCTTCCAGCGACCAAAGCTCGATTCGCATTCCGCTGGCGGGAGAACCGTTCGCTGTATCCAGAACATGGGTGCTGAGTTTAGCTGCCACAACCCGAGATTATGAATTGCCAGTGTTCGAGGCAAATGATGATTTCAAGAACGCGGCGAGGTTTTGGTTTCGGTTCCCGGTTTCATCAGAACGTGCAATTCAATTAGAAAAGAAAGTTTCTCATCCGAACTAAATCCAATTGCGGCGGGTTCCATGTCGATGCGATGAATTCGGATATGTGGGTAGATGTTTTCGAGACGGGCTAGGAACCTTCCAAAATCGTGGTACGCAGCGGTTCCGGTGACGCTGTACGAGGCAGTACTGTAGGGTAAATTCCCCCCAGTAACGGGCTGAATGATTCTCGGAGGATCGTATTTGGTAAATTCGAGCCTCTCGGGCGTTTCGAAATCACCAAGCGTTTTAATGATCCAAAGGTACGTATCTCCCGCAACCATTTGTTCTTCAACTCTCCGCAATTGCCGGGTTGTTTCGTCAAGACGTTCTTTAATCTGGCCTCCGCGTTTGATGACATCGTTTTTATCCGCGATCTTTTTTGTCAGGTCTTCAATAACGGTGTTCCTTTGGCTCACCTTCGCCTGAACCGGTCGAATCAGAATAAACCAAAATGCAATCATGACTGCGGCTGTGATAAGGCCGAGCTTGATGAGGCTGTTTCTTTTTTCAGGGGTAATCGTCATTTTATAATTTCCGTTCAGCGTAACATTCGATGGTAAACGGAATAATGATTCTGTTGGTATCGGACAAATCCGTTTGCGCTGCCTGACTTTCCTTCAAGCGAACCGGCCTGTCTTTCCTGAGATTTGTTTGGAACCACGGTGAATCCTCAATCGCTTTCATGAAACTTTCTGCTGCGGAAGGTTTGGCATAGGATTGGGCCTGGATAGTAAAAACAGTCTGCTGAATATATTCCGCCGGACGCGGACCGCTCTTTTTGGTTGAATCCGGCGAGCCTGCAATTTCAACAAGGTTTTGGCCGATCTGAAGTCGCGTGACCTGAAAATTATCCACCACGATATATTGCAGCGCATTCAACGCTGGAGCCCAGAGGAAGCGCGTTGCGGAAAGCTCATCAAGTGCGCTTAACGTGTTTTCGGTTCGCGCAGTTCCTTTTAAATAGGCGTCTGCTTCGGAAAAAGATTGCTGCAATCCGGTAAGTTGCCCGGCTTCTTGTTCTGCGAGCTTTACGCGTTGGTTTGCCTGAATCAGCAATCCTACGTACCAAGCGACCATCAATGCGATGAGACCGACGGCCACGGCGTAACCGCGTTTCATAGGATCGCGACTCCGGATTTCAGCCTCTTCCTTCTCTTCCGCGAGCAAATCAATTGCGGCCAGATTTTTTTTGAACCATGTCAGCGCCGCGCCAATGGCGACGGTCAACTGCGGCGATTCCTGCTGCAATGCCACCGTTTGTGCCCCAGTGAATTTGAGTTTAAGCGAAATGGTTGGATCCCAACTTTTGCAAGGCAGGTGCAACTCGCTCTGCAAATTCTCAATGATATAACTGGAGCGCGCTGAACCGCCGGACACATAAACCTCTGAAACCTTTTTGTCCTGCTGTTGCTCAAAAAAATGAATGGAATTGCTCAGCTCGGAACACAACGGCGCAATCAACGTTTTCAGTTGCGCGTTGACTTTTTCGGGCATGATTTGCTTCAGCCCTTCGGCGACCGAATACGTAATATTCATCGCTTCAGCCAGGCCGCTGGTGAATTTGTCCGCCCCAATATTGACAACTCGAGTCAGAGTGATCTCGCCATTTTCCAATAAACTAATCGTGGAATGGCCGAAGCCAATATCTACCAACGCCACTATCATGTCCTGCGAAGCGTGGGGCGACATCAAGAAACAGTTAGCTGCCCCGGTTTGGGACGCCGTGACTTGTTTCACGTCAAGACTGGCAGCATCCGCCGCGTTCTGAAGATTTTTTAAAAGCTGATTTTTTACCCCAACAATTAAAGTTTTCGCTTTGGGGATCTGTTTACCAACAGGCTTGGCGTTGTTCCCTTGATGAAGAACAAGACAGTCGAATGAATAATTTGGTAAATCTTCCTGGAAATAGAGTTTCGGATTGAGCTTCACCATCTTCCTCATTTCTGAGGCGCCGATGGCCGGCATTTCCGCATGACAAATGATGGAGTCAGCCGCCCCTACCACCAGAATGACCTGATTTGTTTTCGGATTTAGTGCCTCGACAACAGCATTGAGATGTTTGGAAAGCGCATCGCGAGAGAGAACTTTGCCGAAATCGGGACGATCCTGAATGGTATAGCTGACGAGCCGAATTGCCTCTCCATCTTTATCAAGACAAACAGCCTTCGTGCTCCGGGTGCCCAAATCGACAGCAATAATCTGGTCACTCATTTTCAATAATGGGCTTGGGCTGTTCTAAAAACATAGGCGGTTTTCTATATCGGTCCAATGCCGGACGCAAGTCGTATGCCGAAAAGAAAGGCCCACCTTCTTGCCGATGGGTTGCGATCTGCGCATCAGCAGAAGACCAGTTCCTTCCATGGCAAACATTTTGCTAAGAGCACAGGAGGGGGTGTCGTCGTGGGATTTTTCGGGCGCGGATATGAAACTATTTTTAAACCATAGACTAAATCGGAATCGACTGGCTTTCACACTGATTGACACGGTGATCGGAATGGGTGTTCTGGGCATTGCGATCGTGTCCCTGTTCGCCTGCTTCACGTTTGGATTCAATGTCGTTAAAATTTCCCGCGAGGATTTGCAAGCCACCCACATTCTCCAGGAGAAAATGGAAACCATTCGGTTGTATAATTGGGCGCAGATAAATTCGCCGAATGATATACCTGCTACTTTTAAAGCCCCGTTTGGGACTAATGCTCCCAACTTTTTTCAGGGCATTGTCGTCATCGCAAACGCCAATTTCGACGACAAGCCAGTTTATGATTCCGAGATTCGAAAAGTCAGCGTTACGGTCAGTTGGACGA
This sequence comes from Verrucomicrobiota bacterium, assembly GCA_038316905.1. Lineage (GTDB taxonomy): Bacteria > Verrucomicrobiota > Verrucomicrobiia > Limisphaerales > CANJXF01 > CANJXF01. The sequence goes on along the minus strand of JBBQAX010000095.1, from coordinate 2,884 downwards.
ACAATTTTTTAAGACGCGCCCGCACTGCCAGCACGTTCGTTTCGAAGCACGGCTTGCTCAACTACACCCTCAAATGACCAGGCCATCTCAGTCTGCCATGACGTTGGTTGAGATGATGGTTGCCACCGCGATCGGTTCCATCGCTTTTTTGGCTCTCGCATCTTTAACACTGTTTAGCGCGCGCAGTTTCAGTTCGCTGGCTGATTATTCCGACCTCAATCGGAGCAGTCGCATGGCTCTCGACCGCATCAGCAGAGAGATTCGACAATCGCGTGGCCTGTTGTCCGCAACAGTTTCTCCCAGGGAAAAACAACTGGTGTTTCGATCTCCCGATGGAAATGACACATTCACGATCACCTACGAACCGCCCATCAAACTTTTAAAGCTGAAGAATTCTGACGGTGAACAGATTTTATCGAAAGACTGTGTTTCGTTTAAATGGCAACTCTTTCAGCGCAATCCTCAACCGGGATCATTTGATTTTACCGTCACAACCAATCCAAGCCTTTGCAAGATGGTGCAAATCGATTGGAACTGCGCTCGTGACACGCAGAAATCAAAATCAAAAAGCCAAAGCGCGCAGTCCATGAAGATTGTCATTCGAAAACGACCCAACTAATTGTGAAAATTTCTTTTAAAAAAACGCGCGGTAATGTTCTTTTTGCGACCCTGTTTATCACCGGCCTGATTTCCGTGGGATTGGGAAGTTACCTCAACATGGTGCGCAGCGAAAACCAGTTCACTGAACATTCGCAGACCTGGAATCTCGCCGTGCCCGTTGCCGAGGCGGGAATCGAGGAAGCACTGGCTCAACTTCAAGCAACATTTTCTGATCTTCAAAGCAACAATGGATGGACACGGAAAGGCAATGTTCTGATGAAAGAGCGCAAGTTGAATGACAACGAGAAATACATTGTTTGTATTGATGCAAACGGAGCCGCACCCATCATTGTTTCCGAAGGATTTACCCGTGCGCCAAGGCAGAAAGATTTTGTTTCTCGAACCATTCGCGTGAACACGAAAATCGATGGGTATCCCCTGGCGGGAATGGGGAGTATCGCCCTGACGACCATCAGCATGAATGGCTCGACGGAATTCGACAGCTTTGATTCCACAACCAATACGGCGAGCACCAACGGAAAATATGTTTCCGCAAAAAGAGGAGCCGAAGGTTATTTGGCTACCCTTTCCAGCGGAGACAACATCCAACTCGGCAACGGTGATGTTTGGGGCAAGATTGCCAGCGCTCCCGGCGGCACACCACAGATCGGTCCTAATGGACGCGTTGGTGATGCAGCATGGCAATCCAAAGGAAAAGGAATTCAGCCGGGTGCCTACGCTCCCGATATGAATTTTACGGTCGAGCCAGTGACTGCCCCATTTACCAGCGGGCTTCCCCCTGCTGGAACCAGCGGCTCGGCCCAGGTTTTAGGAACTGGAGATTACGCTGCGGAAAATCTTAGCGGCACTCTCCTGGTGACGGGTAAAGCCCGTTTGTTGGTCACAAAATCATTTAACCTCAGCAAATTGGTCATCAGCAACATAACCGGCACGGCGAGCCTTGAACTGTATGTCGCAGCGCCTTCGGTCAACCTTTCAGGAAATGGGCAACTGAACGTCAATGGTCGGGCGGCGAATTTCAAATACTTTGGCCTGGCTGAAAATAAAGACCTTAACTGGCCCGGTAATAAAACCTTCAACGCTGGTGGCAACGGTGAATTCACTGCGATGATTTATGCACCGCTTACTGACCTGATTTTGCATGGCGGAGGAAACGGCGATGGGTTTTCTGGAGCGAGCCTCACGAAATCCATGACGATCAAAGGAAACTATGGAGTCCATTATGACAAGAGCCTGGCGAACGAAATGAACAAGGGCTATATCGCGATCAGCTGGGACGAAATGCTGGAAACCAGCGCAAGTTTGATACTGGCTAAGAATTTGACCGGCGAGCAAATCAAGTATTTGCGATAACTGGTAACAGCAAAATGAAGCGAAAAAGGATGGTGCCCCGGGGGGGATTCGAACCCACGACCAATTGATTAAGAGTCAACTGCTCTACCAACTGAGCTACCGAGGCAACCAAGTTATTTACAGGCACTTTCGTTTTCCAACGCCTGTCTATTTTGCATTGTATCCCGCAGACTTCGGTCGTGCAAACTTCCATCTTAGAACCACCAACGGATACAAAATTCAGAAAACGTAAAACATAATAAACGCTTTCACCCGAATGGTTTGTGGCGATCCTTCAAACAAGTTCCGAACCTAATTCAATACGTTCCGAACGAAAATTATTTTGCCCGCGTCAAAGTAGGCGGCAAGATAATTCGCAAAAGTCTTGGAACCGAAACGTTCACAACTGCAAAGCTTCTTTTGCTGGATTTTTTGAAAGAGCAAAAAACGAAACGCCATCCTGTCGGCGCACCCGTTACTTTTAAAGAAGCCGAGGAAATTTACAAATCCGACACGGAAGCCGACTACACGCTTTCCAATGCCAGCAAAAAATATCGGCTCAACTGCTTAAAAAAAATGCGGGGATGGAGGTGTCCGATATCAGGAGGCTGAAGGCGATGCAGGAGGAAAATCAGCGGTTGAAAGGGCTGGTGGCCGACCAGGCGCTGAAGATTGCGTTATTGGAAGAGGTGAACGCAAGGTCCGCCAGCGACGTAAATTCGGGTGAGCTCAGCGGCGGGTATCATCGGTGTTTCAAACGAGCACACGAACCAGGTCTGATTAATTTCCAGCAACTCCACGTGCAGAGCGCCCACGACCTCCTCCCAATCAACCCGTTGAAACTTTCCGAGGGTTGTTTTGGGTCCAAGGATCAGTAGTCGGTTTTCGCATCCGTTCACGCTTTCGGGAAGCCACCCGGCCTGTTGAATTT
>JBBQAX010000094.1:0-13905 GCA_038316905.1 Verrucomicrobiota bacterium | reverse complement strand
ATCCAAGCGTCGTCTGATTTGAGTCCGGGAAGTTTTTCCGATCTTTCCACCGTGACCGCCGATGCTGGTGGCCTTTTGAACTATCACGGTTCAGCAACAAATTTAACGCAGCGATTTTATCGGCTCGCGTTTCCGTAAACGGGAGCGCCGCACGATTGAAGAGCTTGAAATGCTCTAAGCGATTTCCTGCGGGCCTTTTCCACCGTTGACCAAAAACAAAACGGCCATGCGGACGGCGAGGCCGTTGGTGACTTGTTCCAAAATGACGGAGCGACTGCAATCGGCGATTTCGCTGTCGATTTCCACGCCGCGATTGATCGGGCCGGGATGCATGATGAGCGCGTCGGGTTTAATTTTTTCGAGACGCGCTTTGTTGAGGCCGAACAAACTCGTGTATTCGCCGAGGCTCGGAAACATGCTCTTGCGCTGGCGTTCGTGTTGGATGCGCAAAAGATTGATGATGTCGGCGTTCGCAATCGCTTCATCGACGTTGTGCGTCACTCGACAACCCATTTGCTCAAAGATTTTTGGGACCAGCGTCGATGGTCCGCAAAGCGTCACTTTCGCGCCAAGTTTGGTGAGCGCCCAGATGTTGGAACGTGCAACGCGGCTGTAAAGAATGTCGCCAAGAATCGTGACGTTCAGTCCGGCAATTTTTCCCTTCTTTTCCAGAATCGTAAAAGTGTCGAGCAAGGCTTGCGTGGGATGTTCGTGCGCACCGTCACCAGCGTTGATGACGCTCGCGTTTAAAAATCTTGCGAGAAAATGAGGCGCGCCGCTCGCGCTGTGGCGAATAATAATGATGTCAGCGTTGAGCGCTTCGAGATTTTTGGCGGTGTCTTTGAGGGTTTCACCTTTTTTCAACGAGGAGGCTTCGGCGGAAAAATTAATGACGTCAGCGGTGAGTCGTTGCGCCGCGAGTTCAAAACTGATGCGTGTGCGCGTGGAGGGTTCGACAAAAAGATTGATCACCGTTTTGCCGCGCAAGGCTGGAACTTTTTTGATGGCGCGTTCGCCGACTGCTTTGAAGGCGCGCGCGGTTTCCAGCACCGTCGAGATTTCCTCGGCAGTGAGTGATTCGATGTCGAGCAGATGTTTCCGGTTCCAACTCATTTTTATTTTTTAACGCAAAGACGCAAAGGCGCAGAGACGCGAAGGCTGCACATTTTTTTTGCGCCTTTGCTTCTCTGCGCCATTGCGTTGAATTTCCTTCTCATCATTTGGCGACTTTCTCCAACCTCACTTCATCTTTGCCGTCGGTTTCTTGCATTTGGACCACGATCTTTTCGGACAGCGATGTTGGAACATTTTTACCAACGAAATCGGCTTTGATCGGCAATTCGCGATGACCGCGATCAATCAGCACGGCGAGTTGAATTTGTTTCGGACGGCCAAAATCATTGAGCGAATCAAGCGCGGCGCGAACGGTTCGTCCGCTAAACAAAACGTCATCGACCAGAACGACGGTTTTTCCAGTGACATCGAATGGAATCTCAGTGGGCAGGACGTAGGGGACGGCTTTGTGCGCGAGGTCGTCGCGGTGCATGGAAACGTCGAGCGTGCCGGCGGGAACAATCTGGTTCCAGATGCCGTTCAGAATTTTTGCGAGTCGTTGCGCCAGCATCACTCCGCCGCGCTGAATTCCGACGAGCACAACATCATCGCCCTTTTCGTTTCGTTCGGCGATTTCGTGCGCAATGCGCGTAAGGGCGCGATGCATGGCGGAGGCATTTAGAATGAGGGTTGAGTCAGGCATGCGGGCACAAAAAAACGACGGTTGATGCACCGTCGCTAGGAAATATAGTTTTCGTTTTCATTGTTCCTTCGCGACCTCGCAGGATCGCGTTAAAGGCACTTCCCGTTAGCCGACGCTAGTTATGCGCCGTCTGCCGTGTTTTCCGCCACTTGGAGCGGTGTTTAATGATCCAATCCGTCAAGGCTCGTTCGAACCCGATGTCCTTTCCTTCCTTTTCAGACTCGATCCATTTGTGCCGGAGAATTTCTTCGCGCTCGGCTTGGAACTCGCGATAAAGGGAAGAATTTTTGACCAAATCGTTGCCGCTGGGGTTGTCTGAGTTGTTCGGCATAAACTTATTGCGCTGTCACAAAGATGTAACACCGCTGAGATTTCGCTGGCAAATAAAAACTCAGTTTGGTGACACCCTTAAATGAGGGTATCACCGTTCCTATAATATTTCTTGAAATGCCTTGGCAATTTCCAGAAATGCTTTTCCTGCATCGGAATCAGGAGCGGTCGCAGCGACGGGCGTTCCTTTATCGCCACCGATTCGGATTTCCGTGAAGAGCGGAATCTCACCGAGAAAACTCACCCCTTTGCGCTCGGCTTCGGCGCGACCACCACCGTGGCCAAAAATTTCCACACGCTCACCATTCGGCGTGGTGAAATAACTCATGTTCTCAACGATTCCGAGAATCGGCACGTTCACTTTCTCGAACATCGCGACGCCTTTGCGCACGACGCCGAGCGACGCTTCCTGCGGAGTGGTCACGATCACCCCGCCGTCGAGTGGGACGGTTTGACAGAGGGAAAGTTGCGCGTCGCCGGTGCCGGGCGGCAAATCAACCAGCAGATAATCCAAGTCACCCCAATCGACGGAATGGATGAATTGCTGGATGGTTTTCATGATCATCGGGCCGCGCCAAATGACGGGCTGATCGCCTTCGATCAGAAAACCCATGCTCATCAATTTCACGCCGTAGTTTTCCGGCGGAACCATTTTTTCATCCGCGCTAAGGGTCGGCTTTTGGTTGATGCCCATCATCAACGGAATGCTCGGCCCGTAAATATCGCAATCAAGCAAACCGACTTTTGCGCCGAGTTTTTGGAGCGCGCAGGCGAGATTGACGGAGACAGTTGATTTACCCACGCCGCCTTTTCCACTGGCAATGGCGATGACGCGTTTGATTCCGGCAACTTTGTTTTGTCCCGACCACGGATTTGGGGCGGCAGCGGCTGGGGAACTAGTCGGCTGCGCCACATCGACGCGCACGGTTTTTACTTCCGGCAAATTTTGCAGAATTAACTCAGCCTCGCGTTTCAATTGCTCCGCAACATCCGCATTTGCTGACGAGAGTTGAACGGAAACGGTGACGTGATCGCCCGTGATGAAAATGTTTTTAACGATGCCGAACGAAACGATGTCGCGCGAATAGCCGGGATATTTAACCGACTTGAGCGCGTTGGTGATGAGTTCTTGTGTGAGCATGAATTTATTTTTTTAGCAAAGCGTGAAAACCGGCTTGCTCGAAATGTTCATCGGCAGTGAGCGCTTGGGTGAGACCTTGTTCCGCCATGACAACGAATGACATGCAATCGGTTAAGCTCCATTCCTTATCAGGCCGCGTTCTGAATAAGTTGTAAGCCTCGTGAAAAAGTGTGCCGCTGATCTCCAGAATTTCCACGGCGCTGTCCGATTGCAGACTGTCGATCAACTCAATGGCGGAATCACGCCGCGGCGGTTTGGTCAACGAGTTGCCGATTTCAAAAATAATCGCCCGCGTGGTGATGATGGAAATATCTTTCGCCTGGATTTCGCTCGATAAATCTTTGGCCGTTTCATGGAAAACATCCCTCGCCGAAACCAAAGCAAGCGCGTAGGAGGTGTCGAGAAAAAGCCCGTTACTTCGCTCCGTTATCCGGGCCATAAAGATATTTGTCCACGTTGGCCGACCAGTCGGGCGGACCGTCGATGCTCAATTCACTCGCCTTACGCAAAAAAGCGTGGCGTGATTTTTTCTTGGCAGCCGCAGGTTCACCCAAAAGAATTACTTCTACTGATGCGCCCGGCGCGAATTCTTTTACCAGCACTTCGACATTGCCATCCGGCTTCACCACAGCAGTTTTTTTGACGGCTTGCATAAGAGAAATCTACCGCAACGTTCAAGAATTGAGCAAACGCGATTTAATGCGCTGCTTTCCCCGAAACATCCGCCGCATGTTGCGAAAAGGATTTTCCGCGACCGGTCGGCGCGATGACGGAGTCGATCACGCCTTTTTCGAATTCGTCCCACATCGGCGACATGCCGCGCAGTTTCTTGACGATTCTCTCGAAGGATTCGATGACGTAATCAACATCTTCCTCGGTGTTAGCGTCTCCGAGCGACATAATGATGTTCCCTTGCGCAAGCGCGTGATCGAGGCCGATGGCGCTCAAGACGTGCGACACTTTTAACGATTTACTAACGCAACTCGAACCACTCGCCACCGCAATGCCGCTCATGTCGCAAAGCAAAAGCTGTCCTTCGCCTTCAATAAACTCCGTGCTGAGATTCAAGCTGGTTGAAATGCGTTTCGGTCCCGGCGCTGGCCCATTCAATTTGATGTAGGGAATTTTTGTTTTCAGTCCGTCCCACAAACGCTGCTGCAATTTTGCGGCATGCGCGATGCGTTTCGGCATTTCGCGCAAAGCAATTTCGCACGCCAAACCTGCGCCGATGATGGCCGGGACATTTTCAGTTCCAGCACGACGACCGCCTTCTTGGACGCCGCCATGCATCATACTGACGATGCGCGCTTTTTTGTTGCGATACAAAATGCCGACGCCTTTCGGGCCGTAAAAACGGTGCGGCGAAAGCGAAAGAAGATTTGCGCCCATCGCCTGCACATCAATCGGCAACCAACCCGCACTGGCTTCGGCATCGACGTAAAAGGCGATTCCTTTTTCGTTGGCGATTTTTCCAATTTCGCGAATCGGTTCAATCGTCCCGATGTCGTGATTGACGTGATGCACGGCGATCAACGTCGTTTTGTCCGTGATGGCAGCGCGCACGTCTTCTGGATTGATCAACCCTTCCGCATCTACTTTGACGCGGGTGCAGGTGAAACCTTGCTTCTCCAAAAACTCGACCGAGTTGATGACGGAAGGATGTTCCGTCTCGCAAATGACGAAATGATTACCTTTGCGTTGATTGGCGTAAGCGACTCCTTTGACCGCCAGATTGGCGGACTCGGTGCCATCGGACGTGAAGAAAATTTCTTCAGGCGATTCGGCGTTGATCAAGGCTGCAATCTGCGCACGCGCTTTGGCGATCGCATCGCGGACGCGCAATCCGTGTTGATGGAGCGAAGACGGGTTGCCGAACGCCTCCATGAAATACGGGGTCATCGCCTCAAAAACTTGAGGCGAAAGGGGCGTGGTAGATTGGTGATCCAAATAAACGTGACGCATAACTCGATTAAAATAGCACAAATAAAACTAAACCATTCCGCTCAAATTGCCTGCTCACTGTGCGGGCGACGGAGCGGCGATTTATAAAAACGCGGCAGCTTTTGGCCGCAGTTACAGAACTGCGGTCCAAAAACTTCGCGGGGATAATTTACCGATTTCCCGGTATCTGCAAGCGAGACTAAGCGACGGCCCGAACTGTAGCCGGAGCGGGATTCTGGAGTAAAACCGCTTTCTTTTCTTTCAAATACTTTTCCAAGGTTGCTTTTCCCGAGAGGGAAATTGGAGCGCGTTTGGTATCTCCTTTAAAATGTTTGTAATGCACTAACGTTTTTCCGATCAACCCGATGTGAAGATTGGAACCTTCCAAACCCCAGACCTGGCCTGTTTGTAACGGTGGAAGTGAAGCCCGACTGCGTTGAGTTGTAGTTTTCAGGCCTGCAAGATAGCAGAGAAATTGATTTCTGAAAGCATCTTTAATCATGGATGGGCAAATCAGGGGTTGGATTGGTCGCAAGTCGATAGAAACGCGCTGGATAATTGAGGGCATTTTCATCCTGGAAATGCCCGGCACCACGACCCGAGAGGATCCCAGTTAAGCAGATGAGCGGTTTTCAACGCACGGCAAACTGCATTCGTTTTCAGCAACCTCATAAGTGCTGAAAAGGACTTGTTTACGGTCAGGCTAAAACCGCAGGTCGATGCATTTGAGGTAACACGCTTCAGGAAAGGTAGTGGGATGATCCAAAGCGTGTTCGCTGGTTTGCATCTCTTCGAATTTGCGGCCGGAATTTCGCGCCGTTTCGCGCAACATGGAAAAAAATTCGTCCGCGGACACGTGTGCTGAACAAGACGCGGAGATCAATATTCCTTTCGGGCGCAAATGTGAAATGGCGTGGCGCGCCAGTTTTCCATACGCCTGAATCGCCCCCGCGCGTTCCGTTTCGCGTTTAGCCAGCGACGGCGGATCAAGAATGATGAGGTCGAATTTTCGATCGGCATTTGCAGCGAACCACTCGAACGCGTCTGCTTGGACCGTGTCGTGGCGACATTTCTTCACAGACGCATTTAACTCGTTCAAAGCGAAATTGCGCCGAGCGCTTTCCAAGGCATGCGCACTGATATCGAGATCCGTCACAGAGCGCGCTCCCCCTCGCGCTGCATAAAGGGAGAATCCGCCAGAGAAGCTAAACGCATTCAACACGTCTCGACCCTGCGCGAACGCTTCAACACGCCGACGGTTTTCGCGTTGATCGAGGAAGAAACCAGTCTTCTGTCCACGCAATACATCCGCTTCAAAACGCAAACCGCTTTCCAGAAATATCACCGGAGTGTCGAGCGACGATCCGCCCAGAATCTGTCCATCGACAAATCCAAATTGCTTTTGCGCGAGTTGTTGCATGTTGCGGCTGAGGCGCAAAACCAGCCGTTCGTGCGGCAGCAGGTCAGAGATAAGTGCAACGATTTCCTCCAACCTCGGAAGCCAGGCGGCGGTGTAAAGTTTTAATACCAATGTGGTGTCGTAACGGTCCAACACGAATCCGGGCCAGCCTTCACTCTCGCCGTTGATCCAGCGAAAACCGGTGGTCTGGTCGTCGAATAAATCTTTGCGACGCTCGATTGTTTTCAGAAAATGTTTTCGCCACCACGCTGCGTCGATGGTTTGAGGTTTTCCGGAATGTAGAATCCGCACGCGCAACGGTGAATCAGGATCAAATAACCCAATGGCGAGAAACGCGTTGTTCCGATCATAAATCACCGCCAGTTCGCCCAACTGCCCATCACGATTTTGGTCTCGGATGCTATCGGCGAAAAGCCACGGATGGCCCGAACGCACAATCGTTTCGGCAGTTGGGGAAACACGCAAACGGAGTCGCGCAGCAGAAGCACCTTGATTGGCAGAAGTATTTTTCACTTTCACTCGAACACTTTCTAACCCGATCAAGTGCTTTCCGCGAGGCGAGAGAAATTCCTGTGATGCGTTCGCGTAAATCTACTCGCCGACACGCTCGGTGATTCGCTAATTTTCATCATGAACCTAATCCGCCGCGTCTGTTTAGCTCTCGCGATTTTTTTTCCCCTGACGTTGCATGCTGAACGATTGCCTAATGTCGTCATTATTTTTATCGATGATCTGGGATATGCGGATATTGGCCCGTTCGGCGTGAAAGGAATTAAAACGCCGAATCTCGATCGCATGGCGAAGCAGGGTCGCAAGTTCACCAATTTTCATGTCGCACAACCGGTTTGCTCGGCGTCGCGCGCAGCTTTGTTGACCGGTTGTTATCCCAATCGAATCGGAATTCATGGCGCGCTCGGACCTCTGGTGAAACATGGGATCAATGCCAACGAAACGACCCTGGCAGAATTATTTAAACAGAAAAATTACGCCACCGGCATGGCGGGCAAATGGCATCTTGGCCGCCCCGCGCAATTCCTTCCGGTGCATCACGGCTTCGATGAATATTTTGGTTTGCCATACTCCAACGACATGTGGCCGAGCCATCCAGAATCGAAACGCGGAACATTTCCGACACTACCGATGATTGAAGGCGACAAGGTGGTGGATTCAGAAATCACACCCGAAGAACAGCGCAACTTAACCACTTGGTATACGGAGCGGGCGGTGAAGTTCATCGAGAAAAATAAGGAACAGCCGTTCTTCTTTTACCTCGCGCATTCCATGCCGCACGTCCCGCTTTTTGTGAGCGACAAATTTAAAGGCAAATCTGAGCGCGGACTTTTCGGCGATGTCATCATGGAAATCGACTGGTCCGTTGGCGAAGTTTTAAAGACGTTGAAAAAGCATGGGGTGGAAGAAAACACGCTGGTGATTTTCACCTCGGACAATGGCCCGTGGCTTTCCTACGGCAATCACGCCGGTTCCGCCGAACCGTTTCGCGAAGGCAAAGGAACCAGTTGGGAAGGCGGCACGCGCGTTCCATGCATCATGCGCTGGCCCGGAAAAATTCCCGCAAACACCACGAGCGACACGATGTTGATGACGATCGATTTGTTTCCGACGATTGCCAAACTCATCGGCGCGGAGTTGCCGAAACACACTATCGATGGCTTGAACATCTGGCCGTTACTCACTGGAAAAAAAGGCGCGAAAAATCCGCACAACGCTTATTGGAATTATTACGCCGACAACCAACTTCAAGCCGTCACGAGCGGCGATGGCGGATGGAAACTTGTTTTGCCACACACCTTCCGAACCCTCGCCGGGCGACCAGGCGGCAAGGATGGGATACCCGTGAAATACGAGAACCAAAAAGTCACCGAACCAGAACTCTACAATCTGCGCAAAGATGGGAGCGAAACGAAAAACGTTGCCAGCAAACATCCCGCAATCGTGAAACGCCTTTTAGCTTTTGCGGGGCAATCGAGGGAAGAACTGGGCGATTCGTTAACGCAACGAAAAGGCTCCGGCGCGCGTGAGCCAGGACGCGTCGATTAACCGAATCATTTCTGACGCGATCCGTTTTGCGTGTGGTCAAATTTTGGCCAGTTGCCAAAACCTGGAGTTTGGGCACGCCATGATTGAAAAGAATCTGGTTTGCTCGTGGGACGGGACGGACGTGTATTCGATCTGAAATTTTTGCAACGTTATTGCCGCAACCGAAAGAGTCGCTGCGGCGTGGTTGATATCTGATCGAAAGTGACGCTTTTGAGCACGCCGTTGTCGGACACCGAATTGGTTACGGAATCCCAGACGATCACAGGAGTGAGACTCGTCGCCGATTCCAACGTGAAGCCCGCTGTGCCTGAACTGGGCCAGCTCAAAAATAATTGGTTGCCGGAGCGGTAGGCAAAAAGTGACGGCGGAAGGAGGGACGACGTAACCAGACGAACTCGATAATAGCGCGGTGACGGGCCGATGTTATTCGTGTCTTGAACGGAGGTAGTCGCGCCTGACGCGATAATTTCATCGCTGACGTTGTACCAGTTGCCTGAGGTTACGGAATCACGGGATTGGACCTGATAACGTTTGTCGGCGATGGAGGCCCATTCAATCGTTACATTCGCCTCGGGATAAATACGGATGATTTTAAAAACCGACGCTGCGATTTTAGGCAACGTGCCGCTGATGAATTCCGCCAGGTCGCTGGCACCATCGCCATCAAAATCCAGCGTGCCGTCTCGCGCTTCCTTGCTGCCGAAATGAAGGATTTCCCACGCGTCATCCATCCCATCGTTGTCGCTGTCGGGATTAACGCCAACATTCATCGCGCGCTGCAAAAGACTGCCAGCGTGATTGTAGGTGTAGTTGATGGATTTATTGCCTGCGAATGTGGAGGTAATGAGGCGTCCGGCTGGGTCGTAGTTAAAAGATACAATGCTGGCATGAGTCTCATTTATCCCGAGGAATACGACTAAAACCGCGCAAACCAATGTGTTTCCAATCCAACCCGGTAATTTTGTTTTCATAAATGGAAATGTGTTTTGCTAAATCATGCTGGAACGAAAACCTCATCAATTTCATCGAGGATACTTTCTTCGCCCTCGTCTGGGGTTTGGGGATCAATCGTTTGACCGCCGCCTTTGTCAGAAGGATTCCAATTTTTTGGCTCGAATAATTCCAAATACTTAAGCATCGGGAAAAGAATCCATTCCAATTTCTCAGAGGCATTTTCTTGTGGATAGCCGATACCATGCATCGTCGAACGCGTGGTAGAAACACGATTCTGGTAGAGCGGCGCTTGAGGGGGTTTTGGCTTTTTCTGGGCTAGTTGATGTTGCGCGATGAGAATAGCATTAGGTGTGAACGCAGCGGCAATCATCATTACCGCTTTTGGACTGAGGGTTGTGAGTATTGGCGACACAGCAGCTCCGGTTCCTACGCCTGCCACTGGAGCAATCGGCGCATTATCATCGCTGAGAAGCAGAGTTAACACTTTAGAGATTTCAGGCTTCTTCATCCATTCTGGAACAAAATTCTCGTATGCTTCGTTCTCTCGCCGCCTGTCTCCGAATGCCTCTTTGAACTCTGCGAGCGTGTACAACCCCAAGGGATCAATGGACGACAGCGGGTTCCCCTCCACATATTGATAAGGATCGAGACTCGTCGGTTGTGACGTTACGGGCCAAATCGGATCGCGCGTGAGAAAACGCGCACTGACTGGATCGTAATAACGCGCGCGCATGTGATAAAGCTTTGCGCCGGGTTCACTGCGCACGCCGAACTTACCAACGTAGAGAAACGGTTGCGGATGTATGCCGGTGCGTCCGAGCAATTCGCCGTAAGGCGTGTAAGCATAGGAATCAGTCACCGCGCCACCCGCTTCCGTCAACGCCAGCGTCGAACCAACGCGGTCGAAGTGGAAATGGCGAACCACGTTTCCGTTATCAATCATGTAAAGCAACCGTCCGCCGGGCGACCAGATGTAATAACGAAACAGTCCGGTGCTTTCATTCTTCTCCGCGACGATCGGATTCATGCCGATCGCATGATTGTAATAATAGCGAGTGGTCACGCCGCCCTCGACACGAGTGATGATGTCGCTGATTCCGTTATAGCCGAGCGTGGTGGAATTAATTTGCGTCAGTCGCGATGCCGCATCGTATTGCTGCGTTCTCCCCGGCGCGGCAGTTTGGCGTCCCCGCGTGTCATAAGAATAACCGCTGCTGTTGATTTGATGCGCGGCGTCGAAAGTCCAATTTGAGATTGAACTGCTCAACCCATTCGTCGGCTCCAGAGGCAACGTGTAATTGAGATTCGTCACTTGCGCGGCGGCATCCAATCCATATTGCAGATCAATGATCGCGCCTTCCTGAATGCGCGAGAGGCGTCCCGCCGCATCGTAAGTGTAAGTTCCATTCACGGAATTCGGTCGCGTCATTCCAGTCATCCGCCCGGCGTTGTCGTAAGTGAAAGCCACGGTCGTGCCGGTCAACGTGTCGCTCACACCGACCAATCGGTCGCGTGAATCGTAGGTGTAGGTCACGGAAAATAAACCGCCATTGTAAGTCGCGTTCGTCAACCGCCCGCCCGCATCGTAAGCCGCGCGAAATGAAACGCCCGAACTCGTCGTGTTGGTGATGCGGCTTTCCGCATCGTAAGCCAGCGCGAGATTGTCAGCGGAAACCAAACGATTCCGCGCGTCGTAAGTGTAGGGCAAGTCCAACCCCGCGCTGTAGAAACGTCGCGTCAGATTGCCCGCCGGATCGTAAGTGTTCGAGCGCGTCGTGCCGTCCGCGAAGGTGGTGACAGAGGAACGTCCGCGATTGTCATAGTTGAAACGATTGGTGCGATTGAGCGGATCGGCGATGGACAGCCGACGGCCCATCGGCGTGTAAGCAAACTTCCATTGTTCTCCGTTCAATCCGGTGATGCGGCTGAGGAGACCCAAATTGTTGCGCTCGTAAACCGCGCCGCCGATGACGGGTCTGGTGGCATTCGTTAACAACCCACGCGAGTCATAATTGAATCCGTTGGTTCGCGCGAGCGCATCCACTGTGGCCGTCACACGTCGCAAAGAATCGCGCACGAGGCTGGATGATTGATTGAGCGCGTTGGTGGAACGGACTCTGTAACCGAGGGCGTCGCGGCCAATGCGATTCGTCTGGTTAAGCGGATTGGCCGACGACGTGAGCAGCGCTTCGCTGTCGTAACCAAAGTTCCAAACCTGATTGCCGGGGTCGGTGATGGAAGCGAGGCGACGGCGCGTGTCGTAATTCAACTGCGTCACATTTCCGTTGCGGTTGGTGCGGCGGGCAACGTGATCAATTTGATCGTAGCTGACGCTCGATATTTTACCGAGGCGATCAATCGTCTGCAAAATGCGGTCGCGCGTGTCGTAGGCAAATTGCGCGGTTTTGGAAAGCGGGTCCGTCACGGAAGCCACATTGCCATTGTCATCGTAGGTGAAAGTGTAGGTGTTGTTCCGCTCGTCGGTGATGGCGGTGACGCGGTCGTTCGCATCATAAACGGTCTTGAGCATCGTGCCGTCGGGATGCACCACGTTCGTTAATCGACTAAACGAATCGTACGTAAACGTGGTCGTGCCAGTGTCGGAGTTGGCGCGCGTCGTAAGATTTCCATTGGCGTTGTAAGTGAACGTAGCGATACCGCCGGATGGATTCTGCGCAGTCAACACTTGCCCGCGCGCGTTGTAGGTGAACGCAGAAATATTTCCGCCGCGATCCGTGCGGGTGAGAACATTGCCGTTGGAATCGCGCGTGAAAATTTCCGTTGCGCCATCGGGATAAGTGATTTGCGCCAGATCAAAAAAGGTCGCGCCGCCGAAAACGCGATTGGTGAAAGTGAACGTCGTAAAAGTTCCATCCGCATTGGTGAAGGCAGAGACGTAGCCACTCGCCGCATGAAAGCCGAGTCGCGTGAAATTATTGAGACGATCAGCAACGGTCGTGCGCTGGCCGTTGCTGTTGTAACTCATCGCAAGCGAAAGGTTACTCTCATCTGTGAAGCCGACATTTTCGCCCGTCGGCGTATGAATATCTTTACGCGTTCTGCCAAGCGGATCGGTCAAGGTCGTGATATTAGGCGCATACGTGAAGGTGTGAGTGTTGGTTCCGGCTTCCGTTTGGGTGACAACGCGGCCCGATGAATCGAACGTTTGTGCGTAGGGAACATTGCCCTCCGGCATCACCGCATTGGTCATCAAGCCGCTGACGGCGTTGGTGAGATCATACTTGTAAATCGTAAGAAACCCAAGCGGTTCGCGCACGCTGGCGAGATTGTTGCCGGTTTGCGTGAAAGATACTGAGCGCGCGCCATCCGATACATTCGTGAGAAATCCGCTGCCGCTATATTGAAACGTGAGCGCTCGACCCAATCCATCCGTCACGCTTGTGAGATTATTTCCGGTGTAACTGAGCGTGTGCGTGTTGCCGTGGCCATCCTGGATTTGCGTGAGTTTCCCGGAACTGTTGAAAGTATAGAGCCGCTGCGAACGCGGATCAGCCATGATGAAATTGCCGCCATTGGCTCGAAGCTGGAACGGAAACTCTTTCCGTCCGATCAACGTATAATTGCCCGCGTTGTTCGTGAACATGATGAGCCGTCCAACTTCCGAAATCACCTCCACCGTCGTCGTGCGATTGGTCAGCGACCACTCATGGTTGTGCCGCCAATTGTCACCCAAAGTTCCGAGCCGTCCGGCGCGTTTCAGGAACGAGGCGTAGTATCGGTTAAACATCAGCGGCATCGGCCCACCGACGTTCAAGTCGGGTGACGTCGAATCGAAAAGTTCGCCCGTGAACATGCTGACCGGATCAAGCGAATCCGCCGCAAGCGTTGTATCTGCCGCAGTGACGATCACCTGCGGGCCAGGCGATGGAACAAAAGTGTTGATGGCGTTGGAACGTTCATCATTGGATGACACGCGATCGTTTTCTCCCGCATCGACAATCGCATTCAGCACCGCCACACCCTCTGCCAGCACTACGGCCGTGATTGTCAAAGTCGCTGTTTCTCCGTCACCAAGAGAGAATTCTTCACATCTCACCGTTCCACCCGGAAGCACCTCGCAAGGTCCTTCCGAAGATTCCGCCGTGAGAACCTTGAGCGCTGACCCCACGCCCAGATCCAGCAAAACTTCCTGAGCCGGCGCGGGACCGCCATTGGTGATCGTCACGACGATGGTTACGGTTTCGCCCACGTTTGCCAAAGCTGGTGCTTCAATCTCGACGACCGCTACATCAACACTATCGCCGGGCAACAACGGCACGACATTGGATTCTTCCGAAGAGCTGT
>JBBQAX010000093.1:0-13910 GCA_038316905.1 Verrucomicrobiota bacterium | reverse complement strand
AGCAGCCCGCATCATCAATTCTCACTGCGCTCACGGATTGATCTACCGCACAACATCGAAATTGATCCTGGAATTCGTTATGTCGATGCACTTCCACGGCTTGGTGTGGATAGTTATATTGTGATGGATATTCGTATCGGCTGGAGACCGACAAAAAACTTGGAATTCTCCGTCGTCGGCCAGAATCTTTTGGATAATCGTCACCTGGAATTCCGGCCAACGACGATTGCGACCCAAACCTCTGAGGTGGAACATTCGGTTTACGGAAAAGTCACATGGCGGTTCTAAATTTCATTTCAAAACTTCTCTTTCACTCAGCATGTGAATCGAGGCGATCTTCAGCGACTAAACTGGCGAGGCTGGTTTCGCTTGGGTTGATGGTGGTCTTGACTCTCCCGCTTCGGAGCGCTCCCGCGCCGTCGCCTGCTTCCGAGTATGAAGTGAAGGCTGCCTTCCTTTATAATTTTGTGAAATTTGTGGAATGGCCGCCCAAAGTCTTCCCTGAAAAGGAGACGCCGTACATCATCGGAATTCTTGGTGACGACGACCCATTCTTTGATCCGAACGCCTTGGTTAATTACCTCGATGTGGCCGTCAAAGATAAAAAGATCAATGACAGGAAATTAGTGATCCGGCGTGCCGGGCGCATTTCAAATCTGAAAGATAGCCATCTCGTGTTCATCGCCAAATCTGAACGCAATTACTTAAAAGAAATCACCGCGGTTTGTCAGACAAACAACATCCTGACAGTGAGCGAAATGGACGGATTTTGCTCCCAGGGCGGTGTGATCAATTTTTTCACCCAGGCAGGCAAAGTGCGCTTCGAAATCAATCCAACTGCTGCCGAACAATCCAATCTGCGGGTCAGTTCAAAACTGTTGAACGTGGCCAAAATTATTTCACCCCCTCAGTAATCCGTCATGTGGTCGCTGCGAAAGATTCCGATTCAGAGCAAACTGACCTTCGTATTTCTTTTGACGACCACCACTGCGCTTCTGCTCGCCTGCGCCGCCTTGTTCACCTACGAACGCACGATTTTCAATCAGGCACTGCGTGACAGCCTTTCAACTCTCGCCAAGATCGTTGGGGAAAACAGCACGGCGGCAATTGAGTTTGATAATGCGGAAGAAGCTGCCGCAATCCTCGGCGCGCTCCGCGCTGAAACGCAGGTCGTGGCGGCTTCGATCTACAAAAGGGACGGACAACCTTTCGCCGAATATTCCAGACCAGGATCAAATCAAACCCTTCCGAAAAGTCCGGAGGGTGGGGGTTTTATGGAAGAAGGAGACCATCTTGGTTTTTTTTCACCCATCGCCAACCCAAAAACCCAAGAAAGAATTGGTTTCATTTACTTACGCGCTGACTTCCGGGGAATTCGCGAGAGCCTGAAAACGTATGGATCAATCGTCTCCATCGTTTTGCTGATTTCAATTTTAGTGACGTTTCTGATTTCATTGCGGTTCGTCCGTTTCCTCTCCGATCCAATTCTGGCTTTGGCGAACGCTGCGAAGATTGTTTCCGCCGAAAAGGATTATTCCGTTCGTGCTGTAAAGAAAAGTGAAGATGAGCTGGGCGCTTTTACGGACACGTTCAATCAGATGCTGGTTCAGATTCAGGCGCAAGATGCTGCTTTGCGGCAGTCAAACGAGGAACTCGAAAAGCGCGTGCGGGAACGCACCCTGGAGTTGCAGAAGCTTCAACGGCAGAACGAACTGATTTTAAACTCTGCGGGCGAAGGAATCTACGGCCTGGACATGGCTGGATGTATTACTTTCGCCAACCCTGCCGCGGCCAAAACCATCGGTTGGAAAATCGAAGAGCTGGTTGGAAAAATGGAGCATTGCGCACTGAGTCACTCGAATGCGGAGGGCGTAGCGTATGATGAGGCAAGGTGTCCAATCTGCATTTCGTTTCGAGAGGGGGAAACGCAACACAGCGTTGACGAGGTCTTCCGTCGAAAGGATGGCTCCACGTTTCACGCAGAGTTTGTCCGCACGCCCATTGTTGAAAATGGAAAGCAACTTGGGGCGGTGGTGCTATTCAAAGACATTACCGAACGCAAAGAAGCTGAGGAAGCATTGGCATCGCAAACCCGCGAACTGGCCCGCTCCAATGCAGACCTGGAACAATTTGCCTACGTTGCTTCCCACGATCTTCAGGAACCGCTTCGGATGGTTTCCAACTACACCCAACTTCTCGCCCGACGTTACAAGGACAAGCTGGATTCTGATGCGCATGATTTCATCTCCTTTGCGGTGGATGGCGCGATTCGAATGCAAGGGTTGATCAATGATCTTTTGATGTATTCGCGAGTTGGCACCCAGGGGAAAAAGTTCGTCGAGGTCGATACATCGAGTCTTCTCGGTCAAGCCATTATCAATGTTCGTGGAGCGATCGAAGAAGCGCAGGCGATTGTCACGAACGATGATCTGCCGACGGTGGTGGCGGATTCGGGGCAACTCATCCAGCTCTTCCAAAACCTGATTGGGAATGCGATAAAATTTCGGGGGAGCGAGTCGCCACGGATTCATATTGCGGCACGGCGCGAGGAGGAACACTGGCTTTTTTCGGTGCATGACAATGGGATCGGAATTGATCCGCAATACGCAGAACGCATCTTCATTATTTTTCAGCGATTACACGGACATTCCGAGTACGCTGGCACTGGGATCGGACTCTCGATCTGCAAAAAAATTATCGATCGTCATGGCGGTCGCATCTGGGTAGAATCCCGCGTCGGACAAGGGGCAAATTTTTTCTTCACAATTCCGGTGCGGGAAGAACAACATTAAAGAGAATATGCAGAATAGACATCAAATCGACATCTTGCTGGTCGAAGATAATCCGGGAGATGTGCGGCTCACGATAGAGGCGCTCAAGGAAGCTAAACTGCTCAATACGATAAAACACGTTTCTGATGGCGTCGAAGCTGTCGCATATCTTCGGCAGCAAGGCCAATATGCCAATTCGCCTCGGCCTGATCTGATTCTGCTGGATTTGAATCTCCCAAAGAAAGACGGGCGCGAAGTGCTGTCTGAGATCAAGAATGATCCGAACCTGAAAAGAATTCCCGTGGTCATTCTTACAACTTCACGGGCGGAAGAGGACATTCTAAAGGCTTACAATCTCCACGCGAATTGCTACATCACCAAGCCGGTTGACCTGGATCAATTCATCAAAGTCGCAAAATCGATCGACAATTTCTGGTTCACGATGGTGCGGTTGCCTCCTGAATAATGAAATCGCCCGCGTTAAGAATTCTTTTGATCGAGGACAACGCCGGGGATGCACGGCTGATCAAGGAAGCGCTGTCTGAAATTCAATCCACTTCGACGGAAATGGTTCACGCGACCCGGCTCCAGGAAGGGTTGAAAAGATCTGCCGAAGAGAAGTTTGACGTGGTTCTTTTGGATCTTTCGCTTCCTGACGCGTCGGGCTTGAACACGATTCGCACCGCGCACCAGGCGGTGGCTGGCGTGCCGATCATTGTTTTGACCGGATTCAACGACGAAGCGTTTTCGATCACCGTCGTTCACGAAGGCGCGCAGGATTTTCTGGTGAAAGGCCAATTTGATGGAGCGCTTCTCATGCGTTCCATCCGATATGCGATTGAGCGAAAACAAGCTCAGGAAGAACTGAAAGCGTCGCGAGAGTTTGCCGTGAACATCATTGAAAGTTCGCTGGACATGATTATCGCCGTTGATCGCGAGGGAAAAATCGCAGAGTTCAACCGTGCTGCGCAAAAAACATTTGGTTACGAACCGGTCGAGGTTCTTGAACAGCCTATCACCCTTCTTTTTGCCGATAAACAGGAGGGCGAACGGATCCTGCAGAAAACTTTAGAGGATGGAAAGTCGAGCGCGCAGATCTTGAGTGTCCGAAAAAACGGAGAACATTTCCCGGCCTCCTTCTCGACATCGGTCATCAAAAATGATCGCGGGGAAGTTCAGGGAATTGTGGGCACGGCGCGCGACATTACCGAGCAGCTCAATCTGGAAGCTCAACTCCGACACGCGCAGAAGATGGATTCCATCGGACAGCTTGCTGCGGGCGTGGCGCACGACTTCAACAACATCCTGACGGTGATCCAGGGCTACGCGAGTTTGCTGCTGACCAATAAAACTTTGGCGCCGGAAATTTCAGAACCGCTTCATGAGATTTCCGCCGCTGGCGAACACGCTGCGAGTTTGACACGGCAACTTCTCACTTTCAGCCGCAAACAAACCATTCAACCGCGTTCGCTGGACTTGAATGCGGTCATCCAGAACGTGACGAAAATGTTAACTCGTTTACTGGGCGAGGATATCGATTTGAAAGTTGAGAATAAGGAGAGCTTGCCTCTGATCCATGCTGACCCGGGGATGCTGGAGCAAATCATCATCAACCTGGCGGTAAATGCGCGCGACGCGATGCCGGATGGCGGGCAAATTCGCGTCAGCACGGATGCAGTGGAAGTAAATGACAGCTACGTCCAGCAACGGCCACAAGCCCGCCCGGGAAGTTTTGTCAGCTTGAGCATTGCTGATGACGGAAGCGGAATGGACGCGGCGACCGTTGCTCGGATTTTCGAACCTTTTTTTACCACCAAAGAGCCGGGCAAGGGGACTGGCCTGGGGCTTGCCACGGTTTATGGAATTGTGCAATCGCATTGCGGTTGGATCGAAGTGAGCAGTGCGTTGGGGCAGGGGACGACGTTTGAAGTTTTTTTTCCGTTGGCTGAAAACGCGGATAGCAAAAACAACAATCATTTGCTGAATGATCAGCAATGTCATGGCAACGAAACGATTTTTATCGTCGAAGACGTTGCAGAGCTGCGCAGATTAGTCCGGCAGATTTTGGAATGCTACGGCTACAATGTTTTGGAAGCGCCCGATGGAGTGAGTGCCTTGGCGATTTGGGAACAACACAAAGGCAAAATAGATGTTCTTTTAACGGATGTGGTTATGCCCGGCGGAATGAATGGCCGTGGTCTGGCGACGAAACTTCAGGCGGAGAACAAGTTTTTGAAAGTGATTTATACCAGCGGTCACAGCGCTGATCTTATTGGCGGCAATGAAGGCTTTCAGGATGGCATCAACTTTTTGCAGAAACCTTATCGTCCGCTGATGCTCGCACAAACGATTCGCTGCTGTC
Organism: Verrucomicrobiota bacterium; assembly: GCA_038316905.1. Lineage (GTDB taxonomy): Bacteria > Verrucomicrobiota > Verrucomicrobiia > Limisphaerales > CANJXF01 > CANJXF01. Next base: position 8,777 of record JBBQAX010000093.1, on the reverse strand, counting down.
TGGATCGCAATGCTTCCAGAGAATAATCACGGAACCAGGGCGACGCTAAGGGCGAAAATTGATGACACTTTACGACCTGATTCCTAAGGCTGAACCTGCGGGCAACGATGTATTGCTGGGGAAATTTCTGGAGTACGTCGAGGCACGAAAGCTCGAACTTTATCCAGCGCAGGAATCCGCCATCCTGGAATTGTTTGAGGATAAAAACGTCATCCTGAACACGCCAACCGGTTCTGGAAAATCTCTGGTGGCCGAGGCGTTGCACTTCAAGGCGCTCGCGCAGGGGAGACGTTCCATCTACACATGTCCCATCAAAGCGTTGGTGAATGAAAAATTCATGGCGCTCTGCCGCGAGTTCGGCCCCGACAACGTGGGTCTCAGCACCGGTGACGCATCGGTCAATCGCGATGCACCGATTCTTTGTTGCACGGCGGAAATTCTCGCCAACATCGCGCTACGGGAAGGTGACAAAGCCAACGTGCGGGACGTGGTGATGGATGAGTTTCATTATTATTCAGATCGCGATCGCGGCACGGCTTGGCAAATCCCACTGCTCACATTGCCGCAAACGCGGTTTTTATTGATGTCCGCCACGCTGGGCGACACGACCTTTTTTGAAGAAGAACTCACGAAGCTGAATGGACGCGCGACGGTCACGGTTTCATCCACGACGCGTCCGGTTCCGCTGCATCACGCTTACTCCGAACTGCCGCTGGCCAAAACTTTGGAAAGTCTCGCCGCCGAAGGGAAAACTCCGGTGTATGTCGTCCACTTCACGCAATTGGATGCGGCGCAAAGTGCGCAGGATTTCACGAGCGTCAATATTTCCACGCGCGAAGAGAAGGCGGCGATTGCTACGGCCATTCAGAATTTCAAATTCAACAGTCCTTACGGTTCTGATCTGAAAAAGTGGCTGCGCCACGGGATCGGTTTGCATCACGCGGGGTTGCTGCCGAAATATCGCGTGCTGGTCGAACAACTCGCGCAACGAGGTTTACTTAAAATTATTTGTGGGACAGACACGCTCGGTGTCGGGATCAATGTGCCGATTCGCACCGTGCTGTTCACCCGGCTTTGCAAATATGACGGGCAAAAAACCGGCATTCTGAGCGCGCGCGATTTTCATCAAATTAGCGGACGCGCCGGACGAAAAGGTTTTGACGATCGCGGCTGGGTCGTTGCGCAAGCGCCGGAACACATGATTGAAAACTTGAAGCTCGCAGAGAAATCGGCGCGCGATGGCAAGAAGACGGTGAAGCGTCAACCGCCCGAGAAAAATTTTGTGAATTGGGACAAGCAGACTTACGCGCGTTTGATCTCCGCCGCGCCCGAACGCTTGAGTTCGAGGTTCCAGGTTTCGCACGGGATGCTGTTGAACGTGCTCAGCCGACGCGGAGACGGTTGTCGCGCCATGCAGCAGTTGATTTCGCGCAGTCACGAATCGCCGAAAGCAAGAAAGGCGCACCTGAAACGCGCGTGGCAATTGTTCCGCGCACTCGTGGACCGAAAAATTATTGAAATCATTCCGCAAACCGAGGAGGGCGCATATTTGCGGGTCAACGTGGAGTTGCAGGACGATTTTTCGATGGACCAGGTTTTGTCGTTGTATCTGCTCGACACCGTCCCGTTGCTCGATCCGCAAGCGCCTGACTACGCACTCGATTTAATCACACTGGTCGAATCCATCATTGAAGATCCCGACATCATCCTTCGCAAACAACTCGACCGCGTGAAGGATCAGAAAATGGCCGAGATGAAAATGGAAGGAATCGAATACGACCAGCGAATGGAAGAACTTGAGAAGCTCGAATATCCGAAACCGAAACGGGAATTTATCTACGCGACTTTCAACGCCTTTGCTGACCGGCATCCGTGGGTTGGTCAGGAAAACATTCGCCCGAAATCCATCGCGCGCGAAATGTTTGAGCAGTTTCGTTCCTTTGCGGATTACATCAAGGATTACGAATTGCAACGCGCCGAAGGACTCCTCCTGCGCCACCTTTCCCGCGTTCACAAAGTGCTGACGCAAACTGTTCCTGATGCGGTTAAGAATGATGCCGTTCGCGAAATGGAAATCTATCTCGACACGATGATCCGACAGGTGGATTCGAGCCTGATTGATGAGTGGGAAAAAATGCGCGATCCCAATTATCAACCACTCGCCGCGAAACCGGAAGTGCGTCCGCCCGGCGCCGAAGAAGCCGCGCAAGACATCACGCGCGACACCAAGAATTTCACGGCGGCACTTCGCAATCGGATTTTCATGTTCCTGCGCGGTTTGGTGATTGGCGATTTCGAGCAAGCGTTGGCGAATCTTGATTCACCCGAGCAACCCGAAGGTGAACCGTGGACGGCGGAACGGTTGGGCGAAGCGATGAATTTGTTTCACGCCGAACACGAATATCTTTGTCTCGATCCCAACGCGCGCAACGTTCGGCACACCTACGTGACGCCATCGGAGGACAAACGCACCTGGCGCGTCCAGCAGATGTTGGTTGACCCCGAGGAACAGAACGATTGGGTCGCAGAATTTGAAATCGATTTGGCGCAATCGCGATTGGCTGGGAAACCTTTTCTGGAACTGCGGAAGCTCGGGAAACTAGTTTGAAATGGCCGATGCGCGATGCGCCGGTGTGGCTTGCGTCCCAATAAGATGTCTTACCTTCGGGACGTTCTTGTTTCCAATCTAACGATCAAGCGGGAGCTTCGATAACATTCTTCGGTTCAATTCTGCAATGGGGTGTTTTCCCCATGGCAAATCACCCCATATGATCTGTGGTTAATTCATTTATCGTGGCACCGTGAAAAACCGAAATTGCTTTTCCGCATTGGAAGAACAGAGAGCGCAGTAATCTGCGCTCAGCCCGGACTCACATACACCCAAAAAAATCCATGAATAGTTCCCTAAAAATCCAAAGGCCGAATCCGGTCATTCGCTTGTCACCTGAAACCTCCAAGAGAAAGAAGCCATTCAGTTTGATGGCGTTGGTAGCGGGATTTCTTTTATTTTTGTTCAGCTCGTCGTCGGCCCATGCCGACTCCCGACCCATCGGTTGTACCGGCAGTGGTTTGGGAATTTTGCTGTTTACCGATGCTCCAGACGTGCATATCGGCGACACAATTCAATACAGCGTCGTTGTGTTCAACGGTACCGGCGTCGGCCCGGTGGTTTGCGATTCCACGGGGATTCAAGCTTCTATTGTCACTCCGGACGGCGTCACGCATCCGATCACATTGACGCGCACAACTCTTTCCAACGGGCAATCGGATTATTATGAAAATCAGGTCAGCTACGTCGTCCGCGCTCAGGACATCAGATCTGACGGGACCGTGCGTGCCACGGCGAGCGATACGGGCGTGATCCACCAAAATGACACGGACAGTCAAGGCGGCGGCAACCAGGGCGTGAATACGGAAGTCAGTCAGCCCTGCATTCTGTTGACGGTTCAATGCGTCGGCAGCGTTGGAGAAAATGGTGCGATTACTTACACCGGCACCGTTACTAACTGCGGCAACAACACTTTGGTCAATGTGTCCGTGACCAACTACGTGGATGGCCAGCAGATGCCCGTCACCATTATTACCAATCTCGCACGCGGCCAGGTCGTAACCTTCACTGGAAGCTGGATCCCGACCAATCCGTGCAGTCCGAGCACCGCGACATTCATCGCGCAAGGCGCAGATTCATTCACCACCCGTCCTAGAACGGTGACCAGTACCGCCAGCACCACTTGCGGAATCGCCGTAACCCCAGGGATCGTGGTGACAAAATCGTGTCCGTCTGTGCCAGTTGCGCCGGGGCAGTTATTAACTTTTTCAGGCAGCGTCAGTAACACTGGCAATGTCACCTTGACCAACATTGTGGTGGTAAATAACCGGCCAGTGGCGAACACCGTTGTGTTTACGTTGGCCTCTTTGGCACCGGGTTCCGTGGCAAATTTCACTGGCAGTTACAACGCGCCAACGAATTGTTCGATCTCCGACACGTTGACCGCAACCGCAAACAGCCGCTGCGGCGTCGCAGTCACGAGTTCCGCCACTGCCAACTGCCCGATCTTGACCACTCCTCAAATCACGGTGACAGCAGCCTGTCCGACCACCCCGATCGTTCAAGGTGGTTCAGTAACGTACACCGGCACAGTGCAGAACAGCGGCAATATCACGCTGACCAACGTTCTGGTGGTGAGTGACCGTCCGAACGCGAATACCACGGTGTTCAGCGTGGCAACATTGGCTCCGGGTGCATCGGCTAACTTCAGCGGCACTTACACCGTTCCGGCGGGTGCGTGTTCTATCACGACCACTTTCCGCGGAACGGCCCGCGACATTTGCACCTTGAGTTCAGTGACCAACAGTGTGTCGCCGACGTGCAGCATCGCGACGACTCCTGCGATCGCGGTCACGCTGGTTTGTCCGACCACAACCGCCAGCGCGGGTGGCCCGATCACCTATACCGGTAATGTCCGCAATTCCGGCAATGTCACTTTGGTTAATGTCGTGGTTATGAACCAGCAGGCAACACCCGCGACTGTTTTGACCGTGCCAAGTTTGGCACCCGGTGCATCGGCTAACTTCACAGCAAGCTTCACCGCACCGCTCGACGCCTGTTCCGTAACGAGCGTCGTTACAGCCACTGGCAACGATAACTGCTATTCGACCTCCGTGACGAATACCGCCACTGCAACTTGCGCACTCGTTACCGCACCTGGAATTCGAGTGACCCAAGTTTGTCCGCTCGCCCAATCTCTCCCTGGCACCTTGCTGACTTACACAGGCAGTGTGAGCAACTCCGGAAATATCACGCTGACCAACGTCATCGTTTTGAACAATCAGAGTGGAATCACTCCGATCTTCACCGCCGCCACGATGGCACCTGGTGCTGTTTCAAACTTTACCGGCAGTTACATCACACCGACCAATTGTTTCAGCACAAGTGTTTCGACGGCGACGGGTCGTAGTGTGTGCGGTATCTCGGTGACGAATTCTGCAAGTGCGTCTTGCTCAATCCTGACCACTCCTCAAATCACGGTGACCGCACTTTGCCCAACTGGCGCGATCGTGCCGGGTGGTTCTCTCACGTATAACGGCACGGTGCGAAACAGTGGCAATATCACTTTGACCAATGTTGTCGTCGTCAGCGATCGACCGGTCGCGAACACAACTGTGTTCAGTGTTGCCACGTTGGCTCCCGGTGCTTCGGCGAACTTCATCGGCACCTACACGGTTCCTGTTGGAGCGTGCGCGGTCACGACCACTTTCCGTGGAACCGCTCGCGACATCTGCACATTGATCTCAGTCACGAACAGTGTTTCGCCGACCTGCGCGGTCACGACTGCTCCGGCGGTTGCGGTTACGCTGACATGCCCGACGGCAGCGGCGAACACGGGTGGCCCGATTACCTATAACGGCACGGTCCGAAATTCCGGGAACGTCATGTTGATTAACGTGGTTGTTTCTAATAACCAATCGTCACCTGCGACGGTTTTAACACTCGCGAATTTGGCGCCGGGTGCGATTGCGAACTTCACTGCCAGCTTCACCGCGCCTCTTGATTCCTGCTCCGTGAGCAGCACCGTAACTGCGACCGCCCGAAACGATTGCGGTTCCGAGATGGTGACAAACTCTGCTACCGCGACCTGCACACTGATTACCGCACCGGCCATCCGCGTTACCAAATTATGTCCGGAACAACCAGTTGCTCCGGGCCAATTGTTGACCTTTACCGGTAGTGTGAGCAATTCAGGCAACATCACATTGACCAACATTGTAGTGGTGAACAATCAACCGGTTGCTAATACGCCGGTGTTCACGCTGGCTTCCCTCGCACCCGGCGCATTCGCTAACTTCAGCGGCAGCTATACAGCGCCAACGAATTGTTCGGTGTCAGACACATTGACCGCCACGGGCCGCAGTATTTGCGGTGTGTCGGTCACGAACCTCGCAACCGCGACTTGCCCAATCCTGACGACACCGTCTCTGACCGTGGTTCAAGTTTGTCCGACGAAGCTGGTTGCGCCAGGCGGGATTCTTACCTACAGCGGCACGGTTAGTAATTCTGGCAATGTCATGTTGACCAACATCGTTGTGGTGAACAATCGGCCTGCTTCCAACACTGTGATCTTCACGGTCACGAACCTGGCTCCGGGCGCAGTCAGAAGCTTCACCGGCAGTTATCAGGTGCCGTTGAATTGTTGCGTGGTTTCCAGCACGGTTCGCGCTACTGCCGCCGATGCCTGCACAGCGGTTATCATTACCGATTCCTCAACGACCACTTGCACCGTCTTAACGATTCCCCGAATCGTAGTGACCAAAATCTGCCCACCGACGGCGACGCGCCCCGGCCAGCTTTTGGAATACAGCGGCACGGTCAGCAACGCCGGAAATATTACATTGGTCAACGTGACTGTGGTGAACAGTCAACCGACCAATTCGCAGGTGTTTGGGCCGATCACACTCGCGCCGGGTGAGTCTGCTCCTTACTACGCCTCTTACATCGTGCCGGTTGACTTCTGTGGAACGGACACCGTCACAGCACGCGGTCTCGACGCCTGCACATTCATCGAAGTGGTCAATAGTGTGACGGCAACCTGCCCGATCATTACGACACCGCGCATCGCTGTTACGAAAAATTGTCCGACAGAACCGACCGCCAAAGGTGGTTTGTTCATCTTCACCGGCACGGTCAGTAACCCTGGCAATGTCACGCTCACGAATGTTTACGTCGTGAACAACCAGCCGAGCAACAACACGCCCGTCATCGGACCGATTACGCTGGCTCCTGGAGCATCCACAAACTTCACGGGAAGTTATATTGCGCCGTCGTGCTGCTGCACCTTGACCGATACACTGACCGCTCGCGGTCAGGATCGTTGTTCAGGCACGGCTGTAGTCGCTACGGCTACTGCAATCTGCCCGATTCGCACCGCGCCGAGCATCACCGTTACCCGGGTTTGCCCGACGACGCCTGTTCCGGTGGGCGGACTCTTCACTTACACAGGTTCAGTGAGCAACTCGGGCGATGTTCTCTTGACGAACGTATTTGTCGTCAGCAGCCAACCGAACGCCAACACGGCGGTCTCAGGGCCGTTTGAACTCGCGCCTCGTGAAACGAAAGCGTTCAGCGGCAGCTTCATCGTCACCACGGGTTCCGATCCGATGACGGGCACCGTTACCGCGCGCGGCTCGGATAGCTGCCAGGGCCGAGTTGTTACTGCCATGGCGAACTGTTCAGGACCTCTGGGCACGAGCACGATCTCGATCACCTCCGTGACTTCCGCAAATGGAATCGCGACGGTGACCTGGACGGCAGTTTCAGGGAAAACCTATAGCCTCCAACGCAAAGCGACTTTGCAGGATGCAAGCTGGACGAGTGTTCCAGGAGACGTGATTGCAACAGGCGAAAGCGCCTCCAAGAGTGATGCTGTCGGAGTTGTTCCGCAGTATTTCTATCGAGTGATCCAAACAACCGTGGAATAATCCAATCGAGGCACGGTGAGGGGCGGGAGAAATCCCGCCCCTCTTTTGCCTTATAAACCCAATCAATATAGTATCAATTTATGAAAACAGTTTTTTACGCTTTCGCGTTTCTTTGCTCAATGAGTGTTCCCGCGTGGGCAGCACCTAAAATCCAGTTCGACCAGATGGTTTATGATTTCGGAAAGACCTCGCAGGTCCAAAATGTGACCGGGTCCTTCAAATTCAAGAACGTCGGTGACGGTATTTTGAAAATCGAAGTGCCAAAACCATCCTGCGGTTGCACGATCGCCAGTTTGAAACCTGACACGCTCAAGGCAGGAGAAACAGGCGAACTCGCATTCAGCCTAAACCTAGGGCAGACAAAAGCCTTGTTCGAGAAGCAGATCGCTGTCGCTTCAAACGATCCCGAGACGCCGGTGGTCACACTGACGATCAAGGCTGATTATACTCCGCTCTATAATGTGACGCCGACGACGGTCGCACCACAGCTTTCCGCAGGCAGCAAACCGACAAATTTCGTCGTGACCGTCGCCCGTGGGGATGGAAAGGCGCTGAAAATTCAAAGGCTGGAAGCCTCACAGCCTTGGATCAAAGCCAAAGTCGTTCCCGGTGGAAAAACAAATGCCGCCAGCGCTCAGGTTTCAATCGAGGTCAAAGCTGATGGGACACCGCGCCAGTTCAACGAATACGTTCATGTTTACGCCGCCGGCCAATCCAATGGCCCCGTGGCAGTCATCTATGTTTACGGCCAGGTTTTGGGTGACCTCACTCTCAGTCCGGAAGCGTTGTATTGGAGCATTACTCGTGCAGGAGTGACTTCTGCGGACGGCGTGGAAAACTCGGTGGCCCGTCGCGTGACGGTTCGTTCGACGAACGGAAAATCCTTCGTGCTGAAGAATCCTCGCAGCACGATAAAAGGATTGGATGTCGAGCTTGTGACCAAGGAATCTGGAAAGCTTTATGAAATCGTGGTCAAGCTCAACGAGGTTCCCAGCCAAACCGTCAGTGGAAACGTGACATTCGAGACCTCAGTCGCGGCGCATTATAAAGTCGAAGTCCCGGTGGTAATTAATATTTTCAAACAGTGAGCCGCCTCACCATGAGAATGTAATTCTTTTGTAACCTGTATACGAAACGGCCCAGCCATTTATAGCTGGGCTTTTTCTTTCAGGCATTGCCGGAAGCGCTCCTGCGTAGGAAACAACATGATTGAAAAAGATGCTCAGCAGGGAGAACTCCTGACGTTTTCTGAAAGAGGCGCGAGGACAGTTTAGTTTGTGCGAACAACTGAAAACTATTTA
>JBBQAX010000092.1:0-14040 GCA_038316905.1 Verrucomicrobiota bacterium | reverse complement strand
ACCAATCCGCGCTCAAAGGCGGCGCGATTGTTAAACTGCCGAGCTTTACGATTTAACCTGTCCGTTCAGAACCCAAACCCAATCAAAAAAAACTATGTCAGCAAAAACTGAAGGTATCGCACCAAACGCCAGCCGGCTTCTGTGGGCTGGATTCATGGCCATTCTAGCCGCCGGCATGGGCTTCGCCATTCGCGGAGGCATTTTTGACAATTGGGGTAAGGAGTTCGGATTCACGGGCGCGCAGCTGGGTTCAATCGGGGGCGCGGGGCTTTCCGGATTTTGCTTCGGCATCATCATTGGTGGCGTCATTTGCGATAAGATCGGTTACGGCAAACTAGTCGTCACCGCGTTCTTGTTGCACATCGTATCGGCATTCGTCACGTTCGCGGCGGTTCCCGGAGATGGCGGCGCGGCAGCCCAAGCTCTGGCTTATAAATGTCTCTTCGGCGGTATGTTCATTTTTGCGTTCGCCAATGGAACACTTGAAGCCGTGGCCAATCCGCTGGTCGCTACATTGTATCCGAGCAACCGAACCCATTATCTAAACATCCTGCACGCCAGTTGGCCGCTCGGCATGATCATCGGCGCATCACTTGGCTGGGTCCTCGACGATAAGATGAATCTGTCGTGGAAGATGCAGCTCGCTCTTTATCTCATTCCAACAGTCATTTATGGCATCATGTTTTTCGGCCAGCATTTCCCGAAATCAGAAGCTTCTGAAAAGGGCGCAAGGTTGGGCGAAATGTTCAAAGATGTCGGCATACTCGGGACTATTGTTATCGCTGCGTTACTCGTGCTGTTCTGCGAAGGTTTTCTCCCCCTGTTCGGATTGTCCCCCGAAGTTTCGGAGAAAGTGGGCTATGTTGTTGGCGGGTTGTCCGTCATCGCCGTTGGCATCATCACCAAATTCTCGATCGGCTCCATATTGCTTTTTGTGTTGTTCGTTACGCATGCTCTCATCGGCTCCGTCGAGCTTGGAACAGACCAGTGGATTCAGTTCATTACTGGAAACCTATTCACTTCCGAGCAGGGCAAATACCTCTTTCTCTGGACTTCGGCGATCATGTTCGGTCTTCGCTTCTCCGCTCATTGGATTGAGAAAACACTCAAAATCTCACCTGTCGCTTTGCTGTTGATCTGCTCCGTTCTCGCTTTCGTCGGCCTTAGGATGGCAAGTAACATGCAAACTTTCACTGCCGCGCTTTTCGCTTTAGGCCTCTACGCGGTTGGCAAAACATTTTTCTGGCCCACCATGCTCGCCGTCGCCTCCGATCGTTTCCCAAGAACCGGTGCCATCGCGATATCCATCATGGGCGGCATTGGCATGCTTTCGGTTGGAACGATTGGCGGTCCGGGGCTTGGCTATCTGAAAGATCGTTACGCCGGTGAGACGCTCCAGCAACAAAACCCGGCCCTCTATGCGGAATACAAAGCCGATAAGCCGAGCACTTTTCTCGGGATCAAGTCCATGGAAGCGTTCGGCTTGGACGGTAAGAAACTAGCCGATGCAAAAGATGCTAAAGAAAGAACCGACGACCAGAAAACAGTCGTCGCCGCAGACCAACAAGGTGATCGCAAAACGTTGAAAACGGACTCTTACATTCCGGCGATAATGGCAATCCTCTACTTGGGAATCCTGCTTTATTTCAAATCCATCGGCGGTTACAAGCGGGTGCATCTGGAGGGAACCAGCGCAGCGAAAGCCGACGTTGGCACAGACAAGATTCCGGCATAAAACAAATTCTGAAAGAGATTAAGGCGGCCTTCGGGCCGCCTTTTTTCTTCGTCGTAATCTTATGGAAAGCGGTGCTCAAGTCACCGCACTCCAAACGCTCCGCGCTTTTCTAATACTCCAGGATTTCGCGAAGCATCTGGATTGCGGCGAGTTCACCGCCGCTTTTCTCCATTAACTCATCAAACTACACGAGCCAAGCTTTTGCCTTTGACGACCTCGCCAATCAGCCACGCTTTCTGATTTTGCGTTCGAATTGATTTCAAAACTGAATCCGCTTTCGCGCTATCAACGATGATGGTCATTCCAATTCCCATGTTGAAAACCTGATACAATTCTTCATCCGGCACACCGCCTTTGGCTTCGATGATTTTGAAAATTGGCAGCATGTCCCAAGAACCTTTTCGGATTAGCACATCGCAGTTTTTCGGAAGCACACGCGGAATGTTATCCACGAAACCGCCGCCGGTGATGTGCGCGAGACCTTTGATCGCGCGCGCTTTTCCGGTGAGGTTGAATTTCTTCAAGAGCTTTTGCACGAGCGGCCCGTAGCTGACGTGAACCTTCAGCAACTCATCGCCAATCGTATTTCCGAGTTCAGCCACGCGGCTCTTCGGTTTGAGTTTCAGTTTCTCGAAGAAGATCTGGCGACCAAGCGAATAGCCGTTTGTGTGCAGCCCGCTGGATTCCAAACCAATCACCGCATCGCCGGGTTTGATGCCTTTGCCATCGAGCATTTTGGATTTCTCCACTACACCGACGATGGTTCCGCTCACGTCGTATTCGCCGCGTTGATAAAATCCCGGCATCTGCGCCGTTTCGCCACCGATGAGCGCGCAATTGTTTTCCGCGCAACCGTTCACGAAGCCTTTGATGATTTCGTTGAAAACGTGCGGCTCAAGTTTTCCAGTGCCGAGGTAATCGAGGAAGAAAAGCGGTTCCGCGCCGAGCACGGCAATGTCATTCACGCAATGATTCACGAGGTCGTGGCCAATCGTGTCGTGTTTGTCCATCGCGAACGCGATTTTCAATTTCGTGCCGACACCATCGACGCTGGAAACGAGCACGGGCTGTTTATATTTTTTTGTATCGAGCGCGAAAAGCCCGCCGAAGCCGCCGACTTTTCCCAAAACTTCACGGCGATGCGTCGAGGCCAGCAACTTTGGCAACGTGGCTTTGACTTTATTTCCGAGATCAATGTCCACGCCAGCAGCGGCGTAAGCTTTTTGTTTCATGCGGCGGGAATTAAGCGGGAGAAATTAAAAACTTAAAACTCAAAATTGAAAATTATTCCGGCAGCGGTTTTCCTTTTGTCTCGGGCGCGAGCCAAATCAGAAATAGTCCTAAAATATAGATCAGCGTGATGATGGCACCGGCTTTTGCATAGCTGCCGTGAAAGTGGTTGATTAAATTTCCCATTTGCAATGCGCCGATGGCGGCAAGGATGCGCCCGAAATTAAATGACAATCCTTGCGCCGTGGCTCGGACGCGAGTTGGAAAAAGTTCCGGCAAATAAAGGGGCAACCAACCGTAAAATGCGGCGGTCAATGCTCCGACGAGAAATACGATTCCCAAAAATTGAGTGTTGTATTGATCTACCGTGCGAAAGAGATAACCGCAGGCCAACAGCGAGCCGAGGCACAGTGCGAAATACGTGGGACGCCGACCAATTTTGCCGCCGATTAACGCGCCCAAAATGCAGCCGATGATTGCGCCGAATGCGGAAGCTATTTGCGTGTAGGCTTTGGCTTGCGGCATGGCCGCACCCGCCATTTGGTCGGCCCACAATGGCAGCCATTGCACTGATCCCCATGTTCCGATCAGGGCGATGGAGGAGAACGCAATGGCCAGCATCGTTGTTTTGAAAAGCGCGGGTGAAAAAATCTCTCGAAACGGTTTTGCGGGACCAGTTTTTATGGCTGCTTTCCATTTCTCGGATTCTGGAACAAACAGGCGGATGAAAAAAGTAAGCAATGCCGGCGCGGCTCCAACCATCATCACCCAGCGCCACGACGTTGGGGTGATTGGAAATTGAATCGCGATGATGCCAATGAGCAAGTAACCGACATTCGCGGCAGCCCCGATGATTCCGGCCATCAGCGGGCGACTTTTCTCCGGCCATATTTCCATGACGAGTGCAACGCCGAGTGACCATTCGCCGCCCATCCCAAGCGCCGCGATAAAACGAAAAAATCCGAGGTGCCACGGTTCAGTCGCGAAGTAGCAGAGGCCGGTAAACAAAGAGTAGCAAAGGATGCTTGCGGACATCGCACGCACCCGGCCAATTCGATCACCGAGCCAGCCAAAAATCATTCCGCCCAACGCAGCGCCGAGAAGAAAAAGAGCCGTTACAATTCCCATCCAATGACCGACGAATTTGTCATCCACAACGCCAGTGGCGCGTTGCATTTCGATCAGCGCGGGGCGGGCGACCAACGGAAAAATTCCCATCTCCATGCCGTCAAACATCCAGCCGAGAAATGCCGCGACGAGCACCAGCCATTTGCCGCGTGAGATTTTTTGCGTGTCCGACGGTGAGATGAGTGAAGGTTGGGCAAGCGCCATAGTTATTGCTTTCTCAAGAGACTAAATCGCGGGTAATTGATTTCACGTAGGGACAACCGGCGAGCGCCATGGCCAAATCCAATTCCTGACGCATCATTTCCAAAACTTTGCGGACGCCTTGTTCACCACCGCTGGCAAGCCCCCACAAAACGGGCCGTCCGATTTGCACGGCGGTTGCGCCTAGGGCAAGCGCTTTCAAAATGTCGAGCCCGCGACGAATTCCGCCATCGAGCAAAACGGGAATTTTTCCACCAATCGCTTCCGCAATTTCAGGAAGAACTTCGATGGTAGCGGGCGCGCTATCCATTTGCCGCGCCCCGTGGTTCGAAACGACGAGACCCGCGACGCCGTGTTGGAGAGATCGTTTTGCATCGTCGGCTCGACAAATTCCTTTAAGCAACACGGGCAATTTGGTGAGCGAACAAAGCCAATCGATATCTTTCCATGTCACGGACGGATCCAGCATCCAGGTGAATGCCTGCCCCATGCCCGCGCCACTTTGTCCGATGACTTCGCCGCATTGGTTGGAAGGAATCAAATTGATCGCGCTCAAGCCTGGGGGCAGATGAAAACAGTTTCTAACATCACGTTCGCGTCGGCCCCACTCAGGCGTATCCACTGTTACCATCAGTGCTGTGCATCCGGCATTTTCCACCCGAGCAACGAGGTCACGCGTGAAACCGCGATCTTTGTTGATGTAAAGTTGAAACCAGACCGGGCCCGTAGCGGCAGCCAGAACATCTTCGACGGTTGTGGTGGAAAGGCTGCTGAGAACCATCGGAATTCCGGCAGAACCTGCGGCGCGCGCCGTCGCCAACTCGCCATCGGGATGTGCGAGTTTATGAAACGCGGTTGGCGCGATGAGCAGCGGCATCGCGAGCGATTGGCCAAAGAGCGTGGCAGAAAGATCCCGGCGGCTTACGTCCACGAGCACGCGATAGTGAACAAGGATTTCGTTGTAAGCAGTCCGAGTGCGGCGGAGCGTAATTTCATCCCAGGCACCGCTCGCAAAGTATTCGTAGGCGATGCGAGGAAGCTTTTCCTTAGCGATTTCTTCGAGATCGAAAAGGTTAAGTGGCTCCATACACAGAGGTCGTTAAACCGAAAATTGCTTCATCTGCTTTAGTAACGCTGGCACTGACTCCCAGGGATCTTGCGCTTCATATTCGAGTGCGACGTAACCTTGATAATTAGCATCGTGAAGAATTTTGAAAATACGTCTGAGGTCAATGGGTTCACTTTCTTTGGTGCCTTTTGCGCGAGTGACCGCTTTGATTTGAACATTCACCGCGTAAGGCGCGCATTTCGCGAGATCTCCGTAGGGATCAGCCGTGTGGAAGTTCCCGGAATCGAGATTGATGCCGAGCCACGGACTCTTCACCGCTTGGACGATTTCCAAAAGGGCGTCGGCTTCGGCGACAATCCCGCCGTGATTTTCGAGGCCAAGGAAGATTCCCTTTTTCCCCGCGTAATCACAACATTCCTCCAACGACGCGATGCACATGTTGCGCGCCTCAGCATCGGACAAACCTTTCGCGGCGGCTCCGGCGAAGACGCGAATGTGAGGGGCGCCGAAAACAGCGGCGTGATCGATCCACTCTTTTACCGAGGCGATTTGGGCATCGAGTTTTTCGCCTTTGGGCAGGGCGAAATTATTTCCCACGGCGGTTCCGCTGACTTCAATCCCACGCAGAAAACAGTGACGTCGGATTTTAAGGAGATATTCGTTCGTGACCGGCGTTGGAAAATAATAACTCGTCAGCTCCGTTCCTTCACAACCTTGGTCCGCGCAAAAATCGATGAACTTGAAAAGATCGATCTGCTCGGCGGCATCTTTGGATTTGAAGAAATCGCGAAAGGAATACGCGGCGACACTTAAAGGAAATCTTGGTTTGCCGGAGCGGTTGAAGGGTTCGATGGCGAGAGATAGATTTTCCACGAAACTGAACCCCGCCACCGCAGCACCCGCCATGGCCGAAGATTTTAAAAAGCTGCGCCGAGAAATTTGGGAATGCATAACAAGGTTGATAACAACTTCGTTTTGGAAAGCAAAGCCCAGACAGTATTGAGCTGGTGTGATTAAAAGTGGGTGAGAATTTTGGAATTCGATCCTACGGACCGCGGCTGTGTTCGCGGAGAACCAGCCGCAGCGCGTCGCCAAGGAAGCACGCTTGAAACGCTTCACCGCTCTCTCACTGCGAAGCGCTGCGGTTGGTCGCGGACGACACAGCCGCGATCCTCACCCACTTTTAATCGCACCGTATTGAGCCCGGAAGAAAAATCAGACTGGCAAAAATGGCGTCGATGGCAGAGGTTGTTCGCCGTTTAAAATTGAATCATGTTTACAGGAACTTTTACCGCCATTGTCACTCCATTTCGGAATGGATCCATTGATGAATTTGCATTTGAGCGACTCATCAAAGCGCAAATCAAAGGAGGCGTGACCGGCATTGTCCCGGTTGGAACGACTGGCGAGTCGCCCACCGTAAATTTCGAGGAACATATCCGCTTGATTGAATTGTCGGTGACGTTCGCTGCAGGAAAAATCAAAGTGCTCGCCGGCACCGGAGCGAATGCGACAGAGGAAGCAATTTACCTGACGAAAGCGGCCGAGAAAGCGGGCGCGGATGGATCGCTGCAAGTCGCGCCGTATTACAACAAGCCGACCCAGGAAGGTTTGTTCCAACATTTCCGGGCAATCGCCAAAGCGACGAAGCTTCCGATTATTCTCTACAGTATTCCGGGGCGGTGCGGCGTGGAGATTGCCGTGGACACAACGAAGCGTTTGGCGCAGGAGTGTAAAAATATTATCGGAATCAAGGAAGCAGGAGGAAACTCGGATCGTGTCAGCCAACTGCGTGCGGCGCTCGGTGGAAAATTTATTATTCTGAGCGGCGACGATTCACTGACGCTGCCGTTCATGTCGGTCGGCGCGCAAGGCGTGATCAGCGTCGCTTCCAACATCATTCCGCGTGAAGTTTCTCAAATGGTAAAATTGTATGCCTCAGGAAAAGCCGCTGCGGCGCTGAAAATTCATCAAAAATTTTATCCGATCTTCAAAGATTTATTTATCGAGACCAATCCCGTTCCTGTGAAAGCAGCCTTGGCCATGATGGGCCAAATCGAAGAAGAATATCGTTTACCGCTCGTCAAAATGAACGCGAGGAATCGTGAGGTGTTGAAATCAACCCTGAAAAACTGCGGCGTTCTCAAATGACTAAAGTAATCATCACCGGTGCTAAAGGTCGCATGGGTTTGGCGTTGCTAAAATGTGCCGAACGCATTCCCGGCCTTGAAGTCATCGGCCAAATCGAGGCGGGTGATGACTTGGGCAAGACGATTCAGAACACGGATGTGGTGATCGATTTCAGTTACCGAGATGCGACGGCCGGCTTCGCTGAAGAATGTGCGATTCACAAGAAGGCATTGGTCATTGGCACCACCGGCCACACCGACGGGCAGAAGACAGATATTCTTAAACACACTTCGCAAATCCCAATCGTGTGGGCATCAAATTATTCAACCGGCGTCAACACCCTCTTTTGGCTGACGCGCAAAGCCACGGAAATCCTCGGACCCGATTTTGATTTGGAAGTTGTCGAAATGCATCATCGTTTGAAAAAAGATGCGCCGAGCGGAACCGCGACAACACTTGCTGAAATTTTAGCGGATGTTCGCCAGCAACAGCTCAAAGAAGCCCTTCGTCATGGTCGGGAGGGAATTGTCGGGGAGCGCACTTCAACGGAGATCGGGATGCACGCGATTCGCGGCGGCGATGTCGTGGGCGATCACACCGTAATCTTCGCGACGAACGGCGAGCGCGTCGAGCTTACCCACAAAGCCTCAAGCAGAGAAACTTTTGCGAATGGAGCACTGCGCGCAGCCCAATGGCTCGTGAAACAAAAACCCGGCCTCTACGACATGCAGGATGTCCTGGGGTTGAAATAAACGGCGATTGTGAGCGCGAATCCAGAAGCCCGGCGAGAAGCCTTCATTGCACTCGGATCCAATCTCGGAAACTCCCTCGAAATCATTTCTCGAGCGATGACGCAAGTGGAGCAATTTTCCTCCGTAGCGTTGTTAAAATCTTCTTTATGGCAAACGACACCCGTTGATTGCCCGCCGGGTTCTCCGCTTTTTGTAAACGCGGTTGTGGGGCTTGTTCCGCCTCCTAACGAAACACCTGAAAGGTTGCTGGTAAAACTACAACAGCTTGAAAAAGAACTTGGCCGTCCATCAAAGAAGATTTTGAACGAACCGCGCCCTCTTGATTTGGATTTGATCGCCTTCGGAAACGAACTTCGATCTTCAGCAAAACTAACTCTTCCTCATCCGCGAGCGCATGAACGTCGTTTCGTTTTGCAGCCGCTGAGTGAAATTGCTCCTGATTTTGTTTTGCCCAATCAAACGAAAACCGTAAGCCAACTCCTTGCGTCACTCACGACCGACGAAGTTTTAACCCGCATTGGTAGCGCCGTAATTTAACGCGGCTTCGCGTAACTCCTGTTTGTAATCACGCGTCGGTTCGCCGTAACCCTCTTTCCGTTTTTGCAACGCAGGAGCAATGATTTCTTTTCGTGGATCAATTTCGCGACCGAAAATTAAAGGCCAAAGTCGCCGACAATTATTCGCCATGTCCTGCCCTTGTTCTTCATCGAAGCTCGGACGAAACAAATCCACCGCCATTTGCAATTCGTGAATCAACTCAGCTTCGGTGGGATGGCCGGTGTTTTGAATGACCGTGCGAAACGCCAACAGGTCCTTTTCGTCGAGGCGATTTAATTTCGCAATCAGAATATCAATTGGATGGGGAAAACGCAGGGTGCAATTTTTAACCTCGATGGATTGCGTTCGCTCGCGCCATCGCGGTGTGGTGCGGAAATTCAGCTCGCTGGAAACTTGAATATAAAACTCCGTCTGACCTGTCCCTAAATTATTTTGGTGAACAATTTCATCCAACTCTTCGCTGTCGGAAAAGAGGTCAACATCCGCGCTGGTCAAAGCCGAATCCACGGTGATTTGCAGAGGAGCCGAACCAAAGACGGTGATGTTGAAATGCTTTTCCGGCGGCAAAAGCGCAATCAGCTTGTGCAAAAGTTGTCCGGCGGGAGTGTTTAAATTAATTGAACCAGCCGGAAATGCCGCGTCCATATTTTCTCCTCGCTGTTAAGGAATTTACCGCCTGATCAATCAGCCGATTCGTCACACCGGGATCATTCGCGAGTCTGCCCGCCAATCGTTTGTCTCGAACGTTCCAGTTCTGATGCGCCTCTTTCTTGAGCAGCAATCGCGCGGCGATGCGCGCCTTGCGCCACCAAGGGTCAATCCGTCGATTTAATTCAGATTTGAAGTCGGGCGCGCTCATTTCGTTTCCGAATAACTGATAACTCACTTCGATTTTTGTGGCAACGGCGGATTACCCGCCCAATCGCACAACGCCTCGACGGATGCTGCCGAGCCGTCCCGCAGCCAGCCATCGAGCTGAGATTGATCCTTAAGTTGTTGACCGCGCATTCGAGGAACCACGATGAAGTTGCAGCTCACTTCCGGCAACGCCGTCATGTCGCCCCAAAGTTTTTCGAATTGGGCGACCGGGAAAATATCTTCCTGGCCGTGGCCCCAACGTTTTTTCACATCTTTCAACGTAATATAAGTCGGCATGCGCGCCGCCAGATTGCGAATGGCAGCAGCGACTTTGACTTCGTTGGACAGATCTTCGCGGGTCAATTTAAATACCTCGAGCAACTTGTCCAAATTGATCCATGTCGTCATCGAGTTGTAATACGAAAGGTTGAACTCGGCTTCTTCGTGCGGCATGGCGAGACCTTCGACTAAACGAACGTTGCCATTGACGCGAGCGAGTCCGCCCCCACGATCCTCGATCCGGCGCGTGATGACCTCGAACGAAAGACATGCGCCACTATTGATATGGAGGCCCAGGATTGAGGGATCAACATTCGCCCCGAGCGTGTCAATATTGTGAAGCAACAGATGTTTTAAATCAGGATTCGTCCGGAGAAGGCATTGCAAAGTTCCGTTGCGCAGAAGATTCGGAATTTCGTACCAGTGACCGACCGGGTGCAAACATTGCCCCGGCAAATTGTCGGTGTAATCGCTGGCCTCGCCGGACTGTTTCGCCCAACCGATCAATGCTGTGTGCAAACTTTCGCGGACTTTTTGCGCCTGTTCGTCGAGCAGTTGTTGCGGCATTTCTTCCCATGCAAAACGCAAATCGCGCTCCATTGGAATCATGCGCAAGCCAATCGATTTCCCCTGTGACAGCAGCAACGGGCCGGTGTAGCTGTAGCTTTTCTGACGCGCCAAGAATTGTTCAATGGCGGAATGGGTGAGATAGCTCGTCGTGAAAACATGCGGCAATTCTGCGCCAAACTGCTTTGTGGTGCGCCGACTTTTTGCCAGATGAGTTTCCAGGAAAGTGCGGTGGCGACCGCCCAATTTGCTAAAGGGATGCAGCGCTTTGACGACGCCAGCGCCTTGCGTCCAACGCGTGCCAGATCCAGCGGCGAGCGTGACGACCGCAACTTTACCCTCGGCAATGGCGCGTTCTCCGATTTTCAACACATCACGCGCGTTTTCTCGCGATGCGATCACGACATCGCCATCCTGCACATCTTCAATCGTGGTCGATTGCGGGAGACGATTTTGCGCGAGGCCAATGCGCCCATCTTTCAGGTCGGCGCGAATCTGCTCATGCTGCGCACGATCGAAACCATTTTGTTCGAGCAACTCGGAAAGCGTTTGCGCCTTCGATTCTTTCTTTTCCAGACGCGGCAAAAGGCGGTCAAAAAGAACCTGCATGGTGTCTCGCAATTCCGGTTTCGTCCGGCAGGCGGTGGCGAATTTATCCAACTCGACCCGGCGTTGTTTAGGTAAATTTTGTTGATCCAGCCGCAACAATTTTGGAGCAATCAGCGCGTAATAACTTTCCGGCAATAAAGCGTCATCGCCACGGAGCAAACTCGCGAAGGTTCCATTCTCGTTGATGGCGAAATCGTAAACGACCGGCTCCATCGCAAACGGCAGCGCGTGTTCAAGATCACGCTTCGTTTGCGACATGATTTCCTGCAAACGCTTTTGCGCTTCGGCTTTCCTTGCGGGTGCAAACATGAAACCCATGCCACCGCCAGACATGCCGCCGAGCATCCAGAAGCCCCAGAAATCTTTGCGGAATTCGGAGCGAACCTGGTTGATCAAGGTTTCTGTATAAAAAGTGCTCGCCCAGGGAATGATGGTTTGCAGCGGGCCTTCGAAATTTCTCGTGGTTGCTTTGCCGAGCGCGTGAACATCTTTGGCGCGAAGGGCGGAGAATATTTCCTCCAGAATGCCAAGCGTTTCCTGTCGGCCATTCCATTCGGCTTCAGAACGCAAAAGATATTTTTCGGTCACCATCTCCAGAATTGGGCCGACGTTTTGCGCCATGCCGCCGTGGACCAGCACGAGGCTTTCCTGGAGTTTGCGCCGCATCTCAGGCGAGACTTCCTGTTCTCCTAAAATCTTGTGGCGCGGCATCAATTGGCCGCGACTCACGCCAAACTCGGGATCGCCTGCACCGGCCAAAACGCCTTCGATCAGTTTGATTCCTGGCCACACGCCGCCGGAATCCTGCCAACCGCCGCCGGAGCCACCGAGCCATTCGCCGAGAATCGCGCGGGCTAAAACCAGGCGACGTTCGTCTTCTTCAAGCGCGCCTTCGAGCGATTGCGCCTGGCGGGTCGCCCTCATGCAAACCGAAATCAGCGCGGCGAGAAGGTTGGTGGAAACAGCGAGGCGCGAACCTTTTGGAATGTTGTTCACATTGCTCACGAGTTCGAGGCCTCGTCCAGAACCGACAATTCGCGCGAGCAAATCGGAAAGATTTTGCCCGGAACCTTCAATGCCGGGCGGGACAATTCCTGAAGCAATCACCGCCGCTTTGAGCAAACCAAGGTAGTCTTTCGCGAAATCGAAAACTTCGTTGAGGTTCGTGATATCGACGGTTGCACCGAGATCGACGCTGGTGAGGCGGAGGAGCGGTTCTTCGATGACGCGGAGATAAGCTTCGACCGGTGGTTTCGGAGAGGCGTCGCGACCGGTCACACCGAGATCGATCGAAACGTTCAACACTTTTGCGCCTTCAGGAAAATCCATTCCCAAAAAGAAAATATCGCTCCAGGCGCTGTGAGTCAGATCCATTCGCACCGGTGTCAACTCCCGCAGAATCGGGTAACTGCCATCCAAATCTGTCTGCAATAATTCCGGGCGAATCCGGAGCGGTTGATCGGCGGGATGGCCCATGCGAAACATCCATTGATTCCCTCGGACGGAGCGGACGCTGCGACGCACTTGATCTGCGAGAGTCTGAATTCCCAGCCGGTAATAAGCGGAGGCAAGCGCGCTGGAAATAGCGTCACTGGGACCGATTTTGGTTTGTTCTCCCAAGAAAAGTTCGACGGCTTCCTCGAAGCGACGTTGCAGCAAATGCTCGTGGCCTCTGAACGGAATTAGATTCGAGGAATCATTTCCGAGCTTCAGCGGCAGGTGGAAACGATGAATCGCGTAGAGGAAAAATAACGCGCGAACACGCTCGTAAAGATTCTCGCTCTGCTGCCGAAACTGTTCCAACTCGGCGCATTCGGCGAGGAGTTCCTTCAGCGACGCCGCCCGGCAAAAAGCATCGAGCGATTGATTTCGAATCTCAGGGTCGGACGCGACGATGATTTGAACGAGATTGCCAGGCATGACTTACGATTTTCTTACGGCGAGAAGTTCCACGAGTTGCGACAAAACTTCATCGCGATCTTTTCCGTCAAGTGACAGAGCTAGTTGGGCGGTCAGCAATCCGTATTTCACGCCGATGTCGTAGCGGCGGCCTTGCAGTTCCAGCGCGAGATAAGGTTCTTTCGCAGCCATCCGCGTGAGTGCGGTCGTGAGTTGGACCCCACTTTTATCGCCAGAACGTGTGATCAGTTCGCCTAAAATCTGCATGACGCTGGGCGTGAGGACGTGCATTCCAAAAAAGCAGAGATAATTTCCCGCGCGCAAACCGGGCACAATTAATTTTTGTTCCGCCTCTGTGGGCGTCGGTTTCTCGACCACTTTTTCGATTTGATAAAGCCGCTGGCGTCCCGGGACGAGCCGTCCGCCGACCGTTCCGTAGTATGGCAGTTTGCTTTCATGGGTCGCTTGCACGGCGGAGACAGAACACTTTTCGGCGCGCGCCATTTCGACCAATTGCTGTGCGCAACTTTTGTCCTGATGTGAAATGTAGAGATGATCGCCGACGAGTAGGAGAAACGGTTGATCTGCAGTAAAAGCTTTCGCGCAATGAATGGCGTGGCCGTAGCCGAGCGGTTGCGCTTGCTCAACAAACTGGAGGCGACTGGAATGTTTGCCCGCAGCGTTGCGATAAGATGCTTCGTCTCCAGGCGAAATCACGACACAAATTTCCTCGACGCCGGCGTGGAGAATTTCCTCGATGATAATACTGAGCGCGGTTTTTTGAGTTCCGTCGCGATCAACGAGCGTTTGCAACGGCAGGGTGCGTTGGTTTTTTCCGGCGGCGGTGATGACAGCTTTTCTGATTTCCACGATTCAATTAATGTTGATTAGGCAACACCCGTCAAAGCTCAAATTCGAGATCAATTTTGGTTCGTTTGATTTGCGCCAGTGTTTTGGAACAACGCTTCACAATTGTGGAAACTCCTACAGTATTTTCAAAAGCCTTTGTTTGGCAGCATCGGGCA
>JBBQAX010000091.1:0-14077 GCA_038316905.1 Verrucomicrobiota bacterium | reverse complement strand
TATTTCAGTGGAGCAGAATTTAATTCCCCCTCTCCTCGGGGGAGAGGACCGAGGTGAGGGCGAGCGTTCAATCTCACTCGACAAACCTGGAATGATTTTCCTGACACCGTCCCTTACCCTTGCGCCGAATTCTTCCCTCGTTCACATGTTCGAAACCGTGCGACGTGAACTCGGCGCGCGCGATTCGCTTTTCACCGGGAAAGTGAGGCAGGCTTCCAGCCTGTCACAAGGGCTTCCAGCCCCAGTCCCACAGAGTCGCGGACAGGATGTCCAGGCAGGCAGGCTGGAAGCCTGCCCCACTAGTTCAGCGTGGTCGCTCGACATTGATCAAACACTTTTCGCCCTGCGCAAATCGATGTGCGCCAATCGTCCGGTGGCGATTCTCGGCACGGCATTTTCCTTCGTGCATCTGCTTGATCATTTTGCGGAGAACAATATTCGTTATCGCCTCGCGGAAGGTTCGCGCGTTTTAGAAACCGGCGGTTACAAAGGTCGTTCGCGCAGTCTGCCGAAAGCGGAATTACACCAGCTCATCACAAAACATTTTGGGATTTCGGCGTCGCACATCGTTTGCGAATACGGCATGAGCGAATTGAGTTCGCAGGCTTATGATTCACCAATTCAAAATGAAAAATTAAGAATTAAAAAAGGACGAAGCTTTCGTTTTCCGCCGTGGGCGCGTGTGCAAATTATTTCGCCGGAAACTGGAAAAGAAGTGGCCGAAGGTGAAACGGGACTAATTCGCATTTTCGATCTGGCGAATGTGTATTCCGTACTCGCAATTCAAACTGAAGATTTGGGAATTCGTCGCGGCGACGGATTTGAATTAATTGGCCGCGCGCAACTCGCCGAACCGCGCGGGTGTTCGTTGATGACGAGTTAACGTGGGTAGCACCTGCCTCCGGCGGGTGCGGCTGCATGCACTGTTTGAAATCGAAAACGACTACCCCTGAACAATCAACACCGAACATCGAATTGAAACGCACCCGCCGGAGGCAAGTGCTACCCATTCGCAACAAAACAAATCCGTGAATTCCGTGGTTATCTGTGGCTAATTCCCTCGTCGGAACAATGGACTCCAAAACACACAACACACGCACTCTCTGGCTTTGCACGGCGTTGCATGGCTTCACGCACGTTTATCATGTCGCGCTGCTTCCACTGTATCTTTTGATTCGGAAAGATTTCTCTCTCACGAGTGACGGGCAAGCGACATTTCTCGTCACGGCAATGGGTGTCTCCTATTTTCTGCCCAGTTATTTCATGGGAATTCTGGCTGATCGCGCCAATCGAAAAAAACTTCTCGCAACCGGTCTGACAATTAATGCAGCCGGATTTGTTGGACTCGCCTTCGCCCCGAATTACGCGACGGCGGTCGCATGTCTTATTGTCGCCGGTTTTGGTGGAAGTTTTTATCATCCGGCGGCAACGGCGTTGATCGCGCGATTGTTTCCAGAAAATACCGGTAAAGCGCTGGGCAAAGTAGGCATTGGCGCGTCGCTCGGATTTTTTGTTGGACCAATTTACTCCGGTTGGCGCGCGGAAACGGCGGGTTGGCGACAACCGATTCTGGAGCTTGGAATCATTGGATTGCTGGGCGCAGCCGCATTCGTGTGGCTCGCCGTCGAACATGAAAATCCGAAACCGGTTGCGCGAACGAAACAGAAAGTTCGCCTCTTCGCGACACCGATGCTCTGGCTGTTGTTCTTATCCGCCAGCTTCGCGTTTTGCCTCCGCGACTTCGCTGGAATGGGAACCGGCACGCTCAGCTCACTTTTTCTACAGCGCGCGCAGGATTTCAGTTTGAAACAAACTGGCCTGGCCCTGAGTTGCATTTATCTGGCATCCGTCATCAGCAATCCGCTTTTTGGCGGACTCAGCGACCGCGGTCGCACTCGCTGGACCAGCGTTGTCTTAATCATCGCCGCGATCATCCTTTTCATCTTTCCACATTTGCGCGGTGCTTGGATTCCGTTCGCACTGGCCGCGTTTGGATTTTTCTTCATGGCAAGTTATCCGATGGTGGAAGCGGCCTTGATGGAAGCCGTTCCCGACGAAGTGCGCGGACGCGTGTTCGGTTTATTCATTTTGATCGGCGGGTTGCTGGGAAATTTTTCGCATTGGTTTATCGGAATCTGGACGAAAGATTTGGGAACTCGCGCCAGCGATCCAAGCGCCTATTTCAATCTGTATTCTATTCTCGCCGTCTGTGTGCTGCTGTCGTTGGCGGGACTTTTCGGACTGCACTATTTACGACGCAAAGAAGGCCGGGAAAACACGGCTTCCAATTTCGATCCGGCAACGGTTTCCAGCCCGCAATTTGAATGAACCTGCCCAACTATTTTCTAGCCGACCTCTCCGATCCAGCGGCGTTGAGTCCGAGCATCGTTCGCGACGCCTGCCAAACGTTGAAACAGAATCGCGAGCGTTATCTCGTCGAACGTACCACCAGCAGTTTGATCCGCATCGTGGCGAGCGTGGCTCAGAATTGGTTGGAATCGAATGATCCGTTTCGCAACGAAGCACTGGATCGCGGCCCGGAAGCGACAGGTTTTTCGCGCGAAACTTTGGCCTCCGGTCTCGATCTGTTTTTCCAGCAGATCACAAAAGAAAATTTGCAGGCGCTCATCGTCCAGGAATTTGGTGACTTGCAACGGCTCGACTCCTTGAGCGCAAATCCCGAAGAACAAAAGCTGGATCGTGCCTCGTTTGTGCGTGGCCCGGAACTGATTGCGCACATCACTGGTGGCGTAATCCCGAATTCGACTTTGACCAGCATTATTTTTGGTTTGCTCACGCGCTCCGCACAATTCGTGAAATGCGCTTCCGGCACTTCTTTTATTCCAAGATTGTTCGCGCACTCCCTTTACGAAGTGGAACCGAAGCTCGGCGCGTGTCTGGAAATCGCCGAGTGGCGCGGCGGTTCAGAGTTGTTGGAGAAAACGCTTTTCGCTGAAGCCGATTGCGTCACCGCGACCGGCAGCGATGAAACTTTGGAAACAATTCGCAAACGATTGCCGCAGAAAACACGTTTCGTCGGTTATGGCCATCGCGTCAGTTTCGGTTATGTGACGGAACAAGTTTTATCGGGAATGAGTCCGCAAAAAATTGTCCACCGCGCCGCGCAAGATGTCGCCGCATGGAATCAATTGGGCTGTTTGTCGCCGCACGTCATTTACGTGGAAAGCGGCGGCAACATTTCGCCCGAGCAATTTGCGGAACTGCTCGCGAAGGAATTGGAAGTGATGGAACAGAATCAGCCGCGTGGAAAACTTTCGGCGGAAGAATCCGCAAACATCGCTTACCGAAGATCGTTTTATGAAGTTCGCGCGGCGCATTCTCTGGATACGAAACTGTGGCGCAGTGCAGATTCCACGGCGTGGACGGTTTTGTTTGAGAATGATCCACGGTTTCAAATGTCGTCGTTGAACCGATTCATCTACGTTAAAGCCGTGGCGAATTTGAAGCAGGCGATTGAAGGAGCCGATGCGGTGCGCGGGAAAATTTCCACGGTGGGAATTGCCGCCACGGAAGATCGCGCAAAAGAAATGGCTGGAGAGCTGGCGCGTTGGGGTGTGACGCGGATTTGTCCGCTCGGCCAGATGCAAAATCCATCGTTGCTTTGGCGCCACGACGGGCGGCCAAGTCTCGGAGACCTGGTGACGTGGACGGATTGGGAGCTTTAACGCAAAGGCGTAGAGGCCCAGAGACGCAAAACAGAAGAACTTTTTCTTTGCGCCTTCGCTACTCTGCGACTTTGCGTTGATCTCGGTGGTTCAAAAACTTTATGAAAATGGAATTAAGAAAAACGTTTCAATTTGAGGCGGCTCATTTGTTGCCGCATTTGCCGGAGGCGCACAAGTGTCGTCGGTTGCACGGGCACAGTTTTAAAGTGGAAATTGTTGTCGCGGGCGAATGCGATCCGAAACTCGGCTGGCTGATGGATTACGCGGATATTTCTGCCGCGTTCAAACCGCTCTGGGAAAAACTGGATCATTTTTATCTCAACGAAATTCCAGGTCTGGAGAATCCCACAAGCGAAAACATCGCGGTCTGGATTTGGGACCAGTTGAAAGGACAGATGCCGATGTTGAGTGAGGTTGTGGTGGCGGAGACCTGCACGGCGCAGGCCGTCTATCGCGGGTAGAACGTAGCCGCGCTCGCCAGAGCGTGGCGTAGTAAAGTTTGAGCGAAACCACCCTCTGGCGAGGGCGGCTACGTTTGGGTTGCAGAAAGGATTTTCTTCGCGGCGGCTTTTACGCTTCCAACTAATTCCGGCGGTTGAATCACTACCGCATCACCGCCCCAGCCCAGTATCCAACGTTCAATTTCAGCAAGGCTGGAAAGTTTCAGGCGCAATTCAACGCCGCCATCATTCAGCTCAATCAATTGCTGCGATTCATGCCATTTTTTTTCCCGGATGAAATCTGCCACTTTTTCATTGAAGCGAATCACCACGTCAAATTGGCCATCGGCTGAATAGACGCCAAAACTGTCACGCAATCTTTTCTCGAGCGAAAATTTCTGCGGGCGAACAAACGTTTTGCCAGTCTTCTCCAGAGATTGAATTCGCGCCGGAACGAAGGTGCGCATGTCTTTACGCGCATGATCGTAGGCGAAGAGAAACCATTCACCATTGATGTTCGCCAAATGGTAAGGGTCGATCAATCGCACTTCGTTTTCCTTTTGGCCCGGCTTGCGGTAGGTGAGTTTCAACTGCTGGCGTTGCGATGTGGCTTTGCCGAGCGCATCGAATGTTTCCAGATTTAGAATCGGCTCGGCGCTGGTGCGAAAGGAAATGGTTTGTTCCCACTCCGCGAGGTTGAGCGAAACGGTGTCGGGCAATGAAGCAGCCATTTTCTTGAAAGCGCTGACCAGCGGTTTCTCAAAGGTGGTACCGCGATATTGTTGGAGAGATTTTTCCGCGACGAGTAACGCGAAGAGTTCGCCTTCGGTAATTTGCAGCGTCGGAAATGCGTTTACTTCTTCCGTGTAGAAATAACCGTTGCGGGCTTTGTTGTAGTCCAGAGGAAGCTCCATGCGATCGCGCATGAATTCTAAATCGCGGTGAATGGATTTGGTGCTGACCTCGAGTTCTCCTGCGAGCGAGGTCGCGTTGGGAAACTTTCCGGACTGAATCGCCTGATGAATCTTCATCATCCGCTCCAACGGCGGACGGGACTGCGGAGAACGCGTCTGGTTGGAGGATTTTTTCACGTCAAATCAGACGATGATTCGTGCAACACCTGACAGAAATGCGGCGGTTAAGAGACCGCCGCTTGAAAATTACAAGAGCTTGGCCAGCAACTCGTCGTTGGTTTTGTGCTTCTTCAACGCGGCCGTCAGTGTTTCCATCGCTTCAATCGGATTCAAATCCACCATGGTGCGACGCAGCTTGCGAATGGCTTCCAGATTTTTTGCCGGAAACAATTTTTCTTCTTTGCGCGTTCCGCTCTTCGGAATGTCGAGCGCGGGATACAAACGGCGATCGGAAAGTTTGCGGTCAAGGATCAATTCCATATTTCCCGTGCCTTTGAACTCCTGGAAAATCAATTCATCCATGCGCGAACCGGTATCGACCAGCGCTGTTGCGATGATCGTCAACGAACCGCCTTCTTCGATTTTGCGCGCGGATGCGAACATCTTGCGCGGAATTTCCAAAGCGCGCGCATCCACACCGCCGGTCATGGTGCGACCGCTGCCGCCATGAACACTGTTGTAGGCGCGAGCCACGCGGGTGATTGAGTCGAGCAGAACGAAGACGTCTTTGCCACTTTCCACCATGCGGCGGCAACGTTCGATGGTGAAACGGGAAAGGCGAACGTGCGTTTCCAGATCCTGATCGTTTGATGAAGCGACAACTTCAGCTTTCACCGAGCGTTGGAAATCGGTGACTTCCTCGGGGCGCTCGTCGATCAATAAAACGATAACGTGAACTTCAGGATGGTTCTCGGAAATCGCGTTGGAAATCTGCTTTAGAATGGTGGTTTTACCGGTGCGCGGCGGCGCAACAATCAATCCGCGTGTGCCTCGGCCAATCGGCGTGACGAGATCAATGATTCGTGTTTCGAGTAAATCGGGGGAGGTTTCGAGATTGTATTTCTCGATCGGATCAATCGTCGTCAGGTTTTCAAAACGAACGGCTTTAGTGTATTCCTCAAAAGGCGCATCGTTGACTTTTTCGACGGTTTTTAACTGAGGACTATTGCCGCGATGAGGAGGCACGGTGTGGCCTTCCACGAGGCAACCTTCGCGCAGAAAATTCTTTTTAATCGTGTCCGGTGTAACGAAAATATCGCTCGGTTTTGGGTGAAAATTATTTTGCTTCGTGCGAAGAAAACCAAAACCTTTTTCGGAGATTTCCAAGTAACCGGAACCAAAATCCGGGGTGCCATTTGGCTCAGTGCTCATAGTATTTGTTGTGTGTTGTGCTATCGAAAGGCCTTTTCCAGGAACAACCCTTAGAACGTTTAAGAATTTTGAAATGGGGACCCCTGCAACAAAGAACCTTTAGAGACCGCCTGCAGGGGTTTGACCTTCGATGCCGTTACTAATAGGTGCAAAGGTACCCTAGCGCAACCCTTTATTTTTCAACCACTTTATCCGAAATCTCTTGGCAATGTGGCAATCAAGCAAGGCCGCACATTGCCCTGACAATTCATCCAATCGTTGACCAGTGCGGCTATTTGTCGCGTTTGAACTTGTGCAGATGGCCGAACTTGCTCCACTCAGAAACGATTAGATTCCCCTTCTTATCCATTGAAGCCCCGTGCGGAGAATTGCAGGTGCCTTCCTTCCACTGCTCTTTCGCTAGACCGAAATTTGCGCGCTGACTCGCATCTGGATTGTCGCCGACCTGCGCGACAATTTTGCCGTCTTCGTCCAAAACGGTAACGCGGCCCTGCAACTCCGGGAAAACCGCGTAATCACCTTTGATATGAACCGCCGCTGGCATGCGTAAATCTTTTTGGATAACCCGAACAAAATTACCGTCCAGATCCCAATGCTCGACGCGGTTGTTGTTACGATTGCAAACAAGCAAAAGCGGTTTTCGCCCGCGGGTGTCTAGTCCAATGCCATGACACGTTTTGAATTTCCCTTCCTCTTCGCCGGGTCCACCGAACGCTTTTACGAACTTCCGATCCTTATCAAATTTGAGAACATAATTTGATCCGTAGCCATCAGCGACAAAGATGGAACCATCCGGCGCAACGGTCACGGCGCAGGGTTTGAATCCTTGTTCGTCATTAAAAATTCCCGCCTCCATTGGAGTGCGGATTGCCCAGATCGTTTCGCCATCAAGCGTGAGCTTAATTACCTCATGCGCGGATGGACGAGCTGCGTAGATATATTCTTTACCTTTCTCAGTGCGAATCTCGAGACCGTGGATGCGGGTCGGCCCGAAGGAGCGCAGATATTTGCCGTTGGACGAATAAACCACGATCCCTCTGTCCGTATCCGTCGTGACATAGATATTGCCTTTCTTATCGATTACGACGCCGCCGTGACACGGACCAAGTTGTTGTCCGTCAGGATTTTCATCAAAAAAATTTGGCACTACGGAATATTTCAGCTCGGCGGCAATCGTGGTGCTGGAGATTAGCGCGAGCGCGACGAGAATGGGTCCAATGGGATTCATGGGGTGAGGTTGTAAAAGGCGTGAGCGAAATTTGCAATCGCGGAATTGTCGATAGCACGGTTTCGCCTGAATCACCGAAAAATTGAAATTGGTTTTTTGAGGGGAGGATTTAGCTTCAACTCAATGCTTGAATCACTTTCAAATTTTCAGATCCGTAAATTTAAAGCGGCTGCACAACATTTGGAACCAATGTTCAAATTGGGCAAAGCTGGTTTGACCGATGGTTTTGTCCGTTCAATTAGTGAAGCGCTGGACAAGCATGAACTTGTGAAGATCAGGTTCGTGGAATTCAAGGAAAAGAAGAAAGAGCTCGCGCCACAATTGGCCGAAATGACTTCCAGCCACTTGATCATGCGTGTCGGAAACGTGATGGTACTTCATCGGCCACGCAAAACCTCGGAAGTCACTCTTCCCTGATTGTCCTGCTCGGATTTGTGGGATCCCGGCACAAAACGATTTGCGACCAGAGCGCGCCGACATTCGTGCCATTACAATTTAGTCGCTGTTGGGAGAATCAAGTCGCCTCGCTCGAGACCTAGCAAGGGAGGAACAAACATGGATAACTTATCCAACCCTTTCCGCGCCCGGTTGAGAAATTCTATTACGGCGATCCAGATGTGCCACCCGTTCCAGTTCCCGATCCCAAAGTACCGCCGCTGTTCGTAGCAGGCGCACCGCCACTTGAAGTTCCCGCCCCACCTTGGGAGCTGCTCTGGCCATTACCACGTCGCCTGAGCGAGATTGATCACAATGGGGAGAAGGTTGTATTTTCGTTCACTCCAAACCCTTCGAACGATTCAAGGAAAGCTTCACCTGATTTGCACCACGCTATGAATGGGCTTTGCCTCGGAGGAAGGTCTGCGCATTACCACCAAAGAGAAATAGGCGAGTCTGCCGATTGAACTTGAAAGGCTTCGGCGGACGGTAGCGCTAGTTGGCAACGTTTCACGTTGGAAAGGTTGTTCACTCTCCGCCAGTGTGGCGGAGGAACTCACAAACAAAGAAAGGCAGTTATGAAAAAATACGCAGTAATCGTGACATCATTGGTGATGTTGGGAAGCGCCTTGCAAACCCCAGGTTTTGCACAGACTGGCGCAGGGTCTTCTGGTTCGTCCGGTGCGGGTTCTTCAGGAACTTCAGAAGCGGGGAGTTCGCAAAGCGGCCCCTCTGGTGGTTCACCGTCAGGCAGCGCGTCTAGCGGTGGACAATCGTCGAGTGGCGTTTCAGGTGGCTCAATTTCCAGCCCGTCGGGGAGCTCGATCTCTGATCCGAGTGGAACGCAATTGGGACAACAACAGGTGGGCGTCATCACGATCCAAGGATCGGTCAGCAGCGAGACGGAAAAACAAGCCATTGAATCGCAACTGAAACAATTGCCGGGCGTAACCTCGGTCAACAATATGTTGCAGGTGGCGAGCCAAGGTTCGATCTCAGATCCTTCAGGCGCACAAGGTGGGACCTCTAGCTCTGGCACGTCTGGCGGAACCAGTTCTGGAACCTCAGATGGCACTAGCTCAGGAACGTCATCGGGTGGAACCAACAGTTCGCCAGATTCTGGATCAAGCACTCCTTAAGCAGGAAAGTATTCTCGACAGCGGGCGTGAGATCATCGCGCCCGCTTTTTGTTTGAACACTCTCATGTATTCGTGACGAGAAAACCTTCCAAGATGAGACGCTGATGGAACTGCCGGGCGTGCTCGGCATCACGAGTTTCGGCCACACAATGGATGGTGACGATATTGATATCTTCGCTGGCGAAGGCGCGGTCATGGGCGATATCGACAATGCTCGCGCCTTCCTCCGCGATGATCGTTGCGAACCGCGCCAACCCTCCCGGTCGATCGCTGATGCTTGTGGAAAATCGACAAAGCCTTCCATCCGAAGCGAGGCCCCGTTCCAAAACACGTCCGAGAATGTTGGTGTCGATGTTGCCGCCGCAGAGTGGGAGAACAACATTGCGCCCGGATAATTCAGGGACAAGTTTCGCAAGGCATGCCGCCAATGGCGCTGCGCCCGCGCCTTCCACAACGGATTTTTCCAATTCAACCAACCGCAAAATCGCGAGCGCAATTTCATGTTCATCGACGAGCACCACGCGATCAACGTGCTGACGCGCAATCGCAAACGCGTTTGCGCCCACCTGCGACACGGCCAAGCCATCGGCGAGCGTCGGGGAGATTTCCGCACGAACCGGTTTTCCAGCGGCCAAAGCGGCGGTGTAACTGGCGGTGCGTCGTGCTTCCACCCCGATAATTTCCACATCAGGCCGCAACGTTTTGATCGCGAGGGAGACGCCCGCAATCAAACCCGCCCCGCCAATTGGAACAATGATGGCGTCAAGATCTGGAACTTGTTCGACAATTTCCAAACCCATCGTGCCCTGTCCCGAGATGATATTGGGGTCGTCGAAACCGTTTATGTACGTCTGGCCCTGAGCAGCACAAATCTCATTGGCGTGCGTGCGTGCTTCTTCCAGGTTGCGACCATGAAGAACGACACTGGCACCGAGTCGTTTGCAATTTGTGACCTTCGTGAGAGGCGCGGTCAGCGGCATCACAACGGTCACGGGAATAGCGAGAAGGTTTCCGTGATAAGCCAAACCGAGCGCATGATTTCCTGCGGATGCTGCTATGACGCCCCGCTCTTTTTCACCCGGATCAAGCTGGAGCAAGGCGTTGCACGCGCCGCGTTCCTTGAAACTCCCCGTGCGTTGTAGATGTTCCAGCTTGCAGAAAATATTCATTCCGGTTGCCTCGGAAAGCGGAATGGAATGCTGCGCGGGGGAAAAGACGACGCGCCCTTTGATGCGGAAGGCAGCCGACTCGATATCAGCAAAGCTGACGGACATGATTCAATCTTGCGCAAACAGGACAAGAGTTCAATCGAACACCGCGAAGGTAGATCGACGATGACATCGGCAAGAGGCGCATTTACTTTCCAGGCAGCAGCCCAAGCAACCAAAGCTTTCCTGACCGAAGAACGAAGTTGACCAATTGCAGGAGAAAAAAATCCTGCTCACTTTGGAAACGAAGAGATCGGAAAACGAGCAATGCGGTTATTTGCCGTTACAAATAACCGCACGCTCAAAACGACGGTGGCTCCGCTTAGCCGCCCACTTCTGCTCGAGCTTCTGCGGCTAACGCTGTGCTCAAATAGCGCTCCCCTGTCGAACAGGCAATAGTGACGATCATTTTGCCTTTGTTTTCAGGACGTTTCGCTAACTCGATTGCAGCCACCACGTTTGCGCCAGTCGAAATGCCAACCAAAATTCCTTCTTCCTTGGCCAAACGTCGCGCCATGGCGAACGAATCGTCATTGCTCACTTGAATGCATTCGGTGATCTGCAAATTGCCGTGGCTATCTTTAAGATGAAGATTCTTAGGGACGAAACCTGCGCCTGCGCCTTGGATTTTATGCGGTCCAGGTTTGAGCGGCTGTCCAGCGAGGGTTTGTGAAATCACTGGAGAATCTTTTGGTTCTACGGCGATGGCTTTGAAAGAAGCTTTGCGCGCTTTGATGACTTCTACGCAACCGGTAATCGTTCCACCCGTTCCAACCGCAGCGACTACATAATCTACTGCTCCGTCCGTATCCATCCAGATTTCCTCGGCAGTGGTTTTTCTGTGAATCTCAGGGTTGGCTGCGTTTTCAAACTGTTGCGGAATCCATGAGTTAGGAGTTTCTTTGGCAATTTGTTCCGCTCGGGCGATAGCGCCCTTCATGCCTTCAGTCCCGGGCGTGAGCACTAACTTTGCGCCAAGCATCGCCAGCAAGGTGCGTCGCTCCAGCGACATCGTGTCGGGCATGGTGAGGATCAATTTATAACCTTTGGCGGCGGCAACAAAAGCAAGGGCGATTCCGGTATTGCCGCTGGTTGGCTCAATAATCACCGTATCTTTTTTCAGGATGCCTTTACTTTCGGCATCTTGAATCATCGCCATGCCGATGCGGTCCTTGACGCTCCCAAGCGGGTTGAAAAATTCGCACTTAAGCAAAATGGTTGCCTCCAGACCGGCAGTGACTTTGTTCAACTTTACCAGCGGCGTGCGGCCAACAGTTTCAACGATGTTATTGTAGATTTTTCCCATAAACTTCTTGGTGATTCTTCCGGTTTTGACTCGCGCAAATTTCTGCCAATTGATTTGCGGCGGCAAGTTTTTTATTCGAAACGACCAACAACGCGCCCGGATAATGAAAACAAAAAGGCCGCCTGAATTTTCAGGCGACCTTCAAATCGAGTCGAATGCGCGGTCAGGCTTTCTTTGCCTTCGTCGCCGTCTTGCTCTTGGCCTTGACGGTTTCAGTTTTGCGCTTCAAGTAAGCTTTGCGACGTGATCGTTTTTGAACTTTATTAGATTGTTGGCCCATAAGTGTCTTTACTTTGCTAAACGGTTAAGTTGTCTTTCGGAATATGAAGATTCAGGCAATCGCATTCAACATCTATTTGCTGGTGGCGATCACTTTGACTGGTTGTAAATCGCCCCAGGAGAAACTGGATGCCAAGCAATCCCGCCAACAAAAAAAGGAATTAAGCACCATTCGTTTCCACATCGAAGCCACTGGCGACAACTCGAATCGCGCCGGCGGTGTGCCTATTTTGCGTGAGTCGCCAATCTCAGTGAACATCGTGCGCCAATCGTTCCTTGATGAGCGCGACATCATAAGCGCAAATATCGTGGAACACGTGGGTGGCTTCGTCATTCAGGTTCAATTTGATGATCATGGCACTTTCGTGCTGGATAACATGAGCGCTGCTCACAAAGGAAAACGGATCGCCATCTTGAGTGAGTTCGGTGATAAACGCTGGCTTGCAGCGCCTGTTATTACGCGAAGGATGACAGAGGGAGCCATCGCCTTCACCCCAGACGCTTCACGCGAGGAAGCGGAGCGCATCGTGCGCGGGCTGAATAACACGGCCAGCAAACTCCGGGACAAAAGTTTGATTCGTAACATCTGGTGAAATTTCTGTTCTTAATCTTTTTCGCGGCGGCTTCCCCGTCGGTGTTTGCCGCAAAGTTCCAACTGCCGACCGCAAACCGCGCCTTGTTTCAGCCGGGCGCTGAAGAAAAATATTTCGTAGGAACCGTCGGCAAGCCGTGGATGAGCGGAACTTTTGGCTGTGTTCGCACGAGCGGTTGGCAAATGCACGAGGGTTTGGATATTCGCTGCGTCCAACGTGATAAACGTGGCGAGGCGATTGATCCGGTGCTCGCGACGGCGGATGGCATCGTAGCCTACATGAACAAAAAGTCGGGGCTTTCCAATTACGGGAATTACATCGTCCTGCGTCATCGCATTGATGGACTGGAGATTTTTTCGACTTACGCGCATCTTCGTGAAATCCGAGCCGACCTCCGACTCGGTTCCAGCGTGAAAGCCAGCGAAACGATTGGCGTCATGGGAAGGACGAGCAACACGCGTGAAGGAATTTCCAAAGAACGGGCCCATGTCCACTTCGAGCTGAACTGTTTTGTGAATGATCGTTTTTCGGCGTATTACAAAAAAACATTTCCCGGCCAGCGTAATGATCATGCCGAATGGAACGGCCAAAACATGATTGGGATTGATCCCCGCGAGATCCTTCTGGCCGATCAAGCCAGCGGCAAATTCAATCTTGTTTCTTGGATTCGGTCTCGAACCGAGCTTTGCCGTGTGGTGGTGCGCGATACGAGTTTCCCTTGGTTGCAGCGCTACGCACCGTTGGTGAGTGCGAATCCGGTGGCGCAAAAAGAAGGGACTGCCGGATACGAATTGGTTCTGAACTACAATGGCCTTCCTTGTCAGGTGATTCCACGGGCCGCATCAGAACTAAAAAGCAAAGCGAAGTATCAGCTCCTTTCAGTAAACGCAGCTGAGTACAAAAGAAATCCTTGCCGCAAGCTCGTATCAAATCGCAATGGTCACTGGGAACTCGCCAGCAACGGAATCCGTTTACTCGATCTGCTGACCTACTAAACAGTTGGCGCGCTGTCGCCGGGATGTTTAAATTAAGCGGTTGTACGGAGACCGATGAGAACCATCCACCATTCAGTAACGCGCCAGAGTTCTGCACGCCGATCTGTTTTTCGAATATGTTCTAATGCATTCACACTGATCGAACTGCTGGTCGTCATCGCCGTTATCGCAATTCTCGCTGCAATGCTTTTGCCGATGCTCGCCAAGGGCAAACAAAAGGCGCAGGGAATTCAATGCATGTCGAATCATCGTCAACTCGCCTTCGCGTGGAAGATGTATACGGATGATAATCGCGACGAGTTGCTTTATTCGAGCCGCAGTTGGGATCATCCAGAATTGGACCTGGGCTTGACCCGGTTTGGTGGACACCTTGGGGGATGGGGCGCGGGGTTCATGTTTAGTTGAGTTGGTTCTCGAAGTCCACTGGTCTTTGAAAGCCGAGGGCGCTGTGGCGGCGCACCCGGTTGTAATATTTTTCGACGT
>JBBQAX010000090.1:0-14205 GCA_038316905.1 Verrucomicrobiota bacterium | reverse complement strand
ACCAATGCGGCTCCCGTTGACACGCAGAGGACATCGATTTTCAACGATACACCCCGCAGCGGCAAAGATCCGTTTTTTCCAAAATCAGTCCGCCGCGCGGAGCGCGCGCCCGCCGCGACCGAGAGTCTTGTCGCCCCGATTGTCCAACTCTATCTCAAAGGAATCTCCGGCCCGGCCAACCGACGCTTTGCTTTGATTAACAACCAACCCCTCGGCGTGGGAGAATCTGCTCTCGTCCGAATTGCCGGTGGTCAGGTCAAAGTGCGTTGCTGGGAAATCCGTGACAATTCCGTAATCGTTTCCATCGAAGGAGATCCTGAACGTAAAGAATTGCGACTGCGACAAGGACTGTGAGTTAAAGCCCCAAAATTCGAACTTCCTACAAATATGAAAAAAACTAGTCTGCTAATTGTTATCGCCGCCAGCTGCCTTTCGGGCTTTTCCCAGGCACCCGACAACACCACCAACCCGGCTCCAGCCGTCGCCTCCGAAAGCGAAGTGACGCCGGCAACACCGCCGGTTGTGGACAGCACCAACGCTCCTGTCGAAAACACTGCTGTTGTCCCCGTAAGCGAGACAAATGCAGCTCCCGCCGAGCCGATCTCGCCCGTCGCCCCTCCTCTCGATGCCGCAGTGCCGGTCGTTGAGCCAGCGATCGAAGACGCCTCAACCGCGACCGCCTTTTCGTCAGCCACCGGATCGACCGAAATCGTGCCGCTGATCCAGATTGATGATGCGCCGCTCCCCGACGCCATTAAAACGTTGGCCCGCCAGGCCGAAATCAATTTCCAGTTTGACCCAAAAATCTTGAATCCTGCGCCTGATGCCACTGGAAAAATAACCCCACAGCCCGCTGTTTCATTGCGCTGGGAAAACGTCACGGCGATGGAAGCGCTCCTCGCTCTTTTGGAAAACTACAATCTCCAGATCGTTCGTGATCCAAAAACAAAGATCGCGCGGATCACAGCCAAAGATGCCGCCGCCCTGCCTCCGTTGCTCACACAAGTTTTCCAATTGAATTATGCGAATCCCACGAACCTCGTCACCATCTTGACGAATACGATTTCGAATCGCGGTAGGGTGGTAGCCGATCTCCGCACCAGCCAACTGGTCATTTCCGCGACCGAAAAAGAACTCGACGCAGTCGGATCGTTGATCACAAAACTCGATACTCAAACGAAACAAATCTTGATTGAAGCTCGCTTCCTGGAAATCAACAAGAACCCACGCACCAGCAAAGGCCTCGATTGGACCGAAACATTGTCGAAGCAAAACATCACTTTCGGCAACGGCATCGCAACTTCGTCCACCTCCGTTCGCCCGGGCACGCCAATCACGGATCCGTTGGGGAACACGGTGGGAAACACGGGTAAAACAACCAGCACGATCATCGACAGCGCTCTTGGAAATGATCTTCCTGGTTTCAACGCCAACACATCTTCCGGCCTGACACCTAACACGTTCTTCTTAAATGCTGATGGTGTAAAAGTTGCGCTTTCATTCCTGAACAGCGACGCGGATCTGGAATCGATTGCGACACCCCGCGCTGTCACTCTGGAAAACGTCCCTACGGAACTTAACGTTGTCCGAAATATTCCCGTGTTTGAAGAAGAACAAGGCGCTACCCAAGGTGGTGCCGCAGGACCCGCCACGGTTAAACCGAACTATTTGTTGGCTGGTCCTAATGGAACGATCTTGAATGAAGTTGGCATCAAGCTTCTGGTGACTCCGCGCATCTTCGGCAGCTCGAATGTGTTCCTGGACTTGCGCCCGGAAATTTCCGAGAAAGAAGTGGAACCCGAAACCACTGTGTTAGGCGGCCGACTCAGCACCGCGCCGATTTTCTCACGCCGCAAATTGCAAACGCAGGCAATGATCCCGAGCGGTTACACTCTCGTTCTGGGCGGCTTGCGCCAGGATTTCAGTTCCAAAACTGCAACGAAGGTTCCGATCCTCGGCGACATCCCCGGCATTGGCTTGGCGTTCCGCAGCCACAAGAAATCTCGCGACGAACGTGACCTTGTGATCTTCGTGACACCGACCATCATCAGAAACGATGACTTTCAACCCGCGCCGCAGAGTGCCGCATTCCTCCAGCGGAAATCGGAAGAAAAAGTCATCGAAGAATGGGGTCCGCTGGACAGTGGCAAACCTGCTGATTGGTCCAAACCGAAAAAAAGCCGCACCGCAGGTAAATAAATTCGAGGCCGAACGTAAAAAAACAATATGCAAACTTTACCATTCTTCTCCGGGGAAGCCCGCGCGAAACATTGGATGCGAATTGGCCTGACCGCCGCGTGCGCCCTGTTGTGCGCAGGTTCCTCAAACGCCGAGGTCGTTGTCACCAGCTTGGGCGGCGGATCGGTTGGGACGCGCAACGGCCTGACCACGCAAGCGCTCTTCAGCGAACCGTATGGCCTGGCCCTGGATGCCGCGGGCAACATGTATGTGGCCGACCGGAATAATAACCGCATTCGCAAAGTGACCGCTGCGGGCGACAAAGCTACCAGCGAAACGTCCACGTTTATTTCAACTTTGAGCAAGCCGGTGGATGTCGCCATTGATTCCGACGGAAATCTGCTGGTTTTAACTTCTGGGGACGGACGCATTCGCAAATATGGAATCGGTGGCGCGACCGGAAATCTGCTTTCAACGAATTATCCTGTGCTGACCGTGCCTCTTGCGTTCGCACTCGATTCCGTGGGCAATATTTACGTCACGCAAACCAATGGCTTTCTCCGAAAGATCAACCGCACCAATGGGATTCCGCTACAGAATATCGTCACCAATGGCTTTAAAAATCCTGAAGGCGTCGCCGTTCTGAACGACGGATCGATTGCGGTGAGCGATACAGGGAATCATGCGATTCGTTTAGTCAATCCAACGAATGGCGTCATCACTCACTTGAGCGGTAGCGCGAGTGGATTCAGCGGGTATGCGGATGGCACAAGCGCGAATGCGAGATTTTTCCGCCCCCACAAAATTGCAAAGGCACCGAATGGCTCATTGGTCGTGGCCGATCGTGGAAATCATCGTGTCCGATTGATCACAATCACTGGAACTAACGGAATCGCGAGCACTCTTTACGGGATTTCCAGCAATCTTTGGAATGCGAGTTTTCCAGGTTGGATGGATGGTGGAACAAACGCCCACGCTCGTGAGCCTGTCGGCGTCACGGTCGCCAACGGCAACGTTTTTGCAACGGAAGTGCGCTGGGACCTTTTGCGATTGGTCACTGGTGGCTCTTTTAGCACCTCCACAAACGGCGGAGGCGATGGTGGTGGTGGCACCAATGTTGTTGTCATCCCGCCGCCTTCCATCAGCCCAAACTCCGGCTATTTTCCGAATGGACAAACCATTCAGGTGAATAGCGATTCGGGTGTGGTTTATTTCACGACGGATGGATCTGAGCCAACCACCAATAGTTCTCCGGTGATTAACGGTGTCATCCAGTGGCGTGATTCGCTGCACGATCTTTCCGTTCTCCGAGTCAAAGCGTTTAATGGCACCAATTCCAGCCTGACGACCAGCGGTCAGACTTCCCCTGTGAATGAGATTGGAATTCCCCGCGACTTGACCGCCGGTCCCGGCGCGACGGTTGTCGTTCCCGTGGTCATCAATTTGCGGCCTAACGATCAGTTGCGTTCCGTTCAATTTATCGTGGAGGTGTCGCCTCTTTCGGGTGCGCCCGCCATTTCCGAGCAATTTCGTTCGTTGCAGATCTCCAGCAATGATTTTGTCCGGGTCGTTCGGCCTTCCACCACCACGGAAAATTTGAGCGTCTCGCCTTATAGCTTTGCCGATGTTCGCGGTCTGGCAGTGGCTGCCATTGGAACCGGCGCGAATTTTCTCGTCAAACCTTTCGCCGTCGTTTTGTTGGTTGCCGTTCCTATTCCTGCTCATGCGCAAGAGAATCAAAGCTATCGCATCGAAGTCCGAAATGCATCCGGCACGACGAATGGAGAGCAAGCGAACCTGAGTCTCTCTTTGATGTCGCCACGCACAATCACGGTGCGGAGTGAGAGCTATTTGGTGGGCGATTCTTCCCCGGGCGGTTGGTATAACGCGGGAGACTTCGGGGATGGCAAATTGTTCAATGCGGATGTGAACAACGCGTTCTATGCTTCCTTCGGTATTCGTGTGCCTTTTGATTTCACCGATGCCTTTGATGCGATGGATGTCGGCCGTCCAGGACGTCCTGATTCTCGTGGCGGCGATGGCTCAATCACGGCCTACGACTGGCAACGCATTTATCGACAATCCATTGGCTTGGACCCAAACAATTGGGCGCGGACCAGCGCCAGAGATGCAGATGGGATCCATACGGATATTTACCAAACCAACGGCAATTTCACCACGGCGGCTTCGGCGGCGAAAACGTCTAAAGTAGCAAAATCTGTCACTCCAACTCCGGGCTTGATCTGGTTGCGGCATGCTGTCGTGGGTGCTGGTTCCACCATCAATGCCGCGCCGGGTAGCTTTTATTCCATTCCAGTCTATGTGAAAGTCACGCCCGGCTATTCGTTGGCCAGCCTGCAATTCCGCGCGACCATGCTTCCGCAAGGCAATGCCCCGGAACCGGCTGCGATCAATTTTATCAATCCGATTGGCGGAAATTTCCAACAACAGCCGGGGACTTCGCCTAATGACATCGTGTGCAGTTGGTCGATGGTCCCGAGTTCAGCGTTTGTCCCGCAACTTCAGGGCAGCAATCTGTTGGGTCATGTGACTTTTCAGGTTCCGTTTAGCGCGCAATCCGGCCAATCCTATCAGTTGAAGTTTTCCCACGCCGATGGCTTAACGGATTTTAACACCCTGTATGAACTGGAAAATATCTCAGGCTACGTTTGGGTCCAATCTGCGGCGCTAACGCCGGCTGACACTGTGAGCGAGCAGTGGAAGAAGGGATTCTTTGGCAACACGAACATTCAAGAGAATGAGGACAGCGATAACGATGGTTTTTCAAATTCCTCAGAATACTTCGCGGGCACCGATCCGACTGAATCCTCCTCGCGTCTGCAATTCTCGCAATCGGCCTGGCAGGAGAACGGCGAGAGTAAAGGCATCATCCTTCAGTGGCTTACCGCACCCGGTAAAATCTACGTCGTGGAATCCTCCGCTGCTATCACTGCTCCGGTCTGGAGCGGTCTTTCCACCAATGTTGGGAACGGAGAGAGTTACGAATTCATCGACACCAATGTCAGTAATGGTTCGCAGTTCTATCGGATTCGCCTCCAACCCTGAGCAACCCAAAACAAGTTCGAATTTATGAAACACAAGTTGATTGGAATTTTAGCAGCCGCAACGCTGGTCACTAATGCGGGGGCGCAGAGCGTTGATACGGTAATCGCGA
The DNA here is from genome assembly GCA_038316905.1 of Verrucomicrobiota bacterium. Lineage (GTDB taxonomy): Bacteria > Verrucomicrobiota > Verrucomicrobiia > Limisphaerales > CANJXF01 > CANJXF01. The sequence goes on along the minus strand of JBBQAX010000090.1, from coordinate 8,852 downwards.
CCGGCCTTTCCGAGCCTTTCGCCGTGGTCAGTGATGCCGCAGGTTTTATCTACGTGACCGATGCTGCGAATAACCGCATTGAAAAATTCAACGTCACGACCGGTGTCAAATCGACCCTGGCGGGCCTGGCGGGACAACCTCCGGGCAGCGCGAACGGAACCGGTTCTTTCGCCCGTTTCTGGTATCCACAGGGAATGATTTCAGCGCGCGGAGGATTGGTGGTTGCCGATTCCGCCAACAACTTGATCCGCTTTGTCAGTTTTAGCGGCGCAGTGAGCAATATTGCCGGACAGGCTGGCGCTTACGATCTGGCGGATGGCGTCGGTAACAGTGCGCGTTTTGCCAATCCACTGGGTTTGTCTGCGGACACGAATGGAAATATTTACATCGCCGATGGGGGAAATAATCGCATTCGGAAACTCGCTCCTGACAACACCGTTACTACCATCATCAGCGGATTACTGGAACCCGCCGGGGTTGCGGCAGGCGATAATGGTGATCTTTGGGTGGCAGACACGCGCCGCCATGCGATCAAACGTTACAATTCCAGTGGCGTTCTAATTTACACCGCAGGTCTGCCGGGGACCAGCGGCACAAATGATTCGGATTTTGCGAGCAACGCGCGTTTCACTTCGCCGCGCGGTCTGCTTTGGATGGGTGGGAACACCGGTTTGTTGATTGCTGATTCGGGCAGTCACACGATTCGCCGCCTGTATTTCAATTCCGCTCTGGGAGATTTCTCGGTGGAAACACTGGCGGGCACTCCGGGACAATCTGGCTTCGTCAACGATGTCCCGCTTCAATCCAGGTTGAATTCACCCGGTGGTTTGAGCAGCGATCCAGTCAACGGAGGATTTCTCTTCGTGGATACCGCAAACAACGCCGTGCGCCGTCTGCGCACTTCCGCGCCACAACCCCCTGTTAACGCGCCATCCATCGGCGTCGTCACTTTTCCGCCGCCTGATTTCCTCTCGGTTCTTTCTCCGACGATAGCGTCGGTTTTTAACAATGACGTGAAGATTGCCGTCCTTTCAGAGATCGGCACCGAAACATTTTTCACGTTTGGACCAACCCCATCCAGCACCTTTGAAGATACCATTCCGATCCCCAGCGCTCTCAATGGAAATACACCTCCTGCGTATCGTGATGGGCTGACTTCCGATCAGGTGGCAGCCACGGTGCCGACGCTGATCACGCCGCAGCCGGATGTCACCATCAAGTTGATTGGAACACAGACGGGTCGCCAGTCGAGTGCTGTGGTTCAGGCACGATTCCAATTTAAGGTGGGTAATCCGAGCATTCAGGGAGCCAACGCGGCTTCGTTTGTTTTGAACAATGTCACCACCGGAGCGGAGATGTATTACACCATCGATGGTTCGGACCCGACCAACAATCCGTCTGCGACAATTTTTGGGCCAAAATCGCCGGGTGACGAAATTTCATTGATCATCACCAACGATGTTGTTTTCAAGGTTCGCGCGTTCCGGGAGGGCTTTAAACCGAGCGAAATTTCGATCAAGGAATTTTCGCCGACCAACTTCGTGGCCAACCGGATTAGTTTCGGATTTGCGAACGGTGAAGCGTCGAGCGATTTCGTCGCGTCGGCGGGACAAAAATTCTACGCGCCAGTCACGCTTTCCATTCTGCCGGATCAAACCATGTATTCGCTTCAGTTCAACATCACCGTCACCAACCAGAACGCTCCCGGTGTTAGCCCTGGAGCAGTTGGATTCCAATCAATGCTCAAGGAATTCGATCCTGAAACGAAAGCGTATCGCACGATACCTCCCGCCATGCTCTCTGGTTTTTCCCAGGTAATGATCACCAACATCGTCGGCGGGGTGACCAATGTCAGCGTGACCAATCTTTTGGAATTCCAAGATTTGCTCATCACCAACACGCTCGGCAGCGATAACCTGCTGGGTATCGGTTGGCTGGCCCGTTCGGGGCTGGATGCAGAAGTCCCTAATTTATTTCGAGTCGATTTGCAGGATCTCATCACCTTTTCGATTGCGAAGGACACTCTCTTTGAAAAGGCCAATTCGAAAATTGTCCTGGGCGCATATTCTTTCGACGTTCCATTGACGGCCTCCGCAGGCAATCAATACAAAATTGAAATCGGTCGTCCTTCGGCCACGACCGACGGATTTGGCGCGCCTGGTTCGAGTATTTTCATTCAAACTCCGACCAATGCGAGCAGCACGATCCACTCGGTAAAAACCGTTACCGTCGGCCAAAGAAAATATATTGTCGGCGATGTTTATCCTTTCAAATGGCTGAACGCGGGCGATTTCGGCGACACAAACCTGGTCAGCGCAGATGTGGCGCAGGTTTTCCAAACTGTTGTTTACGGATTGAACGAACCGATCTCGGGCAGTGATATGGAAGATGCGATGGATTCATGCTGTGAAACTGGCACGGATGCAGGAGGTTTTCTTCAACAAGATGCTCCAGGGGATGCAAGTTCCGTTTATGATGGCAATGACACTGCGATCAATACGTTCGCCTTCGGTGATGGAAACCTTGATGTGCGCGATGTCTTTGTCACCTTCCGCCGTTCGCTTGATCCGTCATTGACCTGGTATGAACGTTTTTATACGAACGGAATTCGCGCGGCCAACGCTCGCGGTAACGTTTTCAATGGAGCGCTTGCGGCATCGAAGAAAGCCTCGAAATCGTCCGTTTCTACGACGCCGCCGCTCGCGATCTTTACTCTGGGTGACGTCACCGGCGCTCCTGGAGCAACCGTATCCGTGCCGATCCATGCACAAATTTTTGGTGATTACCCTCTTCGCGTTCTTCAATTCAACGTCAGCATCGAAGCGGTGGATGGCGCTCCCGCCATCACGAACGCAATTCAATTTTTGCCCGCAGGATTGGGCCAGCCTTCTCTCACGATGTCGAGCGGGCCAAACAATTATTCTGCCGCCTGGCTCAATAACAACGTCGCCGGTCTAACCGGAACATCCGTAATTGGCACTTTGCAGATCAAGATTCCTGCGACGGCCAACGAGACTTCAGCCTATCGCGTTCATTTTGATCACATTTCTGCATCGCCGAATGGCTTGGCACGATTCAAACAAACCACGCAAAACGGATTGGTGTTGCTGACGAATCGATCTGGATCAAGTTGGGGCGACGAAATCCCCGATACATGGCGCATCCGCCACTTTGGCTCATTAGGCAACGTTTTGAGCCAAGCCAGCGCGGACGCTGATGGGGACGGGGCTTCGAACCTGCACGAATACAAATCAGGCACTCGTCCGAATGACGTTTCTTCTCTTCTGCGCTTGAAGCAAACAGGCGGCTTGACCCTGCGTTGGCCGAGTGTGGCCGGTATCAACTATGTCATTGAATCGTCGCCCGCCCTGTTCGGCCAAGAATGGGACGAAGTCTCGACTAACATTGCTGGTACGGGAGAAGACCTCGAATACACCGATTCGACACCGAATACGGGTGTGCGTTTCTACCGTATCCGAGTCGTGAACCAATAAATTTAGCCCACCCCTCCGAGAAACCCGCTCAGCAATGAGCGGGTTTTTTTTGTTCTAAAGCCGAGAAATCGGTGGAATTAGAAGTGGGTGAGACCAGGACTGTTTATGTGGACTGCGGTGGCATGACGCCGCTTTTCCTGCACGTTCCATCGCATGCAGCTCTCAATCTCGTTAGGTTTTCTGGTTCTTCCCACAGCGTAGGAAAAGCGGGGACATGTCCCACGCAGTCCAAAGTCGATTCACTTGAATCTCACCCAGTTTTAATCACACCCAAATTTGCCCTACCTTTTCGGAAATGACTTTTGGCAATCGCCTATTGAATAGAAACGTCGCGTTTGATTTTAAATTTCTCAACGCGTTTGCGGAGGGTCGCGCGCGTGATGCCGAGCAGCTTCGCAGCTTGCACCTGATTGCCCTGCGTTTCGATCAAGGCCTGAATGATCAGCTCGCGCTCAATCGCAGGGATCAGTTTCAGCTTGTTGTCTCTGCGCGCCCAGTCGAAAAGCTGGCCTGCTAACGAAGCGACATCGTTGGTTCCGACGGCTACCGACGCGGTGGATACTGGCCGAACGCCCGTGGTCCCCTGCCCCACGATTTCCTGCGGTAAATCGGCGGGTAAAATGATATTTCCTTTGGCAACGACTGCCGCGCGTTGAATGGCATTTTCCAATTCGCGCACGTTGCCGGGCCAGCCGTAATTTTCCAACTCGGCCAAGGCCTGGCGGGAAAGGGATTTGCGTGCTGAACCTTTGCCTCCGAGTTTTTTGACGAAGTAATTCGCCAACATCGGGATGTCTTCTCGCCGCTCGCGCAATGGTGGCAGATGCAGGCGCACGACATTCAAACGATAGAATAAATCTTCGCGAAATTCCCGTGCGGCAACGGCTTGCTCTAATGGTTTGTTCGTCGCCGAGATCACACGCACATCTACTTTGATGGATTGATTTCCGCCGACGCGCTCGAAGGTGCCAGACTGCAAAACGCGCAACATTCGGGTTTGCGCGGCGGACGACATATCGCCGATTTCATCAAGAAAAATAGTGCCGTGATTGCACTGCTCGAACTTCCCGATGCGTTGCGCGGCGGCTCCTGTGAATGAGCCTTTCTCGTGTCCGAACAATTCGCTTTCCAACAAATTTTCCGGGATGGCGGCGCAATTGATGGCGAGAAAGGTTTGTTCGCTCCGTTTGCTGTGATGATAAATGGCGCGCGCGACAAGTTCCTTGCCGGTGCCGCTTTCACCAGTAATAAGGGCCGTGGCATCGGTGGCAGCAAGTTGGCCAATGAGCTTGTAAACCTTTTGCATCGCATCGCTTTGCCCAACGATGCCGAGATCGTGTTCCTCGGAATCCAACAACGGCTGGTAGGACACGACTTGCTTCATGTCCTGAGCAGCTTTAAGCGCGCCTTCGACGATTTGCTTTAGCTTGGGAACATCAAATGGCTTCAACAAATAATCGTAAGCGCCCAGCTTCATCGCTTCGATGGCGGTTTGCGTGGTGCCAAATGCGGTCATCATGATGACCAATTGTTTGGTATCGAATTCACGAAGGCGCCGCAGTGTTTCAAGGCCGGTGATGCCGCCCATGCGAACGTCCATGATGACGAGGTCGGGTTTGAGGCGCGGGATGATTTTCAACCCTTCCTCACCGCTGCCCGCGGTGGTGAGTTGAATGGCGTCGCCATCAAAAATTCTGCGGAAGGAATATTGCACGTCCGCCTCGTCATCGATCAAAAGAATTTTGTTCACAAAAATTAAGTCGTAGCCGCGCTTGCCAGAGCGTGGCGTTAAAACTTGTAGCGAAAAACCACGCTGTGGCGAGCGCGGCTACGTTGCGAAAGCTCTACGCATTTTCCACGACGTTTTGTTCCTCAGTCACTTCTTCGAGATGTTCCTTCTTTTTCATCCCGAGGTAAACGAAGCCACCAATCAAACTCCAAAATAAACCGCCTGCGTAAGTGAGCAACGACAGTGAAAGCGCCGATGTCTCCGGAATATTAATCGCAGGTGCGGCCAGCATCAGGACGAAAAGATTTTCGCGCACACCCAAACCGCTGGGGGTGATGGGCAATGCAGAAATGCAAATGATGATTGGGACAAGAACAAACAGTGCGACGGGCGAAATTTGCAGATCCAAACCGTAAGCAACGGACATGACCTGCAAAACACAGACGGCGTTCAGCGCCATGGAAATTGCGACTGTTTTGAGAAGGAGACTGCGTTCGCGTCCAAACTGGCGACACGAATCGAGTGAACGTTCGAGCAATTCGCCTTTGGGAATTTTACGCAACAGCGCGCGCGCTTTTGGAAAACGTTTTGAAACGCCGCCCCAGAAGGCGATCCATAAAACCGAGGAGCAGGCGATGAGCAATCCGAGAATGAGCGTCGCGCATGCAGCGAGGCTTTCATGGGAAATCAGGAGACGCAAATTCAACAACATCATCAGCGCGGCGAAAAGGAGCATCGACCACAGCCCCAGCAAACGATCTACGAAAACAGTGGTGACGGCCTCGGTTTTTTTGTGATGCGTTTCGCGCGCCGCGTAATAAGCCTTGATCAAATCGCCACCGGTCGATCCCAGCAAAAACGAATTGAAGAATTGCGCCACGAAGGTGATGCCAGTCGCGCGACGCAGCGGCAGATGCAATCCTTGCACCGCCAGAACCATGCGCCAGCGAATCACGCCAAGAATTACCGTCATTACGAAGAATACCAACGACATCGCGAATGCACCGGGATGAATGCGCGTGATGGTTTGCCATAATTCCTGCGGCCCGGTGGTCCAGGCCTGTTTCCATTGCTCAGTTTGCGGAAGTGTTTGCCAGCCCTCACCGAATTTCGCAGCGGCTTCAGTGCGGAAAATGGAATGAAAAATCCAGATCAGCAGAATGACGCAAAGGCCAATTCGCCAACTGGTTTTCCAAACTTTCCGCAGTGCGTTCACTCGTTTCCCCAAAGATTTTTAATGTGCGCCACGCCTTGCAAGGCTTGCTCGCGGGTGAGAGACGGACTGAATTCAAAAACTTTGATGTGCTCGGGTTTAACTATTGGCTTCATCGCGGCGAAATCGATCATGCCGGTTCCGGGACTGCGATGGTCGCGTCCGGGGAATTCCACATCGTGGATGTGAAAACCAATCAGGCGATTGGCGAGGGATTCTAAATGCAGACCGTGATGAATGAAGCCGAGATTTTCTTTGATTTGCGCGTGGCCGGTGTCGTGCCAATAACCCACGGTGGTGCCGGGAAATTCGCGGAGCCAGGATGGGAAATCAGCGTCGATGGGGATTTCTTCAAGCGCTTCGCGGTTCTCTACGCCGAGTCGCAGTCCGCGAGCTTCCGCTGGTTCGGTCAAACGCCGCAACATTTCCTGGGATCGTTCGACGTATTTGTCTTTTTTCTCTTCGCGCTTTTCAAACGCTTCCCCACTGAGCTTTTCGAACTTGGGGCTCTCTTTATTTCCGGCGGAAATCATATCGAGAAGTTTGTCGGTGTAATCTTTCATCTCGATGGAACCCATGTGCAGGACGATGACCTTCGCGCCGAATCGGGCAGCCGTTTCGATCGTTTTCATGGAATGCCGATACGCATTCTCCCGTTCACGTTCATCTGGCGAAGAAAACTGGTAAATGTTTGGTGCCGCCTGGTTTACTCCCATCGGCAACGGGCAAAAATTGTGGAGGGTGGAAATTTTGATTTCACCGGCATCGACCGCTTCCATGATTCCCGGCAGGAGGCTGATGCGAATCCCATGGCTAAGCTCTGCGTATTCAAAGCCGAGGTCGCGAATTTCGCGCAACATGGCGCGGCCATCAGTGTGGCGATGCGAGTTCCAGCAAGTCGAAAACGAATACATAAATTAGAAAGGCCGAGTGCAGTCAGTTTATTAACCACACTCGGCCATGAGAGTTCAAACGATTACAGATCCGCGTAACGGGCGCTGAGCATCGCTGAAAAACGCGCAACTTTCATTTTGCGGCGTTTTCGTTCGCTCGGCTTCTCGAAATGACGACGCGTCCGCACTTCTTTCATCGTGCCTTCGCGGTCGATCTTCTTCTTCAACCGGCGCAGAGCCTTATCAACTGGCTCACCTTTTTTTAGTTTAATTTCGGTCAAAAGTATTCACTTCCTCTCTGGATTTTGACTGGCGGCCTTCATAGCCGTCGTCTCCAAACTTAGGGGGACAGAGACTAGGTTTGGCAATAGCGGGTGTCAATCGACAAAAAGGACGAATTTACACACCCTTTTTTCCCTCCCGAGCGCGATTGAAAGCCACGACTTCTTCGTATTTCAGCCACTCCCCACCAAAAACGTCCAGCGCGGATCCGATGGTCAAATCAACGCGTCCGCCTCCAAGGCGGGTTACCGCTTCTAAATCAGCCAAAGATCGTGCTCCACCCGCGTACGTGGCCGGAATCGGTGTCCACTGACCCAATTTCTGCACAAGTTCCAAATCGATGCCACGGCAGAGACCCTCGACGTCAGCGGCGTGGATCAAAAACTCATCACAGGAATCGGCCAAGTGCTTCAAAGTTTCGTAGCCGAGTTTTACCTGCGTAAATTTCTGCCAGCGATCCGTCACAATAAAATACTCATCCGCTTTTTTGCGACAGCTCAAGTCCAGCACTAACCGTTGTTTTCCTATCTTCTGCACCAGGGCTTTGAGCCGTTCGGAATCCAGGACGCCTTCGCGGAAAACCCAGGAAGTGACAATGACGTGTGACGCCCCGGCATCGAGCCAGCTTTGTGCGTTGTCCAGATTGATGCCACCGCCGATTTGGAGTCCGCCCGGAAATGCCTGGAGAGCTTCGCGTGCAGCCGTTTCATTTCCCGGTCCAAGCATGATGACATGACCGCCGTGCAGTTCGTCATGTTTATAAAGTTCCGCGTACCACGCTGCGGAACGTTCCGAGACAAAGTTCGTGCGCAACGTAGAGGCGTCATCGGACAACGAGCCGCCGACGATTTGTTTTACCTTGCCTTCATGCAGGTCGATACACGGTCTGAACACGGGAAAAAATTACGACCGCAAAATCAAAGTTCAAAGAGCAAAATAGCGGTGAGTCATTTTTGTGGTTATTTGTCGTGACCATCCATCGGAAGCTCAACCCACTCCAGGAAGAACAGTCGGCTTTTGCGATGGGCCTGCTTTGGAACGGTCTCGTTGATCACCTGACTCCCTCTCGGACCAGTTCCTGAAAATTAATCACAGGATTCCCTTCGGAAATAACCTTCACATCCTTCGATCTTTCGAGACTGGCAAGGACTTTTGTCGAGTCCTGAGGGGAACCCGGGTGTGATTTGAAGTGGCGGTCGTAGCCGCGCTCGCCAGAGCGTGGCGTGGGCATTTAATCGACA
>JBBQAX010000089.1:0-14517 GCA_038316905.1 Verrucomicrobiota bacterium | reverse complement strand
AAATCAAATTACCCATTTTGTTTAGTCCAGGTTTGAAAGCTGCCACGGCTTATCAATCGTTTTTGATTTTGGAAAAAGACTTTCGCCTTTTGGCCCGAAATGATCTTTCGGAGAGTGTTCGCCAATGACTTTCCCCCAAGTCCAGACTTCGCCATCTCGGGTCAATACCGCACCGATATCATCGTCACCGCCTGTAAAGGCGACAATGTCTTTGTGCAGATCAATTTTTCGGAGTTTTATGGGCTTATATTCTGAAACAGGTTTGACCTGGCGGTGTTCAGACGCATCCAACGCCCAGAGCGAACCATCCTTTCTCATTAAAACGTGATAAAAACCTCCCGCCATAGAACTACAGGATTGCCAATCGCTTTCTTTCCCGACTTGCATTGGCGTTCGATTCAAACTGGCGTCAGCTGCATCCGTATAAAAATTGGCTTTGAGACCCCAACTCCAAAGCGTCCCGTCGGACTTGATGGCAAATATTGTGTAGTATCCCAAACAAACATCTGTCCAATTCGTGTCCGGTGAGATGCGTGTGGGAACAAGGAATGTTTTTTTATCCTTGGAATCACCGCTGAACGATCCCCAGAACCAAAGACTGCCGTCGGATTGCAATCCGACCGTTTGAAGGTCTCCGGCCCAAATTTTTGTCCAGTTGGTTGAAGTGCCAACTTGGACTGCTTTGTTACTTTCTTTGGCGCTGCCAATCCCTAATTGCCCGGCCCAATTGTTACCCCACGCCCACAAACTCCCGTCGTTTTTCAAAGCAAAGCTTTCCGCACCGCCAGCCGCCGCTTGTTTCCAGTCATTTCCGGGAATGGACGACACAGGCGTAGCTCGTGTGATCTTCGTGCCGTCACCCAATTGGGAGGCAAAGTTTCCACCCCATGCCCAAAGTGTTCCGTCCGATTTAATAGCCAGACAATGTGAGTCTCCCACCGCGATGTTAACCCAATCAGTATCATGCCCAATTCGACGCAAAGAGGCCGTGTTTTGGATATTGGTTTTATCCAAACCCAAAACCGGCGAGCCAAGTCTTTCTTCGCCCCAACTCCAGAGACTTCCGTCCGAAGCTAGAAAGATTGCATAACGGCTATAACCGTAACCAACCATGGGCGTGACATTGCCCGTTGGTAATTTCAGCCTGCCAGTTTGAGTCGGCGGAGCGTTTCGAAAGTGACTCGTCACGGTAACGGTCGTAATCGTCGCCAGAAGAATTGCCGCGCTTGTCGCCGCCGCCACCTTTGCTTTTGTCCACGCCATAAGTTTCAATGCTCCTTTTACGAGGGTTAATGTTGAACCGCTTGCCACCGCCCCTTTTGTAATCGCGAGGGCAGAAATCGAGGTCGCGAGCGCGACGGGCGCGGCTTGAACGGAATTTGCCGTGATCGCTCCCACCAAAACGCCTGCCGAAACGCCGATGCCACGTTTCGTGAAAAATTTCCGCAACTTTTCCACCGCGCGTGCTACTCGCTTGCGAGCCGCCCATTCTTCAATGCCAAGTGCAGCGGCGGTTTCTGCACCACTCTTATTTTCAAAAAAGTTCAACGCCAGCAACGTGCGCTCTTTTTCGCTCAGGCGCGTCATCGCGTCTTCCAAAAGCGGCGCGACTTGTTGCCAGGCGTTGTCAGTTTCGGAGTCATTCAAAGTGGATTGCATGTAAGCCTCCTGTTCCCGGGATTCGCGTCGGATTTTGGAACGCAGAAAATTCGTCGCCGTGAATCGCGTGGTTTCGTAGAGCCAGCCGGTGATGATCGTTTTGTCGCGCAGACCGGGGGCTTTCTTGGCGAGAATAATGAAGACCGCTTGCGTCACATCCTGCGCGTCAGAGGAATTGCCGACGTAACGCATCGCCACAGAATAAACGAGATTGATGTGTCGCCGAACCAACTCGGCAAAGGCGGATTCGGAATTGCGCCGGGCAAATTCGCGCGCCAACTCCATGTCGTTCATCTCGGTCATTCCCTAATTAACCCCCGCCCGAAACGAAATTGGACATTTATTTTTGAACTAATGAAGTGCGGGAAACGCAGCGGCTTTTCTGGCGGCGTTAAATCAATCCCAAATGCCGAAAGCGGCAGAGGGCTGCCGCACTCCGAGACGCTCCCGCGAATTTCGATGACGCATGGAACAGCGCGAAGCGTCTTGGAGTGCGCCAGTCCTCTGGCGCTTTTGAAGGCGCGCTCGGATTGGCTGGCGGCGTATGCCCGCACCAACGCCATGTCCATCGTTCATCATCTACCTACACATGGACGCCGAATTGGAAAGGGAACAGAGTATTTTTTAATTCTTGGCCTCGCTCATTTTTCCAGCAACTCATTAGGGTTTGCGAAAGTCCACGGTAATGTGAAAAACCTTTCCCTTTTCCAAAATGAACTCAAACCCGAGAGCTTTATATTCCAATTGTTCCTGATTTAATTCCGCGTTGAATAACTTTGCAGAAGTCGGCTCACCAATCGAAGTCACTATCTCTTCTCGGGTCGAACCCATGCCAATGCCTTCCTTGGTTCGTCCTTTGAATTTTTTTACGCCTGGTCCTTTGCCTGACGAATCTCCGCACATGACGACAAGGACACCGAATTTGCTTTGGCCAGCCGTCATCCCGAATTTTTTGTCATAGACCATCATCTTGCCCTGCATTTTGTCCGGTTTACCCAGCACGGCTTCGATCTCATTTGTGGTCATGCCTTTCCGCACTTTTCCGACCGACTCCCACGGAACGATCAACGTTATCTCGCTTGCAGCAACGCTGCCGAGTGAAGGTGCGTCTTGTTTTTTACTCTCTGCGACAATCGCCGTTGTTGCGCCGATGGCAATTATGACCGTTAGACCTACGCTCACCGCCATTTTAATTTTCATCCAAGTCATCAGTTTCATAATTCCTTTCACGAGTGTTGTTAATGTTTCTGAAATTGCTGCTCCTTTTGCCGCTGTCGCCGCAACCGTTACAGCCAATCCCGCTGGCGCGGCTTGAACGGAACTCGCCGAAACCGCGCCCGCGATAAGCGTCGTTGTGATTGCCACGCCTCGCTTAGTGAAAATCTTCCGCAATTTCTCCAGTGCCCGGCTCACGCGTTTTTGCGCGGCCTCCTCGTTCATCTTCAAAGCGGCGGCGATTTCCAACGCGCTTTTGTTTTCAAAAAATCGCAGCGCGATTGCGTTGCGGTCGGTTTCGTTGAGGGATGTCATCGCCTCGTCCAGCAATGGCGCGAGTTGTTCCCACGCCGCTGCGTCCGGTTCGTTCAAAGTGGATTGCATGTAAGCCTCCTGTTCGCGTTGGGTTCGCCGGATGTTGCCTCGAATCTGGCTGTTCGCCGCGTAACGAGTGGCTTTGAGCAGCCAGCCCGACAGCACTGTGTCTTTGGAAAGTTGTCCGGCTTTGCGGGCGAGAATTATGAAGACGGCCTGGGTCACTTCCTCGGCCAGATGCGGGTCGCGCACCTGTCGCAGCGCGGCGGAATAAACCAGATTAATGTAGCGACGAACCAGTTCGGCAAAGGCGGTTTCGGATTGTCCGTGAGCGTAATCGCGCAATAAAACCATGTCATCCATCGGCGGCATTCACCCATAAACGCCCGCCAAACGCAAAAGCGGACAAAGAATTTCAGTTTTTATTCGCGACCTAAAACTTGTTCGCTCTGGCGAGCTAAAGCCGATCCCCAACTTAACTTTTTTCTCCGCGTCTTGGTGTCCTTACGTTAAGAATTCTCCGTGCTCGTATTTCTCAATGGCAAATTTATCCCGGAAGAACAGGCTTCTGTCTCCGTTTTCGATCGGAGTTTTTGCCTGGGTGACGGTTTGTTCGAGGCGATTCCCATTTACAACGGGAAAGCTTTTCTTGTCCAAAAATATCTCGCGCGATTGCAGGCGGGTGCGGATTTTTTGAAAATTAAATTGCCATTCACGCCGATGCAGATGGTTGCTTGGATGGAAGAACTCTTCAGAAAAAACGAAATGCCGAATGGGATATTGCGCCTGCAACTTTCCCGAGGGGTAGGGCGACGCGGCTATTCGCCTGAAGGCGCAACCTCGCCATTTCTGGTGATGACATCGCATCCATTCCGCACGAGCGAATCCGTTTCGTGCAAAATCATCATTAGTTCGGTTCGTGTTTTGGCGAACGATCCGCTCGCTCGATTTAAAACTTCCAGCAAACTTTCATACATCGTCGCTCGCGCGGAAGCGGATGCGCAATCCGCCGACGAAGCGATGCTCCGCAACCAGCTCGACAACATTGTTGAAGCGACCAGCAGCAATTTTTTCTGGATCGAAAATCAAACCGTTTGCACGCCGCCCGTGAGCAGCGGTGCGTTGCCCGGTGTCACACGGGAAGTCGTCCTCGAACTCTGTCGCAAGTTACAAATCAACCGCGCGGAAAAAAATCTGCCTTGGAAAAATCTTTCGCTCGTTTCCTCCGCTTTTCTCACCTCCAGCGGATTTGGGATTCGCGCCGTGACGCAGATTGATGCGCGTGAAATTCCCGGCTCGCCCATCATCACCAAATTGCGCGACGCGTTATGCGTTATGCTAAAAATCCGAATTAAACCTCACGGATTCGCGGCGTAACTAATCGACGTTTCTTCAGTCCTCTCCACCGACTCGTAAATAGGAATCAGATAGCGCTCTTCAAAATCGAGGCCGGGCAGGTCGAGTTTCACTTCGAGTTCCCAGTAGACCGGGCGGGTTGCATTCAATTGCGTGGACGGAATTCCCGCAGGGTTTTGGAAAAGCAGTTTGATTTCTTCCGCGCGAGAGAACAAATGTGGCTCACCCAAAACCATTGTTTCACTCCAAAGTTCATCATGGACGAGATGGCGTGAACGATTTTTTCCAGAGCCGGTGGTGACCCAATATTCTTCGATACATCGCAAAGCGAAGGAGCCTTTGTTGGCGCGCACGATTCCGTGGGCGGGTTTCCAGTGGAGTTCGATTTGTTCTTCACGCCGAATTGGAAACTGGAGAAATCGGATTTCCGATCCCCCAAATTTGAATGCTCGACCAACCCGTATCGTGGTTTGATACACCCCGTAAATTAAAATCAGGTCAAATAGCGAGACGATGATTTTGACCATGAGCGGGCCTCGCGCATAAAACGCCCACCAATTAAACATCGAGAGAAACAACGCGAAAAAAAACAAACCCGCCACCGCGATCATCGCTGGTTTCCAACGCGGCGGTTTGAAACCGCTTGGATCCCAACCGTAATCTTGAAACGCAAATTCTTCCGGGTGTCGCCGAGCCGCTTCGCGCAGACGCCGATCTGCCAAAATTTGACGCCCGCCCTGACTCCAAACGAATAGTCCGGCCAGAGCGAAAACGCCGCCCGCCACCGTCAAAACCCAATAGGGCGCCTGGACGGTTTTCGGATCGACCGGAAACGTTTTTGTGCCAATGAGAATGAACCACGTTCCAAAGGCGATAAACGGTATTCCGATCAGAAACGCTAACTTCGTGGAACATCCGCTTTTAATTCCGCGCTGCTCGACTTGCCCGGACATTGTGGTCCGGCTCGAATTTATCTTTGAGCGATTCAGGTTCATGCTTTGCGAAATCCTATTGTTTTCAATTTTCTTGTCCATCCGTTTGGCGAATATGGAAGCAAAAAAACGGCATTCCGAAGAATGCCGTTCGCTGTGGGTGAATGGGGGGGGGAATTCAGGCGCTCAACGCAACCGGCGCACTCGGCTATCTCGGCTTTAATCGCGAAAGCCAATTGAGCATTACGATCCGCACCGCCGTTTGCAAAGAGGACAAAGTTTATCTTCACGTCGGCGCGGGCATCGTTGCCGATTCCAATTCCGAAGCAGAATATGAGGAAACATTAGCGAAAGCGCGCGTGCTCGAAATCAAATTGCCTATTTCACTTTCTCCACAATCAGCATCTCAATAGGTTCGCGGCTGGGCACGAGTTCCAGACCGAATTGATCCAACAAAATCTTTTCGACTGCGATGCGGTTTGCGGGGCCGTCAAATTTGCGTTGATCCAACTCGAAATCGTATAATCCCGACAATTCTGTTTTATTGATGATGACCATTTTCATCGAAGACTCGAAGTGGTCCGACAGCATGGAGATAGATTGTCCGGTCGCACGAAGTTTTCCATCGGCCATCACGCCGAAGAAACTGTTTCGTTTGCCGGAATGAAGTTTCAAACCTGGCGCGCGTGAGGTCTTGATCTTGAGCAAGAGCACATCGATTTCGCGCGTCTCCTTTCGTCCGCTCAATCCAGTTTGTCTTCTGATTTCCGTTTGCAGGCCTGTTCGTTGATCGCTCGGCATGGAGGCGAAAAAATCAAATTTTCCACTCGGCAAATCGCCGGGAAGAATCATGCGTGTGACGGGAAATTCGTAAGCCGATGCCAACACTTCTTCGATGGATACATGGCCGCCCATCATTCGCGTTTGGGATTTACGCCCAAAGCTGGCGTGCGTCGCATACATCATTCCGCGGTCGCGGTTGAAATGAGTAGGGCGAAAAATCAGGATGTTCTTCGGTGCCGCAAAAACTTTGGTTGAATCCGTAGTGAAAAATGAATCATCGAGTTGTGTCGAGGCAACCGGTGGAGACTTCGCCGAATACTGCACGATCAATGTTGTAGTTGTTCCTGCCGCGAGCAAAACACTCGTCCCAATCACTATTGCCAATTTCGCTTTCGTCCACGCCATAAGTTTCAAGGCTCCTTTGATGAGGGTTAATGTTGCACCGCTTGCCACCGCTCCATTTGTCATCGCGAGGGCAGAAATCGAGGTCGCTAGCGCGACGGGCGCGGCTTGAACGGAATTGGCCGAAACAATTCCCGAGAGGATGGTGGTCGTCAAAACGACACCGCGCCTGGTGAAGAACTTCCGCAATTTCTCCAGCGCGCGACTCACACGTTTGCCTGCGCTATTTTCGCCGATGCCCAAATAGCCTCCCACTTCCGCCAGACTTTTGTTTTCGAAGAATCGCAGCAAGACAGCCTGCCGATCTTTATCCCCAAGTTGCGCCATCGCTTCGTCGAGCAGGGGCGACATCTGTTCCCACATAGAATCCGGCGAGGTGGGGTGGAGTTCAGATTCCATCTGCGCTTCCAGTTCTCGTTGCTGGCGTTTGAGGATGGCGCGCGTCTGTGCCAGGGCGGCAAACCGCGTCGTTTTGAAAAGCCATCCAGCCAGAATGGTTTGGTCTGAAATACGACTCGCTTTCCGGGCGAGAATGACGAAGACCGCTTGCGTGATTTCCTGGGCCTGATGCGGGTCGCGCACCTGTCGTAACGCTGCCGAATAAACAAAATTGACGCGACGTGACACCAGAGTTTCAAAGGCCGCTTCGGAATTGCGCTTCGCGTATTCCCGCAACAACGCCATGTCATCCATTTCTTCCATGCACTTATTAAATGCGCGTTGCCGCAGAAACCGGACATTCTTTTTTCGATGGATGTGGGAGCGACGGTGAGCGCGAAGCTGATTGATCGAAATATCCTATTGCGACGATGCCTTTTTGAATTGCGGATGCGCGTTCAGGCGCGCCCAGGATTCGGGTGAGATCGGCCTTTGCTCATAAAAAGAGTCAAACATCGGCTCCGCGCTTTTGGAATTGCGAACGCGTCCCAGCCATTTTTCACCTAACGGTTCTTCCAGCAATTCGAGGGTGTTCGCCGCAATCGTCGTTTCCTCTTTTTCGCCGGTGGCGTGGCCCACTCCCACGTAGAATCCGGCGAGCAATAAAGTGACTCGCAACATCGTGGCTCGCGAATAGGTTGGCATTGCGCAAGGCCGAGATGGATCAAGCGATCGAAACAGATTCGTGAAAAGCGGCAGGGTCCACATCGCCGGGTTTTTTGCTGGCGAAAAGGCATCAAACAAAATTGCGTGCGGCGCGGGGAAGGTGTGAGTGGGTGAGTGTGAAAGTGAGCCGGTGAGAAGTGTCGGAAAGTCGCCGAGATGAAATCCCCAGCTCACACTTTGCTTTTCGTTTTGGAAATCAATTCGCCCCTCGCTAATCAAATGTTTGACGCTCGTTTCGTAACCAGAGAAATAACCCAGGTTCTCTGCGTGATTCACCGCGAATTCCAACGGCGCAATTTTGTGGTCGAAACTGACGATTCTCACCGATGAAGGAATCTCTTTTGTCTCCCGCAGAACCGTCAACACGTTGGCCGCAGCGCCGAGGCCAACATCCCAGACGACGAATTCTCCGGAATGTTTCGCGAGTCGTTCGCGCAATTTAAGCTGCTTCACGTAAAGCGTTTCAGCCTCGGCGACCGGCCCGATCACGGGATGAAACGTCTCACGTTCCGCTATGGAATGGATGCTGTAGGTTCCATTCGCGAGTTGAACAATTTTGTAGTCGTCAGATTGCACGATGGAATTGTTGGCACAAAGAAACGCAAAGAACACAAAAAGGAAAACGCGCGGGTAGCACCTGCCTCCGGCGGGTGCGAATCAGCATTTCGGTATTTCGGCATTCGATGTTGGGTGTTGGATCAATCATCGCACCCGCCGGAGGCAGGTGCCACCCGCCGACAAACGGGTCCTTTCGCGTCTTTGTGCTTTTTTGTAGCAAGGTCCCGGTTTAAAGATTCCCGCATGGATCCGCTCTTGAAACTTTTGCACGACAACGCCGCGCTAAAACCGGCGCAACTCGCTTCGATGTTGAATCAATCCGAAGCCGACGTGCTGGCTAAAATTAAATCCTATGAAACAGACCAGTTGATTCTCGGTTACCACGCGGTTTTGAATGAAGAAAAAATTGGCGTGGAAATCGTGCGCGCGGTTATCGAAGTGAAAATCACGCCGGAACGCGGTGGAGGTTTTGATCGTTTGGCCGAACGCATCGCAAAATATTCCGAAGTGCGATCCTGTTATTTAATGTCGGGCGGCTACGATCTGCTCGTGGTCGTGGAAGGAAAAAATCTTCGCGAAGTGGCTACGTTTGTTTCGGAAAAGCTGGCGACCATTCAAGGCGTCGTCTCGACCGCGACCCACTTTATTTTGAAGCCTTACAAAGAACAGGGCGTCTTAATGAGCCATGAAAAAAATGAAGAGCGCCTTGCCATTTCTCCGTAAAGTGAACCTTCCCTCAACCGTTAAAATGGTTGCCGCTCGAATTTTAATCTTCGTCCTCTGTGTCGTTGCGATTTCCGCGAGTGCGAAAGACAAAGCGATCGAAAAAATCGCGTTTGGTTCCTGCGCTTTGCAAAGCGAGCCGCAACCGATCTGGAATGAGATTCTCGACACCAAACCGGATTTGTTTCTTTTGATCGGGGACAATATTTACGGCGATACCGATGACATGAACGTGTTGCGCGCCAAATATGCGCTGCTGGATGCACAACCAGGTTTCACCAAATTGCGCCGGCAAATCCCTCTGTTGGCGACGTGGGACGATCACGATTTCGGACGCAACAACGCTGGAGTGGAATATCCCAAGAAAAAAGAATCGCAACAGGTGTTCCTTGATTTCATGCGCGAACCAAAAGATTCCCCGCGCCGCCAGCAGGAGGGCGTTTACTCCGCGGAAGTTTTCGGCCCCGTTGGAAAGCGCGTGCAAATCATCCTGCTCGACACCCGCTATTTTCGCAGCCCGTTGATTGAAGATAAATCGCCCAATCGCAAAATGCCGAACCTGCCAGACATGCATCCTGAGAGCACGATTCTCGGCAAAACGCAGTGGCGCTGGCTCGAAGGACAATTGAGTCAACCAGCGGAACTACGGTTGCTCGTCTCCAGCATCCAGGTCATCGCCCAAAATCATGGCGGCGAGAAATGGATGAATTTCCCGCTCGAACGCGAACGGCTTTTCAAACTTATTCGCGATACAAAAGCGGATGGCGTGGTGATTCTCAGCGGCGACCGTCATCTCGCGGAATTATCGGTGATGGATGGCGGGGTCGGTTATCCGATTTTCGATCTGACCTCCAGCGGACTGAATCGCGGCCGCAAGGAATGGCGCTATCCCGAGCCGAGTCAGCATCGCGTGCAGTATATGAATGTTGGAGATAACTTCGGCGTGATTGAAGTCGATTGGGAGAAAACGCCGCGCGTGAGTTTGCAAATTCGCGACATCGAAGGGGATGTGATGATCCAGTAAAAATTTCCACTGAAACTTTTGCAGGCGAAAACGAGCGAGTCCCCCTGAAAAGATTCAAACGTTTTCCGCCAACGACGTGGCGTAAAAAATCTGTCCTACTCGGTCGATGTGTTCTTTTAAGGTGCGCTGCTCAATGTCGTCGTAAGCGGTCACGTCGAAAAGGTAGGGCAGCGGAAGGTCATCTAATTCTTCGGAGATCTCCGCCAACAGGCGTGTTGAAACTTTTCCTTTCAACGTTAGATCAATATCGGAGTTCGGTTGAGAGGTCCCTTTTGCGCGCGAGCCGAAAACTTTTGCGCCAGTAATTTCAGGATGCTCACGCAGAACTCCACGGATGAGTTCCTGTTCGTGCGCGGTTAAACCAAAAGTTTTCATTGGCCGACTTTCGCTTTCAGAAAAAGATGAAGCGTTTTGATCGCCTCAGCATAACGCGTCGAAATTCCCTCGGCTACCTGGAGAAAAACTGCTTCGCCATAAACATGTGACATCAGGTTTCGATCCCGCAGCATATCGATCCAAAGCTGGCCGTCGGCAATGATTCCAGCGGCGAAAGCTTGTTTAATCACAGAGCGCGGCGTGACTTGATCAAAAACAATTCCACTGAAAACCAAATAATCTTTCAACGTTTTCCATGCGAGTTCAAAGGTGAATTCAAAGCGTTGGACAAGACCTTCTTTTTCCAAATCGGAAAGACTGGAGAAATTTCGTTGGGTCGCATCCTGCAAATGCAGAAACGCCTTTTCAAAATTCTCAAAGCGTTGCTCCCAACGAACGTCTTCACTCATAACTGCTTCATCGCATTGTCCAACGCCGCGTAAAGCTGGTTCATTGTCGCTTCGGTTTCGTCACCCATGTTGGAAAGGCGGAACGTGGTGCCTTTGATTTTTCCGTAACCGCCATCAATGAGAAATCCCTGGTCCTTCACCAGCTTTTGCAATTTCGCGACATCGACTTTTCGTTCGCCCGGTTTCGCGCCGTTGTTGATGCAAGTGAGTGTGACCGATTCAAAATCTTTTTCAGGAAACAAATTGAAGCCGTGACGCGCCGCCCAGTCGCGGGTCATTTGCGCCAGCTTGCGATGGCGGGCGTAACGCGCATCCAAGCCTTCCGCAAAGAAATCATCGAGTTTCGACGACAACGCGTAAATGTGGCCAATGCTCGGCGTGCTGGGCGTCATGTGATCACGCGCGTTTTTTTCGAACTCAACAAAGTCGAAATAATAACCGCGATCTTTTGCGCTCGCGGCTTTCAACAGCGCGGCGGGGGAACAGCAGAACACCGACAATCCCGGCGGCATCGCAAACGCCTTCTGCGTTCCCGCGAGCAACACGTCGATGCGCAACGAATCGAAATCCAGTTTCACGGCGGTCATCGAACTGACGGCATCCACGATGAACATCACGTCAGGATATTTATCTTTGAGTGCGGCGATCTGGCTAAGCGGACTCATCACGCCCGTGGATGTTTCGTTGTGAATTAACGTGAGCGCGTCGAATTCTCCGGTCGCAAGCTTCTTGTCCACTTGCTCCGCCGTGATGGGCGAACCCCATTCGACCTGCAACGCTTCAGCTTGTTTTCCGCAACGCTTGGCGACATCGAGCCATTTGTCCGAAAATGCGCCGCACATGCAGCAGAGAACTTTTTTGGAAACGAGATTGCGCAGCGCCCCTTCCATCACACCCCACGCCGACGACGTGCTGAGATAAACCAGTTGCCTGGTGGAGAGCAGCGTCTGCAATTGCGGCTGCATTTTTGCGTAAAGATCTTTAAAACCCTGTCCGCGATGACCAATCATCGGCGAACGAAACGCCTGAAAAGTTTTGTCACTGACTTCAACCGGTCCCGGAATGTGTAATTTTACATGTGCCATAAAGCAGAAAAAGTTTTCAGCATGCAGAGAGTGAACGCAAGTGGAGTTTTCTCGCGCTGAAAGGAAGTGGGTGTGATTCAAGTGAATCGACTTTGGACTGCGGGGGACATGTCCCCGCTTTTCCTTCACTGTGGGGAAAAACCAGAAAACCTGACAAGGTTGAGAGCTGCCATGCGGTCGAACCGTGCAGGAAAAGCGACGTCATGCCGCCGCACTCCACACTGAACTTCTCCTAACTCACTTCTAATCACGAAAGACGCCTGCTCTTTTCGGCGGGAATTGCCGTTGAAGGTGTTGACAGAGGGGAAAACGCCAGATTTCTTCGTCGTCCTTGTAGTGTGACGAATCGAAAATGCCTACGGCATTATAAACAACACCTTGGTATTTCGTTCACCAAGGGCAGCCCGGATCTGCGCCTGCAATCGCGATTTGTTGAAGATATGAACGCTGCCATCAGAAATCGACATCGCCCCCACTGGACCATGAATCATCGTGGGAGCTGTATCATTATTCGATTTATATTCGGGATCCCACAACGCGGCAGCGGCATCGGAATTGGACGTGAATTTCTTTTGATTTCCGGCACTGGTACTATTGGTGTTATCAATGTGGCGGTCAGCCAAAATGGGTTGTTGGGAAGTTGCGCCCAGTCGGATGTCTGCGTTCGGCGCGGTTCCGCCGGACATATTTTGATGCACTCCCAATGCGTAACTGATCAATTGGTCTTTGTTTCCTGCGGCAGCAAATTGAGTCCAGTTGCTGGCAAAGGTGCGATTGCGATCGCTTGGGCAATGTGGAATTTTCGGCGTGCTCATTTCGTTGGAAGCAATTGTGGTGTGTCGATATACGGACAGGTTGCCGGATGTGTCCTCAAAGGAACCTCCCGCATTGGTGCCCAGGGATATTTTCCCCCGTTGTCATCCGCCCATTCGCAGCGCGAGCGTAATTTGTTTCTGATTATTCACGCAACTGGTCCGATTCGCTTTCTCCTTCGCTTTGGCCAGCGCGGGCAACAACAAGCCCGCCAAAATTGTGATGATGGCAATGACGACCAGCAGTTCAATGAGGGTGAAGGCTCGATTTCTTTTAACGTTTTGATTCTTCATTTCGACCGGGCGTTAATCATTTTTGAAGACGATAAAAATTATTTCCGGTCGGGTTGCTGATCGTTACCACGTGACGCCCGCCTTCGATAACCGGCGTGTCCAGAACTGGATTCCAGACC
Organism: Verrucomicrobiota bacterium; assembly: GCA_038316905.1. Classification (GTDB taxonomy): domain Bacteria; phylum Verrucomicrobiota; class Verrucomicrobiia; order Limisphaerales; family CANJXF01; genus CANJXF01. The sequence goes on along the minus strand of JBBQAX010000089.1, from coordinate 1,351 downwards.
GACGTGTTTAAATCTGCATTGGCATAGAGTGAAAAACCTTCTGAACCTTCCGCGGGCCAGGAAATCTCCACGTTTCCATTCACGAGCGCAGCCTGAAGTTGGAGGTGCCCGAGGCGATCAACAGCGCGTCATTGAAAGAAGTCGCCACCACGAGATCGTCAATCAATGCGTCGGAAGCAGTTGTCCGCTGGCGAAACGCGTAGAAATGGATGCTCGCCGTTTGCGCATCCGTCGCCTCGACAAACGTGTCCGATTCAGTTGAAGGATCAACCCACAGTCTCGCAACACCATTAGTTGGATTGTAATAGGTGACAACCGTATAGCTGACATTTGGAGAAAGGTTGGTGGCGAAATAAGCGTTGGGCGTGCTGGCGGAACTGGAGATTCCCAGTCGATAAGAACCGGGCTCCGCACCATCATTGCTGGCGAAGATACGTGTGCGCTGCGCGCCGGGGCTGCCAGGGCCGCTGAAATTCCCAATATGCGTGTTCGCGGTCGGAACAGTTTGCGAGGGTAGGTTCAACAACTTGACCTTCATCGCAGCGTACAAAGGCAAACTGTTCGTCTCGTTATAAGAACCCCTTCCCAGCAGCGGAATTCGGACAAACTCCTCGGCCGCAGCTGGATTCAATCGCAACGCGTTGGATTCAATCTGAATGGCTCCCGCTGTATCGGTGTTATTCAACCAAACCCCGCCGCCCACTTGGGTGGTCAAAGGACCGTCCGCATAATGATCAAAGGAATCATAAGCAATGACGCCGGCCTGCGGCACCGCCATGAACAGAAAAGAATTTGTGTCGGAGCAATCACCATCGCTCGCTCCAACGGAAACGATGGTTCCGCCTGATGCGCCCGATTCAGGCGTCATGACGATCGTGCGATTCAAAGTTGAGCCGCTGATAGAAATGCCGGAGTTCGCCAGCACATTTGTGATCGTTGAATTGGTGTGGCTGATCACTAGTTCAGCCGACGGCGTGTTTAAATCGACGAGCGTAAATGAATTGGTGATGGGAACATTTGCGAGCGTTCCAACATCCCCCGTGTTTTGCACATCGGGCGCGCCGGATTGCACTTCAACGGCGAAAACCGCTGTGCTGAATTGCCCGCCGCCATCCGTCACTCGCACAGAAATATTGGCCGTGCCGCTGGGAATCGCGCAGGTCGGACTCGGCGTCACTTTCACTCGCCGCGTTGCGCCAGTCGCATCGAGGATTTCAACGTTTGCGTCCAGGACAAGATTCGTATTCGCAGAGGTCGCCGTGACGATCAAACTGTTCACCGGCGTCTCGGTGTCGCCAATCTTGACGCTGTTCGTCACGGGAGCTTGGGCGATAGTGGTTAGATTGGCCGA
>JBBQAX010000088.1:0-14709 GCA_038316905.1 Verrucomicrobiota bacterium | reverse complement strand
AACGGAGAAAAATCTTCACACCACATTGCTCGGCTTCATTCAGTCCGGCGTGGTGAAAAGTGCGCATGATTGCAGCGAAGGCGGCTTGGCTGTTGCGCTTGCGGAAAGTTGCATTTCACAAAATGTCGCCCGCGAAACGCCTCGTCTAATCGGTGCGCAAGTTGACCTGTCGCAATTCAAAGACATTCGCCTCGATGCGGTTCTCTTTGGCGAAACCCAGAGCCGCGTCGTGATCACGGTGGCACCGATGGATGCGGTGAAAGTTCTGGAACGCGCCAGGATCTTGGGAGTTCCCGCGACGCGACTAGGTGTAGTCGGAGGAAGCGATTTGAAAATCAAACTCGATTCCACTGAACTATCTTCGCCGCTTACAGAGCTTCACGACGGTTGGTGGAATGCAATCGCCAGAACAATGGCATAAAAAAGGACGAGCAAGCTAAGCTCGTCCTCGCTTTGTTTTTCATCTCTCCGGTCAAGCGTGCTGATGCCTTCCATGTTCGGCTTCTGATGGAAAACGTTCAAGTTCCCTCTCGAGGTTCCAGTGTCGATCCAGGGGTGAGCTTGTTTTGAAATCAAAACCTCGAAGCCAATAACTCGTACATTTTAGGTGAGTAACTCTTCAGACAAATTCTTTGACTCCACAAGATTTAGTATGCTACCTACCACGACGACACATTTAGCGGTGGTCGGTAAGAAAATTATGCGATGCCCAAAATGCGGGAACCAGGACGATAAAGTGATTGATTCAAGAGCCTCCAAGGAAGGTTCCACGATTCGTCGTCGGCGCGAATGCATCGGTTGCGGTCATCGATTTACGACTTACGAAGAGATCGAGCATGAAGGGTTGGTGGTGGTAAAAAGGGATGGGAGGCGAGAGCAGTTTTCAAAGGAAAAATTGTTGTCGGGCGTCCGAAAAGCGTGTCAGAAACGCCCGATCAGCCCGAAAGCCATAGAAGATCTCGTAGAAAAAATCGTCGATGAAATCACGGACAAATACGACGGCGAAGTCCCGGGAATGGCCATTGGGGAACGCGTAATGGAGGGCCTGCGCGAACTCGATGAAGTCGCTTATGTGCGATTCGCGAGCGTTTATCGGCGTTTCCAAGAAGCGACCGAATTTGTGCAAGCGGTGAAAAAACTGGAGGAAGAAACATGATGCAACTGAATCCCGATTACCTCGTTTTCAAAACTGCGGCGGGCGAAAATATTCCCTGCTCTGTCGAACTGGTTGCGATTGAGCTGCTGGGCGACGCTGTTTCCATGGTCGATCCCGATCTTATTCGGAATGCGTCCGCCGCCGTGCTGCATTATTTCCGAACGGAACTCGGCCAGCATTCCGTTTCAGTTGGAGAATTCTCGCTCGCGCTGGAACGTGTGTTGCGCGGATTTGGGCTGAACATCAAAACCGATACGGCAGAGGAAGAATCCATTCGCGTTTCGGAATCGGATCTGCGCGATGTTGCTGCCACTGCCGGCGAGAACTTCGAACTGCTTTTCTTCGTGCATCTTCGTCAGGAAATGCGACGTCGGATCCAGGAAGAGCCGCACGTGGTGCGATTCAAAGGACTCCGCGATTGTGTCAAACAACTCAGCGGCGCCCAACGCTGGAGCGACCGTTGCCAGGACTTGAGCGATCAGATTGTCGAGTATTTGCGAACCTGCCTGAATGCGGAACCAAAGAAAGAAACCTGCGCGCTGGTTGTGTTGTAACAATGCGCCGTTGGTTCGAAGTTTTCCAGTCTTGGCGTTCGAAAAACATCTCCATTGCCGAGCGGGGATTTCCTTTTATGGTGACTGATAACTATAAGGCTTCTGCATATGACACTCTTCGAAAAAATTGTAGCCCGACAAATCCCCGCCGATATTGTTTACGAAGATGATCTGACCCTCGCCTTGCGGGACATCAATCCTGGAGCGCCAGTTCATATACTCGTTGTTCCCAAAAAGCCTATCCCGCGAATTGCCGAAGCAACGACGGAGGACCATCAAGTCCTCGGACACATGCTTTTGAAAGCAGCCGAAATTGCGGAGAAAGCGGGGTTGAAACAAAACGGTTATCGCCTGGTGATCAACAACGGTCCGGACGCAGGTGAATCGGTTCCGCATCTGCATCTTCATATCCTCGGGGGACGGCAGATGACGTGGCCACCTGGTTGAGAACCGTTTAATTGGTCCTTCATTTTTCATCACAGAGCAGCCAACTCATTTCTTGGAAAAACGCGTCCTTAGCACAGGAATTTCGTTGAACTTTCGACGGAATGCGCCTCAGCGTTGAGCATCGTTGGTGGCAATAGCCTAAGGGATTCCCCTAATTGACAGATGAAATTCCTTTCTTAGAATTCCCCGCATGGAATGGCTTTCTGATCCCCAGATTTGGGTGAGTCTATTGACGTTGACGTTACTCGAGATCGTTCTTGGCATCGACAACATCATCTTTATTTCGATCCTCAGCGGGAAACTTCCCGCAGATCAACAGAAGAAAGCGCGCCGTTTGGGCCTTGCTCTGGCGCTCATCACGCGAATCCTGCTTCTCTGCGCTCTGGCCTGGGTCGTGAAACTCGACAAGCCATTTTGGACGGGAGAGTTTTTTCAGAACACCCGTATTGCGTTCGATTTCGCGCTGTCGGGCAAAGATTTAATCCTGCTTTTGGGCGGGCTTTTCCTTCTTGGTAAAAGCACTTTTGAAATCCATGAAAAACTGGAGGGCGAAGATGGCAAGGCGACCAAACGTGTTGCGCCAACCTTCGCGAATGTGATCGTTCAAATCCTGCTGTTGGACATCGTTTTCTCGCTTGATTCAGTCATCACCGCCGTCGGGATGGTCAAAGAATTAGGGGTAATGATTGCGGCTGTGATCGCGGCAATGATCGTGATGCTGGTTTTCGTTAATCAGATCAGCGATTTCGTGGATCGCCATCCGACGATTAAAATGCTGGCGCTCAGTTTCTTGATATTGATCGGAACGTTGCTCGTCGCGGAGGGCCTGCATCAACATATTCCGAAGGGCTACGTTTATTTCGCGATGGCGTTTTCAGTGGGAGTTGAAATGCTGAACATGAAATTGCGGAAGAAAACTCCAAACGTCGAATTACATCAACCTTACCGTTGAGTTTTTACTTCGGCACCGATGCTGTATCCGGTTCCAGCCATTCGCCTCGGAGCCATTTGACCAGCAGGTCAATCGAGTGAGCGTCTAGAATCTTGTCTTCGCCGTAAGCGGGCATCCGATCATTTTTTCTACCGTAAAACTTCGGATGCTTTGGATTCTCAATGAATCCAGTAAGCCACTGGTGCGAACCGTAGCCGGTGAGGTCAACTGCATCCGCGTCTTCATCTTCTTTTTGGAACTGGTGACAATCGGTGCAACTCATCGTAGCCCCTGCGATCAATTCTCGACCTTCTTTGATGATCGCTTCATCCCGTCTATCCAATTCACGCTGGGATTTCAGCCACGCTTCCGCTGAAAGAGCGATAACCACTTTCTCCAGTTGCTGTTTTTCTACGGCCGTGAATTTGGCAATATCGGTTTTCACGAACTTCGCCATTTTGCCGTCTTTGAATTTGGTTCCGCCAAAATAATGCAGGCCACTGATCTTTTCGGGATCGAGAAATCCAGCGATCCATTCACGGCTGGCAAAACCTTTGAGATCCGCGGCTTCCGGAGCATTGGTCGAAACAATGCCCATTCCGTCATGGCCATCGTAGCGATGACAACTCGCGCAATGTTTCGCAAAAATCCTCGGACCTTGGGTTAGAGGATCATTGCGTAACAAGGTCACTGCCCCGGTGGCGGGAATTCCAGAGGAGGAGTGAGCCAATTCCTTGACGCGACGCGCATTTTCTTCGGCCTCTTTGACGGAAAGTACGTAATCAGGATTGCGCCGATCTTCCGAGATGGCGAAATAGGTGAGCAACGCCACGCCCGCCAGCAGACTCCAAAGCAGGCCGAGATTGAAACGGTGGCCCAGTTTCCATTTTCCAAAAAACGGCATCAGGAAAATGATCCCGATGAGAATGCTCGGAATAATGATTGCACCCCAGATTTCTGTTCCACCCGGGAAATATTTCAGGAATTGAAACAGAAATAGAAAATACCATTCAGGCCGGGCAGCAGAGTACGGCTCGGATGGATCGGCGGGCGCACCCAGGTCAGCGCCGTGACTGCGAATTACGAAAAATAAAATTGCGGCGAGAACAGCGAGGCAAGCGACCGCATCCTTCAAAACCTGGTCAGGCCAAAATGCGGCGTCGGGCTTCTTCAATGGTTGTTTGGCGGTAATTCCATGGCGACGGAAGAGATAAATGTGTCCGACTAAAAGCACGATTATACTCCCCGGAAGAACCCCTGCGTGCAGCGCGAAGAATCGCGTGATCGTGTGGTGACCGTAATCCGAGCCGCCGATAATCAGTTTTTGTAAACCGGGACCGATGACCGGTGTAATCCCCGCGATATTTGTCGCCACTTTCGTTGCCCAAAAACCCTTTTGATCCCACGGCAGCAAGTACCCGGTGAGCGAAAGACCGAGCACCAGCAACAGCAGCAGGACGCCAAACCAAAAGTTCACTTCGCGCGGTGCTTTGTAAGCACCATCAATCACGACCTGCATCAAATGCAACACCAGCAAGACATTCATCGCCTGCGCCGTGAAATGGTGAATCCCGCGCAAGAACCATCCGCCCCACATTTCGTTCTGAATATAATAAACGCTTTCCCATGCGGTCTGAGAGCTGGGTGAGTACGCCATCCACAGCGCGATTCCGGTGATGAACTGGATGACTAACGTGAAACTCAGTGTGCTGCCCCAAACATAACGCCAACGTGAACCGCCGGGGATGTTCTCAAAAAGTGCTTCGCGGGTGATGTGGCGATAGCCGGTGCGTTGGTCGAGCCAATCGAAAAGCGGTTTCATGCTTCAGGGATCTTCTCGCGTACCCCCGACCGAAAGTTTTGAAACTTCACAAAAATATCTTCGCCGCGAATTTCCACCGGCAACGTGTCCAGCCCTCGTGGGCTTGGGCTTTTCGGGTCATCGATGGCTCCATCGATGGCGAACGTGCTGTTGTGACATGGGCAAAGAAAGCAGGCGCGAGAGGGAACGAAATCCACAAAACAACCGGCGTGGGGACAAACCACATGGAGAGCCTCAATTTGTTTTTCACCGGTGCGGCGCAAATAGACTGCGCCGATGGGCGTTTCTGGAAATTTGTTCCAGGCATCCGTGCGGCTCGCGATAACTGGAAACTTGTGGGGTTTGCCATCGTTCGGCAACGCGCTCAGCGAAGCAACGCGCACCGCTCCTTCGACGCCTTTGTTTTTTCGACGCAGCGGATCGAGAAAGACCAATAGCGCCGCCGCTGCAGGAACGATTCCGACAATTCCGCCGATAACAATTGCGGCGAACCGGGCAAAAAAATCGCGGCGCGGGAGATCTGCCGTTGATTTGGACTCACTGTTTTCGCTCATGAACGGCTAGATGAAAACGGGATTTCCCGGAAAAGGCAAAGCAAAGAATGGTTCGTAATAGAGCGACAAAGAATGCAGGAGTTTCGTTCCCGGCAAAAACTTTGCACGTTGCTTTTCCGCAGGTGAACTTTTACTTTTTTTTCCTATGATTATTTGGCTTGTCGCTCTGCTGCTGCTCGGGCTGCTGGCGTTGATTGGATATTATCAGGGCGTCATTCGTGTCGCGATTTCTTTGGTTGGTTTGTTCGTCGCCGCATTGCTGGCCGTCCCACTCTCTTTCATCATCAAACCGATTCTCCCTGCGATCGGATTCAAGCACCCGATCTGGGAGCCGATCATTCCGCCGCTCGTAATTTTCGTTCTCGTGATGATCATTTTCAAAGTCATCGCGCTTTTTGTGCATCGAAAAGTGAACGTCTTTTACAAATATAAAACGGATGACAAGCGGGCGATCAAATGGGAACGACTGAGCCAGCGTCTCGGCCTGGCACTCGGTCTGGTGAATGGCGCAGTCTATTTTGTGTTGTTGCTGATCCCGTTTTATGTGGCGGGCTACCTGACGACGCAAATTGCTTCCGGCGCAGAGGATCCTGCAAAACTGCGATTCCTGAACGACGTGCGGACCCAAATTCAGGAAACCAAGGTGGACAACGTTGTCGCCGCCTACGACCCAGCACCGGAGAACTTTTACGTCGCCGCCGACATCATTGGTTTGATGAAAAACAATCCGCTGTTGCACAATCGCTTGTCGCGTTATCCCGTTTTCCTTTCACTCGCCGAGCGCCCGGAATTTCAAGCCATTGCGAATGACGTGCAGATCAATGAAATGATCCAAACGCAGGCAAAAATCGGGGACATCATCAACCATCCGAAAGTACAGGCGATCTTGACCAATGCGGCGATCAGCAAAGAAGTCGGCACACTGCTCAGCTCGGATTTGCAAGACCTCCATGAGTATTTGAAAACGGGAAAATCAGAGAAATATGATGATGAGAAAATCCTCGGTCTTTGGCGGCTGAATCTGGATGCCACAGTCGCTCAGGAGAAAATTGCCAATCCCAAAATTACGCCGCTGCAACTGCGCCAGCTCAAGCAAACCAAGTATGCACCGATGCGGGGTGTGACGTTGACCTGCACCACAGATAATAAAGCGATTTTGAAAAATGCGCCGATTTCCAACGACACTTCTGCGACAATATTGGCCAGCGGGACTTGGTCCAGTTTTGGATCGGGTTACAAACTTTCGATTGAAGGGGCGACCGCAGACGCTACGTTTGAAAATGGAAGGCTCCTGATTCCCCGGACCGAGATGACCATGGTCTTCGACAAAGAGCTTTGATTATTGAGCGGGGGAAAAATTAACCGGTGCCACTTGGATTGAAGGAGTGCCGAAAAGAGACGGCAACGGTCCTGCGCTCATCACCGGATTCGTGCTTGCCATGTGGGTCATTGATTGAAAGTTCGAGAGACCCAATGAGTCGCTGGCCGCAACCTTCGGGGCGGGAGAATCCCAGATATCATCTGATAACGGACGGATCGCCGTTTCCGTACCCTCGGTCGTTCTCAAGCTATACCCAATTCCAAACACGAGCGTTCCGCAAGCGAGCAGACCAAAGCTGTAAGCCATGGCGGGGTTGATTCCAAAGTTGGGCAGGAACCGCTCCCAAAATGATTCGGAAGGTTCGCGTTCGATGCGGGTCCAGATCCGGGTGGGCAATTCTGCAAAATATCCCGGGGGCGGCTGCTCGTATTTCTTTAAAACCAACAGTTTGCGCAAGTCGTCGAAATTTTCCTGATCTGGATTCATAACTACTTCAAATAATCGGCCAATGTTCCTTGTAATTGTTGCCGCGCATAAAAAAGTCGCGACCGAACTGTTCCGACATTGCATCCGATGATTTTAGCGATCTCATCGTGCGACATTCCTTGAACGTCATGCAAAGTAACAACCATTCTGTGAACTTCAGACAGCTTGAGCATCGCCTCGTTCAATTTCTCCTGCAGCTCTGAGATATTCAAATCCCGACGGGGTGTCTTATCGGAAATAAGCGCAACCAGATCAGGATCGTTTTCGACATTGAAATCGACGTCATTCAAACTCATGTGTGAACGATTCTTGCGTGATTTCAGGAAGTTAATCGTCTTGTTGATCGCGATTCGATAAATCCAGGTGTAAAAACTGGAATCGCCTTTGAAGGATTTGAGCGCGCGATAAGCCTTGATGAAGGTTTCCTGCGTCAAATCATTGGCGTCTTCGTGGTTCGAAGTCATGTGATAGACGGTCGCGTAAATTCGTTCCTGATAACGACGGATTAATTCATCATACGCGGCAGAATCTTCTTCCTTGGCGCGATTCACCAAGAGCAGATCCTCAGCGGCACGGGCTTTATTCTCTAACTTTTTGTCCGTGTCCTGCATTACAGCCGTCTCTTTTGCTGGTTCTAATAATTCTGTTTTCATGAGACTTCAGGTTAAACACCCAAAGCGTCGCTTTGTTTTGCCAAATAATCAGCAAGACAAGCGAGTCCATTACGGCCGTAGGAATCGGGCAAGGTGTGGAGCGTCTGGCGGGCGGCAGCCAAATGTTGGTGGATGATGCGGCGGGATTCACTTAAAACGTCATATTTTTCCAGCAAAGCAATGATGCTGGAGAAATTCTCCGGCTTCCAGGTTTGAATCTGCTCTTCCAATTCGATTCGTTCCTCGACGGACATGCGTTCTATCGCGATCAACAGTGGCAACGTGATCTCTCCGTTGGCTAAATCACTGCCAAGGGTTTTACCGGCTGCAGCCGTTTCGGAGCCAAAAACATCAAGGCAATCATCGTAGAGTTGATACGCCGTGCCCAACGCCATGCCATATTGGCGCACTGCCTCGCGCTGGGTTTGATTCGCCTGACTCAAAAATGCGCCTAAATCACACGATAACGCAAAAAGCTCCGCTGTTTTCATCGCGAGAATCTTGAAATATTCTTCACGGGAAATTCCAAATCTGCGACGGCATTGGGTTTGTAGGATTTCACCTGAACACACGGTATTTGTCGCCGAAGCCACAGCGCGGCAAATCTCTGGCGTCGGAAAGCTGGCGGCGAGTTTTAAAGCGTGAGCAAAAAGACAATCTCCGAGCAAAACGGAAATCTCGGTTCCCCATTTCGCGGATAACGTCGCACGGCCACGGCGTAGTTCGGCTTCGTCAATGATGTCGTCGTGAACGAGGGTGGCGAGATGCACCATTTCGATGATAACGGCGGCGGTGATGTGATGATCGCTCAACTTTCCCGAGGCGGAACCAGCGAGTGAAACGAGCAGGGGGCGGAGCTGTTTGCCGTGCCCACTCAAGGCGTATTCTGCGTAAGTTGCGATCTGCGGCTCGAATTCTTCCGCCTGAGCAACAAGGCGTTTGGCAACCGATTTGAGAAATGGATCAACCGCCACCAAAATCTCATTCCAGGTGACTAATGATTTCGGGGGCGACGCGGTTGCATGGGGAACTGCAACCCATTTGGTTTCAGCGGCCAACATTCGATGGAATCTAGTTTTCGAGCAAAGCCAAGTCAAACTTTAGTCGTGGCGGAACGGCAAACAGAGACCTGAATTTGTTCTATCGAAGAATGAACGGAATCTCAGTTTCAGGATTGGCAGATTGCGATTATCGTGTCGGCGTGTCGTCGCTTGCTGAACAACTCGAAAATATTCCCGTGTTCAATCAGGTTCGGATTCCCGATCTCTGGCAGCAACAGGCGGTCAAGGCATTGCGTGAAGGGCAGGATGTGGTGGTTCACGCTCCAACCGGCGCTGGCAAAACGCTGATCTTCGAACTTTGGTCGAACAAAGGAAAAAATCGTGGTCAGGCCATTTATACGGTTCCCACCCGCGCCCTGGCGAATGACAAACTGGCGGAATGGCGCGCGCAAGGCTGGGACGTCGGCATCGCGACCGGTGATCTTTCCGAGAATCTCGATGCACCGGTAATCGTTGCGACCCTGGAAACGCAAAAGAGTCGGCTCATTCGCGGGGATGGTCCGACGCTGCTCGTGGTCGATGAATACCAAATGATCGGCGATGCGGATCGCGGCTTGAATTACGAACTCGCGCTCGCACTCGCTCCACCGCAAACGCAATTACTACTCCTCAGCGGAAGCGTGGGAAATCCACATCACCTCGTCGCATGGCTAAAACGGCTTGGTCGAAGTGCCATTTTAATTCGGCACGAAGAACGCCCCGTTCCGCTCGACGAGGTGTATGCGAACAATCTGAGTTTTCATGTGCCGAGCGAGATTCGTGGTTATTGGCCGCGCGTCGTGGCCAAAGCGTTGGCCGAAGATCTCGGGCCCATTTTGATTTTTTCTCCACGTCGTCAAGGCGCGGAAACCCTTGCTGCTGAACTGGCTCGCATTTTGCCCACGCCCAATCCGCTGACGCTCAATGCCGAGCAAAAATTATTAGTGGGCGATTCTCTCGCAAAAATGTTGAAGAGCCGGATCGCGTATCATCACAGCGGATTGAGTTACGCGGCGCGCGCTGGAGTGGTCGAGCCGCTCGCGAAGGCCGGGCAACTTCGAGTCGTCGTGGCAACAATGGGATTGGCTGCGGGAATTAATTTTTCGATGCGCAGCGTTGCGTTGGCGGGAGAATCGTATCGCCGCGATTATCAGGAACAGCCGCTGCGTTCCGATGAAATTCTACAAATGTTCGGACGCGCTGGGCGTCGCGGGCTTGATGAAACCGGTTACGTGCTCGTCACCGCAAATCAGATTCGTCTGCTTGATGCGCGCGCCAGTCACCTTTCGCGCGGCGGTCTGGTCGATTGGAATACACTGCTCGGCTTGATGACAGGGGCGGCGGAAACTGGCCGCGATCCTTTTCGGGAGGCGGTCCGCGTTCAGGAACGACTTTTCACCACTAAACCAATTGTCCTTGGCGTGGAGGAATCATTGAAATATCCCGATGTGCCCTGCGGATTGCACACCGATGCCGAACGCGCCCGACATGTCCGGACCCGCGTCCGCGAAATGCTCAACAGCCGGGGTGAATGGGAAGATTATCCACCGCTCACGGAAAGAAAATTGAGTGAGATCTTTGCTCCAGACCGCTCTCACCCGCAAGAGAGGGAGAATCATGCGACCGCTTCAGTGAATCCTGGTGTGCATTCGCCTGATCCCGCGAACATTTCAAAGGTTGAAGATGAGACCACCGCATTGAAATTACCCGAAAACGCAAATCCTGTTCTCCCTCTCATCGAGGGAGACGGTCGGGGTGAGGGCGACCTTGATCTCAACTCTCCAAAAGTATTTTCTGAACCACCGAAGTTGCGTCCCGCGCTCTCCGTCCCTCAAGCCCTGGAAAAAATCGGTTCCGGCAATCTCGCCATCTTGTCCGAGGACGAGAACGGAAAGGTGTACGGCCGCGCCATCACCGTCGCTGACCGCCTGAACGACAATCGCGTCATCATCGCCAAATGGATTCGCCGGCTGACCAATTGGAACGGGCGTCAGGCTGATTTCGTTGTGTGGGAGCAACAAATTCTCCCGTTGGTGGAACAACGTCTCGCCCAACAACGCACGCCCGTCGTCCGCTTTGTTTCTGAACCAACCAAAATCATCGCGTTGGTCAGCCTCGGGGAAATGAGCCTACGTGTGCCGGTTGATTCTCAGGGCGTTGCGCTTTGGCGTCCGGTCGAACGACATGTTCTTCCTCGCGATTGCGCCCGCTGTTCGCTGGTGCCGGTTTGCCTGAAACTTTCTGCTGCGACCGGCGTGGCGTTGATGTGGCGGCGATTGGGATTGGTGGATGTGAATGGCGTTCCCACTCGGCGCGGACAAATCGTCAGCTTCTTTTCACAAGGTGACGGGTTAGCCGTTGCGGCCGCGCTCGAAGTCGAAAAATATCCCATCCACGAATTAATTTATGACCTCGCCAACCTGGACGCAGGTTTCCGATTTTGCGGAGAAGAAAATCGCTGGGCTGGTCGTCTGGCTATGGTTTGCAATCGCGTTTACGGAACTCAATCCATTCCCGGTTATTTGGAAAATGGTTCGCCGCCCAAATACGGTTCCGGAGCGGAGCAGGTGGTTGCCGCGGTTCACAAAGATCCACTCAGCAAGCATGCCTGGGTTACAGATTTACTCGGAGCAGGCGACATCGATCGCATCATCATCGAATGGCGCAGCATGATGCGACGGATTGCTCATGCGCCCGATTTGGACTGGCCGCGATGGAAGGAATTGCAGGCAGCGGCCAAAGCCATTTTGCAGGAAACCGAATCGCCTACGCTGACCCATTTGCCGCCATTGGATTATCATCAAACCAAGCGCATCGATCATCGTCTGATTTTGCGGCGTCATTAGAAACGGCGGCGAAACCTCCCCGGTGTTGTCCCTGAAAAAGTTTTCAGAGGTTTCCCTGATTGAAAAAGCAAGGCAGCCCCGATTGTGGCACAGCGCTTCCTCTATTTTAATACGGCACAATTATTTATTATGGCTATGACCAACCAAACTACTATTCAGGGACCGACGGACAACGAAATCGCTGTTTACGCTTATCATTTGTGGGAAGCGGACGGAAGTATCCCAGGACGCGACATGGATTATTGGCTGCAAGCCAAAGCGCACTTGATTGCTGATCGCGAATATGAGGCGGGCCTGTTACGGACGACTGAAGAGAAGACCTCTTCCACGGAGAAGTCAGGGGTATCCGCTCCCGTTACGAGCAATTCGAAGCTGTCGAAAAAGCGTCGTTCCGTTCGCGAACCGGCTTACGCATAGGTCAATCATTTGACCTTTTGGTTGATTGCTCTCCCCGGGCATCGGTATCTTCGAGTGTAACTTCTTGACGCGATTCCCGCGTCTCAGTTAGCTCGCGATACTGATTATGAAAAAACGCATTTTTGCCCTGTTGCTGGTTCTTGTCTCTGTTTCGCTTTGCGCCGAGGCCGCCGAGCGTCCGAATATTCTGTTCATCATGACGGATGATCATGCTGCACACGCCATCAGCGCGTACGGGAGCAAGGTCAACAAAACGCCGAACATCGATCGGATTGGAAAAGAGGGAATGCGCTTCAGCAATTGTTTCGTCGTAAATTCAATTTGCACGCCCAGCCGCGCGGCGATTCTCACGGGAAAATATTCGCACATTAATGGGGTGCCGGTTTTCAATCGCTTCAATGGCGATCAATGGACGGTCGCGAAAGATCTGCAAAAAGCGGGTTATCACACCGGCATGGTGGGCAAATGGCATCTGCAAAGTGACCCGACCGGTTTCGATTATTGGAACATCCTTCCCGGCCAGGGCAAATATCACGACCCGGATTTCATCGAAATGGGTGAGCGCAAAAAATTGAAAGGTTACGTTACCGACATCACCACCGACATCTCGATGGAATTTCTCGATAAACGTCCAAAGGACAAACCGTTCTTCCTGATGTATCACCAAAAAGCGCCGCATCGCCCGTGGCAACCGGATGAAAAACATCGCAAACAATTTGAGAACGTCACAATTCCTGAGCCAAAAACATTTCACGACGATTACAAAAATCGTTCCTCTGCTGCGGCCGAAGCAGAAATGCGCATCGACAAACATTTGAACAAAACCGACGTGAAAATGGATCCGCCTGCGGGACTCAACGCCAAGGAACTCAAGAGCTGGCACTACCAACGTTACATAAAAGATTATTTGGCCTGCGTCGCTTCCGTGGACGACAACATCGGGCGCATGTTGGATTATCTGGAGAAAAGCGGGCTGAGCAAAAACACCATCGTCATCTACACGTCCGACCAGGGATTTTTCCTCGGCGACCACAATTGGTATGACAAACGTTTCATGTATGAAGAATGTTTGCGCATGCCATTCCTGATTCGTTATCCGGAAAAAATCAAAGCGGGCAAAGTGAACGACGCGATGATTTTGAATGTTGATTTCGCACCGACCTTTCTTGAATACGCCGGGTTGAGCGCGCCGAAAGAAGTTCAAGGCCGCAGCATCGTCCCACTTTTGCGTGGCGAAAAACCGAAGGATTGGCGCACGTCGATGTATTACCGCTACTATCACTATCCCGCCGATCACAAAGTCCAGCCGCATTACGGCGTGCGCAACGAGCGCTATAAATTAATTTTCTTCAATCGCATCAACGAATGGGAATTGTTCGACCTCAAAAAAGATCCGAATGAAATGAAGAGCGTTTACGGCGATCCGAAATACGCCGACGTCCAAAAGGAGATGCTCGCTGAACTAAAACGATTGCGGACGGAGTTGAACGATCAGGATCAATTCGCGGACATTCAGAAGTAAATTCATCGAGTCCCGCGAATGTAAGCGGCTTGCCATTTAATGGCATTAGATTTAGGATGCACTCATGAAAATGGATTCCATGAACATCTCATTGCCCACGCCGATGGCTGAATTTGTTCGCCAGAATGTGGAGCAGGATTATGGAAACGTGAGTGAATTTTTTCGTGACTTGATCCGGCAGAAAATGGCGTCGGAGATAGAGAAGGATTTAAAATTTCTGCACAAAACAGGACCGGCGTCGGCTGGCCCATCCGATAAAGATTTAGAGAATATCGCCCGCATCCAGAGTCAGGTGCGGAAGGAGTTAAATGCGAATCGTTCTTGATGCCAGCGTAGTTGCCAGTGCAGTGGGTTGGGACGGAGAAGCGTATTTGTGTCTCGTAAAACTGGCCCAACGTCGTGCGGTCGCGTTTGCCACGGAAGTCACGCTCAACGAAACTAGGGAAACCTGCATACGTTTGATCCGCCAAAAGAAATTTTCCCACAACGCAACCACGCGACTGAATTGGTATCTGGAAAAAGTGCGAATCGTGGAAGCCGCGACTTTAGGCAAACAACGCAGCCGCGATGCGGCGGACGATCCGTATTTGGCCGCTGCGCTTGCGGCACGGGCTCATTTCATTGTGAGTTACGACAAAGACCTGTTGGATTTGAAAAAACCATTTGGCATTGAGATTATTCGTCCGGCAATATTTCTGAAACGCCTGACGTTTCAATAGAGAAACCATTTATGAACACGATTGTTTTAAAGCGTCTCCTTTCGACATTATTCGTTGCCACATGCTTTTTATCGTTGAGTCTCTTCGCGGCTGAATCGAATACGGTTCAAATCGCGAAATCCTACGCGGACGGCGGCAAATACAATTGGGCTGGTTCCGGCACGCCTCACGAAATTTTGTTCAAAGGTGAACGCATTTTGGCGAAGGGAACGAATGGAACTTATTGCAGTGGGTTCACGTT
>JBBQAX010000087.1:0-14736 GCA_038316905.1 Verrucomicrobiota bacterium | reverse complement strand
CGCATCTGTTTTTTCCAAGCGGGGTTATCCATCATTTTTGCCACCATATCTCCGAAATTATTATTCGTTTGTGCGCCGGCTTTCAGTTGCGCCAATTGCCGCGTGTTCTCCTGCAACAACGACGCCGCGCCGCGCAATTTCGGAAGTTCCGCCGTCGCTTTTTGCAACCGCGCGTTGTCCTGTTGCACAAGCGCAAGTTCCGCCATCGCCTTGTCTCGTTCCAAGCGAAGCTGCGCATTTTCGTCCGCAAGCGGTTTTTGTTTTTGTTGCGATTGCAGAAGTTCGTTTCGCAAATTGGAACTTTGTTTCATTCCGTAAATGCCTGTGCCAATCGCCGCTGCAACCGTCGTCGTGATGAGAATTTTTTGCGCTGTTGTCATAAGTAGAATTTTTCCTGCCGCCATTGTGCCTGTTGTTTTCACCACTAACCCAACCGCCGCCGCTGAAGAAATCGTCGTCGCCAAAACCGCTGGCGCGGCTTGCACCGCATTGGCCGAAAGAAAAGCCACAACTCCGCTGCTGCCAATGGCTATTCCATTTTTTGAAAAAAATTCGCGCAACCGTTCCACCGCGCGGCTCACGCGTTTTTGCGCGGCGTCATCAGATGTGCCGAGCGTTTGGCCGACTTCGCGCAAACTTTTGTTTTCAAAATAGCGCAACAAAATGCTGTTGCGGTCGGCTTCGTCGAGCGTGTCCATCGCTTCATCCAGCAACGGCTCGATTTGCGTCCAGTGCGTGTCGGGCGAGTTCATATCAGCAAGTTCCACGGCGATTTGTTCGCGAAGTTGACGGCGGGATTCGCTGCGCACCATGTCGATGGCCGCGCGGCGCGTGACGCGGTAAAGCCACGCGGTTAAAATCGTGTCGGGCGTCAATTTGTCCGCGTTCCGGGAAAGATCGATGAAGACGGTTTGCGCGACATCTTCGGCGAGTTGCGGCGAACGGACTTGTCGCAACGCGGCGGAATAAACTAGATCAACGTGACGGCTGACCAACGTTGCGAAAATTTTTTCCGAACGGTCGCGCGCGAATTGCAGGAGCAGTTCCGAATCACTCGTTGTCATCTTCAGAAGTATATCGGCGCAGGTTGTGAAAATCCGACAAAGTATTTTCGCAGCAACGGCGGATATTCCAAGATGCGCATCCTAACCCTGCTACGGAGCGCAGGCATGCAACCGGCTTTCCGACGCTCATAGCAATCTCTGGGTGCGCGCCTAACTCTTTTCCAATTGACGGAGGTTGAAGTCTCCCTAGATTCCGATGCCATGACCAAGAATTGTACCCCGACTTTTTTAGCCCATCTCGCCGCCGGACTGCGATTTCATCTCGGTTTCACACGGTTGCTTGCGCTGATACTTTTGACTGGCCTGACCACTTCGCTCACGGCCCTTGCAGCGGATGAAACGCTGGATGTCCAATATCTGCGAATTTATAGCCAGATCGATCAAGCGGATTCTTTTTCCGCGAATGGCAACGAGGTTTCCGCAAAGCAAACCTACAAAGATGCGCAGGCCGCCTTACAAGCTTTCAAAAAAAATAACCCCACATGGAACGCTTCGCTCGTTGCCTACAGGTTGAACTACCTCGTGCAGAAGATAGACCCGCAGCCGGCTGTTATTTTGGCGGAAGTTAAAAACACGGCTGTGACGCCAAAGCCAGCACAGAAAACGAGTCCTAAACCAGTTTCCAAAAATGCCACAGCCTCGCCCGCTCCGACGGTAAAATTGATCAGCGCCGGGGCGGAACCACGCAAGGAATTGCGCATTCGTTCCAAAGTAGGGGACAAACAAAATTTAGAATTTACGACCAAAATGGCCATGGACATGGGCACGGGGCAGACCATGAAAATGCCTGCAACGAAAATGACCCTGGAGGTCACAGTCCAGAATGTCTCGGCGGAAGGCGACATCAGCTACGACGCAATCATTGGAGACGTTACTGTGCTCGATGAACCTGGCGTCCTGCCGCAGGTTGCAGAATCCATGAAGGCGTCGCTGAACGGAATGAAAGGACTTTCAATGAAAGGTGTCATGTCGGATCACGGCGTCACAAAATCGTTTGATATTAAGATTCCTGCTGGCGTCGCTCCGCAAATGCGACAAGCCATGGAGCAGATGAAAGAATCTCTGGCAAACATTTCAACCCCATTTCCTGACGAGGCGATTGGAATTGGAGCAGAATGGGAGTTCAAACTTCCAATCAAGTCACAAGGAATGAAGATCGACCAGGTCACGATTTACCAACTGATTTCAACGAAAGAAAACGGAGCCAACGTGGCCAGCAAAATCACCCAGAACGCTGCCAATCAGAAGATCACGAATCCCGCCATGCCCCAGATGAAAATAGATTTGATCCAACTCACAAGTGAAGGCAGTGGCAACGTCACCTTCGACCTCACGAAGCCACTTCCGGTGTCTGGCACAATGAAATCTTCTACGGCCAGTGCAATGGGGATGAATATCGGCGGCAAAGTCCAGGAAATGAACATGAAAATGGACATGAACATGCGTCTCGAATCCAAGTGATCCTTTCCCGTGGTTCGAGTCTTCGCAAAGCGTCTGGGGTGCGGCGCTTTTAACGCCGCTACCCCATCGAAAATTACTTTGGCAATCGCTAAGCACGGAACGCGAACGGAAATCATTTTGACATTCTAGCAGTTGAAAAAATAACCTTCGCCCGTGATTTCAAATCGATTGATCCTTGTCGTTGTTGCCCTCCTTTTCTCGACCACGCCGCTTTTTTCCCAATCCCAGAAAACTAATCTGTTCGATCCGCCCGCGCTCTATTTGCAATGGCAGCGGGATCCGACCACGACGATGACCGTGCATTGGCACACAACAAATCGCGCAGACGCCGTTTTGCAATATCGCCAATCAGGTCAAACCATCTGGCACAACGCCCAAGGTTCAAGCGTCCCCATGCCGGACACTGATTCCGGGCGAATGATTCACACCGTCGAACTGACGGGCCTTTCACCGAAGACGGATTACCGAATTCGTTTTGGTGAACAGTCAAAAGTTTTTAAGTTCCGCACGATGCCGAAAGATTTGAGCCAGCCGATTCGATTCATTGAAGGCGGAGACGTCTATCATCAACGCGATTGGATGGATGAAATGAACGCGCTCGCGGCGAAGTTTGATCCTTCCTTTGTCGTCATCGGCGGCGACCTCGCCTACGCCAACAATCGACCGGAAGACAAACCCGAGAACGTGCAGCGTTGGTATGATTTTTTTGAATCGTGGAAGAACAAAGCCGTGACGCCCGATGGCCGTTTGATTCCTCTGCTCCCGACGCTCGGCAATCATGAGGTCAAAGGTTTCTGGGGGAAGACGCCTGCCAATGCCGTTGGTTTTTACGCGCTGTTTTCGATGCCTGGCAAACAGGGCTATAACAATCTTGATTTCGGAAATTATCTCACGCTCTTGCTGCTTGATTCCGGCCACACCCACCCCATCGACGGCGCGCAAACGAAGTGGTTGAAAGAGACATTGTCGGCCCGCAAGAAAGTTCCACACATTTTTCCTGTTTATCATGTTCCCGCGTATCCATCGAATCGCCCCGACCACGAAGGTGAGAACAGCGATCTGACGCAATATGTCCGCAAGTTCTGGTGTCCGCTCTTCGAAAAATACGGAGTGAAAGTCGGCTTTGAACATCACGATCACGCTTACAAACGGACCAAGCCCATGCTCGACGGCAAAGTGAATCCCAAAGGAGTTGTTTATCTCGGCGACGGCGCGTGGGGCGTGAGGCTTCGCAACAGCGAACCCGACGGCCCGCGCTGGTATATCGAGAAGTCAGGAACCATCCGCCACTTCTTCCTCGTCACGCTCTACCCCGACCAACGCGACATCGTGGCGATCAATGACAAGGGTGAGATTTTTGATCAGATTTATCAGCGGGTGAAATGAGGAAACGTTCCTCGGCATTCTGTCGATGATTTCCGAATGGTTGCGCATCGAAAAGCGCTCGCCGCGCTCCACGAGATGGGGACGATGTGGAAATCGTCCCTACCAAACGCTCACCAGCGCCGCTGCTGCCGTGACGAAGAAACGAATGCGCGGTTAAACCCCTTCAGCGTTTTTGTCGCGAGCGAAGACTAATCATCACCCGCAGAGGCATCAGGCCATAGTCCCGCTGAGATGACTAATTTCCCGTCAACTGAACCTGCCTTCCTCAAAGGAATATGGTAAATCCCTTCCAGCTTGTTTCCCTCGTCTTTTGCTTCTGCCCAATCTTTTACGTCAGAAAGCCAACGAAATTCCAGTTCGTCGCCGGGATTAGCGGGGTTTGAATCGCCCACCTTAATTTCGAGCGTTTCACTATAAATCTGTTTGTCGGGATACTCGTGGTCCCATAAAAACCCTTTTTTGACGCTCCGTTCGAGAATTCGTATCTGCATGCTGAAATAAGAAAAACCATCCTCTTCAGTCTTTAGTTCTGAATTCATAAATGCGGTGTGCAAATAAATCCCCGCTCCAATTTTCTCTCGTGGGATACGGATGGCATTTTCGCAGGGGTCTTGCTGTCGGCGGTGTAAATAAGTGTTCGTTCCGCGAATGGAGAGCTTGAATTCAATGTCATAAAAATATTCGTGATCGTCGAGTTGGGGGGTGTTGATGGCAAGGTTCTCCAACCGCATCTCCGCCTTGATATTTCCAAAAAGGAATCGTTGAATGTTCTCAAAACTTTCGTAGCTGTTGACGATGCCGCGCCGTCCCGAATGAGCGCGATGAATATTCGCCCAAAAAGCCATCTGTTCCTTGGAATACTTTTTCCCTTTGGCCGGGGTTGACCCGCATACAATGTATGCCCGGTCCTGTTTCACCAATCCATCGCTGAAGTTCCCGGTCACACGTTGCACCGCGCTATAAGATTCATAATCACTGCCGATCAAACAAAAGCAGCGTTTGACGGGAAAATTTGAGGAACCCAGGCTATGCACCTCTTCGGTTTTCTTCAGCTTTAGATATTCTCGCATCCGTTTTTCTTGAAAAATATTCGCATCGAACGGATTCAAATGCTCCGAAACAAAATTTTCTAAAAAGTCAGGAATGCGTCCCAAGTTGATGCCTTTATGCGGAGACCCAATTGTGACCAACCGGTGAACCCAACGTTTGGCATCCCTTTGTAGCAGGTTCTGAATGAGGGTTCGGCAAACCAATCCCCCCATGGAGTGAGCGATCAAGATTACCTTGTATTCTTTGTCACCGGTTCCCAATTGGACGTTGCAGCTTTTTAAGCGCGCTGGAATCTGTTCGCAAATCAGCTTTCGCAAATCTTCGGCATGCGCTTCGATGCTACGAAGTTTTTCCTTCATGAAATCGTCATCGTAAAATCGAGACACCCACAAGCTGCGCGAAGGATTGTTGTGAAATTTTTCCCCGCTGTTTGCGGCATCGGCATAACCGTAATCCTTCAACTTCATGAACCGGATCAACTGCCCTTCAAAAACATCGGCTTTGAAATAATCCGGCGGTGGCGCCTGCCGCTTCTCGACGGAATTGGCGGAGAAGCCGTAGTAAGTATCATGAAACGTGTCCTCCCGTTCCGAAGGCGTCATAGCGTAGCCACGAACATAAACGATGGGATAATAGGGTTTTTCGATTTTGAATGTTCTCATGATGGATTTTAGTTTTGTAGAACTTGTCGCCATTAATGTGAAGGAATTATTATTCCCCGATCACGTTCCATTCTGTTTTCAGAGTCCCTTTGGCTCGTCGTCTGCAATCCAGCTAAGAATGGCTCCGGCTTTGAGGCGCGAGTTTTATCTCACCGTTGATTTTGGCTCTCGAAACACTCGGATCGAACAGTTCGGTTGTAATAATCGTGGCTGGCATGTCTAATTTTTCTTTCTGTTGAACTATTCTGACGATCTGAAAATGTTCCGGCGAAATAAAAAGCATCCATGTCCAAGAGCGCCTGAGTCAGAGGATAAACGTCGGTGATATTGGTCATCCCGATGAGCATCGGCGCCAACGCCAGTTTTCGTTGCGCGTTCATGCTCGTGCTCAACACGGGAACCGTCTTTTCAAAGAAAAAGTTTTTATCAATCGCCAGTTTACTTCCAGTTACGCCCGAAGAAATCGCGCCGAAGATCGTTTTTGCACCCGCGCCGCCAACTACCGTAGTCGCCAGGTTAAGCCCCAACTCCGTGATCTCCGTGCGGAAACTTACGGATCATGACTGCCGGTGCTTCCGCAATGCGCTGGGTGAACTTTTCCGGTCATTAAAATCCCAGGAACGATAATCACCGAGTTCTCAATGGGCTTGGCTTCATAGAGTTTTTGTTTCTAAATTCCTCGATGAAAATTATCACCATCCCTGCGCTCGTAAGAGTTTAGAGAAAATTCACTGCGGATTCACAAAGCGCAGCTACATCGGATGCGAGCGTCACAATCCATCCACAAACCTTTGCATCGCCTCTTCCTGCTTCTCAATAGATTCAACGAGCTTAAATTGGGTGCGGCAGCGGTCGAGGTTGTGGCCGGGGCGATGGATCCGGAAATAAGTGTCACCCGCCAGATGATCGGTCAGAAAACGAATGCCGATCTCAAATGTGATCAGCTTGCCGGAGAATGCGACCAGTGCTTTTTCGTTTTTCGTTAAGAATTTTCCAGCAGTTGCGTAGTAGCCTTCGGCCAATTTTTTGAACATCGGCATTTGCATTCTCACCTGGGAAAGATTGAGTTCATCCTCCAGAGTCGGGCTGGTGGTGGTGCGAACCATGTCTCCGAAATCGTAGAGCGCGCAACCGGGCATCACGGTATCGAGATCGACGACACACATCGCTTCGCCGGTAGCCACATCGAGCATGACGTTGTTGAACTTCGTGTCGTTGTGCGTGACTCGCTCTGGAATTTTTTTCCTGGCAAGTGCGTTGAGGATAATGCTGACGATTTTTTCGCGTTTTAACGCAAATTCGATTTCCGGCGCGGCCTCCTTCGCACGGTTGACATGGTCGCTATCTGTCGCTTTAAGCAAGGAATCAAACCGTTTTCGCGTGTTGTGAAAATCAGGAATGGTTTCGTGGAGTCGATCGCCGGGCAAATCCACGAGTTGACTTTGGAAGTGACCAAATGCTTTGCCAGCTTGAAACGCTTGTTGCGGCGATTCAACGGCTTCAAAGGTTTGCACGCCTTCGACGAACACAAATGTGCGCCAGAAATTACCGTCGCGATCACGAAAAAGCGGCGTGCCTTTTCGTGTAGGAACGATCGTCAAACAACGGCGCGTGATATGCCCCACGTTTTGTTCTTCAAGTTTTTTCCGAAGATGATTTGTGACGCGCATGACGTTGCTCATGACAGCGGACGGTTTTTTGAAAACGTTCTGGTTAATCTTCTGATGGATGTAACGAACGCTGGTGCCGCCTTGCGCGTAAGTGGCAGAATAGGTTTCGTTGATATGGCCGATTTTGCAGGTTTCGGCGTGGAGAATTTCGCCGTAAATCTGGAATTGTTTCGAAATGTCGGTTAACTGCTGTTCTTTGTAAGCCATAATCGGTGACGTGAGGAAATACTAACTCGGATGGAGTCGCGAGAATTTTTTCTGGTTTGCACATTCTGGCCCGTGGATTTTTCGCGACGAATCGAATAGAGAATGCATGAAACGGGCGTTGCAATATTTCAAAGGTCTTTCAACTGGCAGATCCATTTTGTGGTGTTACCTGATTTGGTATCTGGTGGTGCTGTTGCGCTACTTCGATGCGAATCCGCGCATCTGGCTTACGTCAATTGGGTTGAGCGTCATCATCGGAATCGCACTTTACATCAGTTCGACGACGGGCGGGAACAAACTGGAACGGTGGCAAATTATACGTCTGTTTTTGATGCCGTTTTTTGTTTCCAGTTTTGCCGCACTGGTGAAAGGGAAAAATTTCGTCCTGATTTTCTCTCCAAACCCGTACGAAACTATCTTTGCGCTGGCTCTTTGCGCCGGTTTCGCTGGCCTGGTCTGGACAGCGAAAAAACTTTAAGCCTCTCACAAAATAATCATTCGACACCGGCCGTGGCTTCGCCTGCGAAATGGAGAAAGCCCAAAATCTGGCCTCGCAGGTGTAGAAATTCCGCGCTGTTACGCTGGCGCGGACGGTCCAGCGAGACGTCAATAATGCGCTCAATTTTGCCAGGGCGCGCCGTCATAATCACAATGCGGTCGCTCATGTAAATCGCTTCGTCAATGTCGTGCGTGACTAAGACCATCGTCGTGCCGCGTGCTTCCCAGAGGCGGAGAACTTCATCCTGCATGCGCATACGGGTAAAGGCATCGAGCGCGCCAAGCGGTTCATCCAGGAGCAAAACTTTCGGATGATTGATCAACGCGCGCGCCAGTGCGACCCGTTGCGCCATGCCGCCGGAGAGATGATGCGGGTAGGCATTGGCAAACGATTCAAGACCGACCAAACGCATGAATTCATCCACTTCATGACGTTTTTCCTGAAGCACTCCACGTGCAACCAGGCCAGACTGGATGTTTCCCCGCACACTGAGCCACGGAAAAAGATTCGGATCCTGGAACACAAGTCCACGTGCAGCGCTCGGACCGGAGATCAGCTCGGCGCCAACAAACAATTCACCGGCATCGGGTGAATCCAGTCCGGTAATTAGACGGAGCAAAGTTGATTTACCGCATCCACTGGGACCGATTAGGGTAACAAATTCGCCTGCTTTGACGGAGAGAGAAACTGAGTCCAGGGCGACAACCTCTTCCTCAGCAGCGGTCGGTGCAGGGAAACTTTTGCAGACACAATCCACGCGCAACGTGGAACCTTCCGTCATCGTGCTGGTGGTCGCGTTTACCATTTGATTGTTCCTTTTTGCCAAACCAATACGCGGTCCCGGACTTTAAATAGCAGCGTCATGATCGTTGAAAAAAATGCGGCCATGATGACCAAGGCGGCATAAACTTTTCCGTATTCAGCCCAGCCCTGCGCCCAACTCACATACCAGCCCAAGCCGGATTTCACGCCCACCGTTTCAGCCACGATCAGCGTTAAAAACGACGCGCCCAGCCCCATAAAAAGACCGATGAAAATGCTCGGCATCGCGGCGGGAAGCGCAACGCGAAAGATCAAGTAGCTTGGACTCGCTCCCAACGTGCGGGCGACGTCGAGGTAAGAAGCGCGAGTATTGGCAATACCGGAAACCGTCAGCATTGTGACCGGAAACCAAACGGCAATCGCGATGAGTCCCACCGCAGAATATTTGGCGTTGGGAGAGATCACCATCGCCAGCGGCACCCAGGCCGTGGCGGGAATTGGACCAATTATTTTCAGGAGTGGCATTCCCCAATACCGGGCCGCTCGGAACCAACCGATGCAAATTCCGGTCACCAAAGCAACCGCAACTCCCACCGCATATCCACTTAAGAGAAGCCGAAGCGAGTGCCATGTGCTGTCAAACAAAAGGGCGCGATCATCCAAAAGACTTTGCAACACTCCAGCCGGACTCGGAAAATACGGCATTGGCAACCAACGAAATCCCGACGTGATGGTTTCCCAAACGGACAGCAGCAACACGGCAACGGCAATGATCGGAAACATTTGTTGCATCCAGCGACGCAGATGGAGCCAGAACGATTGAACGACCGCAGACAAAAGTGCGAACGCCAAAATTAATCCCAGGAACCGATTGTAGGAACTCGTCTCAATTTGCGGTTGATTCTTGGCGGCCCAAAAGTGAACGGCAAAAGCGATCGCCACGGCAACAGGAAGGGCAATGAGAGTGGCTGGCGAAAGTCGTGAACGATCATTCGATGCCAACTTTTTCTTTCGGATTTGCTCCGCATCCACACGCACCGGAATTACTTTTTCG
The DNA here is from genome assembly GCA_038316905.1 of Verrucomicrobiota bacterium. GTDB lineage: Bacteria > Verrucomicrobiota > Verrucomicrobiia > Limisphaerales > CANJXF01 > CANJXF01. The sequence goes on along the minus strand of JBBQAX010000087.1, from coordinate 4,921 downwards.
GGTTTCTCTTCAGCAGTGTTCATTTGATTGGCAACAAACACGGATCACAAAACGAGTCCCAGGCATTGTTCTTAGCGAATTCTCGAAAATACCAACTTTTAGGAACGGTTCCATCAGCTACTTTTTCAACAACGAGCGCATTGAGCCATTCGTCTGTCACGCCGTCGAGATACACAAAAGATTTTTTGGTCAGTTCGCTCACATCGGTGGATGGACTCAGCATTCCGGCCTTTTTCATTTCGGAAGCTGCGGAGATAACCGCTTTTTCCGCTCCCGAAACGCTCGGGACGTAGCGCAAATAAGAAATCGAAATCGCATTCTGTTCAACGGTGGAGGCAAGATATTTCTTCTCGACCGAGAGTTGTGCTGCGGCGGCCGGATTCTCTTCAACCCACTTTGCAGCACGCAGCAACGCGCGGGTCGCGCCCGCCGTCGCCTTCGGATTCTTCGCCAGAAATTTTCCGTTCGCTAAAACTGCGCAGCAATATTCTTCTTTGTAAGGCATGTCTGCTGCCTGGTCCGCGATATTGCGAACTTTCCCTTGTGAAACCAACATGCTGCCGATCGGCTCAGAGTTCGCGACCGCATCAACTTCCCCTTTGTCGAGCGCCAATCCCAATTCTCCGGACGGAAACACGAGCCATTCGACATCCTTCTTTGGATCGATTCCGTTGGCGCCCAGAACGCGGTTGGCGAAAATAAAAGGGGGCGTCCCCATTCCCGGCACGCCAATCCGCTTTCCTCGAAGATCTTTGACGGAATGAATATTTCCTTTCAATGACGCTTGAACCCGCAAACAACCGCGGTGAATTCCGCCCGTGAATTTCACATCCAGTCCCTGCTCTATCGGCTTGAGAAAATACATGATCAAATGATGCGTCACGTCATAACCGCCCAGCGCCAAAACATCTTTGTAATTCGACCATTCGCATTTCACGAGTTCCACCTCGAGTCCCTCGTCCTTGAAAAATCCTTTTTCGACTGCGGTGAAAATAGGCGCCTCGCAGGTAATTCCGATATATCCGACACGCACTTTGTTAGTCTGCACGGAGGAATCTCCCTCTTTTTTTTTGCAGCCCATCATGACTAACGACAGAACAGCAATCACCGCAAAATTCAGCTTTTTCATCTTGGTTTTTCTCAGTCAAGCCAGCGGAAATTATCAACCGAACCTAACTTTGTCTTATTATTCTACCTGCATAATCTGGTAACGGAAATAACGTCTCGCTATCAGGGTAATGCCGTGCTGTTATCACCAAGAATAGAAAAATGGAACTTTGGCATCTCCGATATTTCCAAGCCGTTGCGGAAGAATTGAGCTTTTCCCGCGCAGCGCGTCGATTGCACATTGCACAGCCCGCATTGAGCCGCGCCGTCAAACAATTGGAATCAATTATTGGCGCAAATGTTTTTGAGCGCAGTCGCCATCACGTCAAATTAACTCCCGCCGGTGCAGTCTTGCTTCGCGAAACTGCGTTGCTTCTGCAAAATTTTGAAGAATCACTCCAGCGCGTTCGCCGAACTGCGGCTGGAGAAGAAGGCGAACTTCGCCTCGGTTACATCGGCCCGCCGACGCAGCCGTTTCTCGGACGTCTGCTGCACGAATATCGAAAACGCTTTCCGCTCGTTGCGATTCACCTCGAAGAGCGCACGCCAGAACGCGTCTGGGAAATGGTTGCCAAAGGCCGTTTGTCCGCCGCAATCACTCGTCCTGTGCTCACGCATCAGGCGCTCGGTTTGCGCACACTTTTATTACGAGAAGAAAAACTTGGAATTGTTATTCCATCAACGCATCCGCTAGCGAAACGCCGCTTTGTTCCGTGGACTGCGCTGGCGTGTGAACCGCTCATCGTCCTCGCCCGTCGTGAAGGAATGGGTTTGCACGATGCCGTAATTGCGGGATGCCGTCGCGCTGGCGTCACACCTCGAATCACTCATACACCAAGTTTGATGGGCACGGTCATGAGTTACGTGGAAGCTGGCGCAGGAATTGGAGTCGTCACTGAATCAGTCGTTGCGCTTGGTCCAACACTCCGCTTTATTCTGTTGAAACCTATTCAACTGGTTCCCCTCGTGTTGGTCTGGCAGGAAGATGATGACGCCCCCCCCGTTCAACGCTTTCGCGAGCTGCTTTGCGAATGGAAGGACGCCGGCAAACTTTGGAAAACTTGATCTACCCACTCCCAGCTCATCCCCATGTGTACGCATCTAAACAGTGCAACGGAGCGCGAGTTGTCCTCAACTTGCAGCGCGCAGAGCGTGGCGGGCAGCTGCGGATTGGGACAATCCGCGCTCCGATGTAGCAGTGTCCAGATGCGCTCTCCCCATGTTGAACCTGAACTTTTGTTTTGCGGCTAAGATGAATTTTGTCGCAACATGTCACCATGAAGTTGGAAGAAGCCATTGCCTTGATCAAAGAACAAACCGAACGCATGAGCGCGCTTTATGGCAGCATCGTGTTTGACGAGTGGGCGATTGTGGCGTTCGCAGATAAACAAGGCCGCGTCCTCAGCTATCACGGGCCAAGAAAAGAAAGTTTTCAAAAAAACTTTGGCACGGATGTGGAAGCGTTGAAGTCCGAATTGCTCACGACCAAACATCAAACGGGCGATTTTGAATTTGCCCGTCACGCCAGCGGAACGCATTTTGATGCATTCATGGTTTTGGGCGACGAACTTTATTTGGTTTGCAACAGCACGACGCAATCGATGAACGATATCACGAAGGATTCACGCTGGCTCAGCGCGCAGGTTCCGTTTGCGGATTTGACGGAAAAATTTCGCGGAAATCCGCTCGTCTAATTCTCAAGACAAAAAACCTTTGTAGATAAAGTATCCATAGGAAGCGGTTAGAAATAGTCCCACCACGCGAGGAAGCCGCCCCAACACCGCAACGAAGACGAAGTGAACAATCGCGGCTCCCGCCAAAATCAACATTCCCGTTTGGAACGAGGCTGGCAGGGAAATGGAATGATAAAGGGCAAAAATTCCGACGCAAAGCGGGATGCAAATGTGACCGTCGCCAACTTGTGAGGTGTAAATAATTTCCGGCCGCTTCGTCCATCCGTAATAAATTGCGAGAAGCGCATTGGGCAAAACCATCAGCCAACCGCTTAACAAACCTAGATTTTTTGAGCTGATAAAACCGGTTTTTATTTGCAAAAGCCAATCCACCAGCCAGTCAATGCTGATATAAATTCCATAAGCGCCGATGCCAAGCAGGGCCAAATCAACGAGCAACATCCAGGAAAAAACTTTGTTCTGCTGAACATTGTTTTTCAACACGTCAAAAATTTGAAAGCATTGCCAGAATAGAAATAGGCCGATGAGAACCAACCCTTCGCCGTGATCAATTTTTCCATCTGCAGCAAGCGCCCAGACGGCTCCGGTAAAAAACAGGACCGCAGTCAAGGTGAGCAGCAACGAGAGCCGATTAATTTGAAACGTTTTGGCGCCCCCACCCTTCTTCAATTTTTTGCCGGGAACGATGGTCATTCCCCAAATCAGCGCAGGAAGCCCGATCAGCAAAGTAAGGTTTGTCACGTTGTTGACGAGGGAATTGGTCATCAGTTCCGCGCCAGCCCCCCCCTTGCTGCCGAGCAGAAAGGCGAAAAGCAAATTTCCCAAACCCGAACAATACGGCATCACGACGGTGCCGAGGACGGTTCCATCAACCCCATTATCGCTCATCGACTCAAGCCGCCAAATCATCAGCAACGAAGCGACGAGAAAAAGAATGACGTAGAACCATGGATTGGAAATCTGGTTTGTCTGCAAAATGGCCACCGGAAAATTCAATGCCGGAGTTAAGCAAAACGGCGGGAGCGAACCAAGTTGCATTGCGAACAATGACGAAAGACGAAAAGCCAATTACGAAGGAAGCACCAAACCCAAATGACCAAAACTCTGTCGAATAGATCATTGATTGCGTGTTTTCCCCCTGGAACTAGAGGCATTGGAAATTCTTTCGTCATTAGGATTTAGCCATTCGACATTTTCCAAGACCGTCCCATCTTTTTAAATTAGAGTATCAATCGTTCTCGCCTGTTTAAAGTTCCGGCAAACCGGCAGCGAGTCTTCCCAGATTTGCGAGCTGGCAGAGGCGCGCCAGACGGGGCAAAGGGATGAGCGCGTGCGGACGGCGCTGCCGGAACAGGTCCAGTTTTTCGTGGGCAGTTGCGGCCCACAATTGATACCGGGCATATTCAAGCTCCATCGCGCGAAGTGTCCGCAGTGATTTAGGGATGGGCGAATCCCAATCATTCGAGTGGGCGGAGGGGCCGGAATCTGGCGGCGTCGCTCCATAAATTTTATTTAGCGCTCGTTGGATTTCCTGTCGCATTGGGATACGTTTGCGACGTTCCGCAGATTCACGATTGACGTTTTCGAAATCGAACAGGCGCGGGGCGAGTCGGGCGAGCCGTGGAGGTGCCCGTGACGCAAAAAAGTTTGGTAAAGAAATGGTAAAGTTTCGGTCAGGAAATTGAATAATGCTCCTTGAGGATCAGACTGGATTGACCGCTGCTTGAAAACACCGACGAAAAAGAAAGGGTTGTCCGGCTCAATAAATAATAGTCGGGCAAAAACCTCTGGGTCATCATTTGCTATCCATGAGGCAACTTCATGGAGTTGCGGGACCAATTGCCGTCAAAGGGATGCACGACAATGTCGAGAACTTGTGAAGGCGGCGATTGGCCTAAGATTCGCCGACTTCTCATTGCTGACGTAAGTTTCTGTCGATCACTTCTTGAGGGAGAATCACTGCATCTACATGAATATCAGTGCGCTCTTTAATATATGATTTGCACCTCGCGATTCAGAACTATTCCTGCGCTCTTTAGTGCCGCATCCAATTCAATTTTAATCCAGTCAGAGAGCGCTTCTTCTTCTTTGGTCGATCTTTATCCCACAGGAAAGGGGCG
>JBBQAX010000086.1:0-14789 GCA_038316905.1 Verrucomicrobiota bacterium | reverse complement strand
ACTTGTGAATCGTATTTAATTCGACGCTGCGAAAATACGCTGTAGCTCGTCATGAATTCCTCGATTGGAACGTCAATTAAATTGTGCTCAAGCCGTTTCGCATTGCTCACATGTTTAGCACGCCATTCGGCGACTTCCTGTGCTGTTGCACCGTGTTCCAGACTGGGCGCTCCCGAAGTGTCAATCCCGTTGAGCCCCTTCAATAGAACTACTGCGGCTATGTTTGTGAATGACTGGGTTTCTAATTTTACAGTTCGAACATTCCAGACCGACGCGGCGGTGACGTTCGTTGACTGTTCGATGTTCGGCGTTCGACGTTGGATGTTCCCATTCACCCCGAGTTGTTTCCTATAATGCCCGTACACACTCATCAGCACGAAAATCGGCACGGAGATGGCGAACATTTTGGCCCAGTATTGAAAGGCTTGCACCAGCGTGATCCCTTTCATGCCGCCGAGCGCGACGTTGAGCGTGATGACCGCGCCGACCACCGCCACGCCCACCCAATACGGCAAGCCCGGAAAAACATAGGCGAGCGTCACGCCTGCCCCTTTCATCTGCGGCATCGTGTAAAAAAATCCGATGAACATCACGAAGATGACGGCGATCTTGCGGAAGAGCGGCGAATCGTATCGGCCTTCGGCGAAATCAGGAATCGTGTAAGCGCCGAAGCGTCGCAGCGGCCCGGCGATGAACAGCAGCAAAAATAAATATCCGCACGCGTAACAAACCGGATACCACAGCGCGTCGTAACCGGAACTCATCACCATGCCCGCGACACCCATGAACGACGCCGCGCTCAAGTATTCGCCGGAAATCGCGGATGCATTCCAACCCACGCTCACGCTGCGGCCCGCGACGAAAAAGTCTGAAGCAGTTTTAGAAGTTTTCGCCGAGCGAAATCCCATCCAGATCGTGGCGAGGACGGTGACGGCGCTGAAGCTGAGAATCCAAGGGTCGATGTTCATGGTTTTTGAAAGGGTGATTGGGGGAAAGGGAGAAAAGGTGAAAAGGAGATGGGGAGAAAGGGAGACGAGCAAAATACACGTGTGCTGGCGATTTCACCTTTTCTCCTTTTCATAATCATTTGAGTCCGCCCGGGCGCGGCAAAAGCCACACGTCAGTATCGTTCTGCATTCGGACAAGTTTCCCAAGTAGCTGGTCGTAAATGCGGTGGATTTCGCGGCCCTGCTTTTTGAGTAGATAACCGCATCGAACAGAGTATTCGATCCAAGATTGCGTTTCGGCAGCTTCAGCTTCCGCGCCGTTTAGCTTATCGCAAAACGCAGCTTCGTATCTGCGGCGCCGCCAACCTTCCGCAACATGACTCGAAACAGAACGGGAAGACCGGCGCATTTGGTCCGTGAGGGAATACATTTCTTCACGCGGAAAACTTTTCGTCAGTTCAAACAACCGCATGGCCGCATCAACCGAAAGTTTGTAAACATCCAACTGCCAATGATGCGTAATCTTTTGCGACGGCTTCATATATTGTTCTCCTTTTCCCCTTCTCCCCTTTTCCCCTTTTCAACCTCCACCACTTCACTCTCCTCCAGCGCAATCGAGCGCTTGATAAAAACGTAGGAAATAATCCAGACGAACGGGAAGAACGCGATCCCGAGAATAAACCACGTCAGCGTGAAACCGAAGACACGCGTCGCCATCTGATCCGGGAAATAATAATTCGCCAGCGGCATCCCGAGCAAAACGACCATGAACGTTACTGCGCAAGTGACCGACAATTTCAATTGCCGCCGCATCAAGGTGTGCAAAAAACTTTCGCTGTGAATGTCCGGTTTTTCCGCCGATGAATTTTTCATGGGTCGCCATGATGTAACAAACGAAAAACGACGGAGCAACCATTCTCGTAGCCGCGCTCGCCAGAGCGTGGTGTAGCTTTCCATTGCCGACGCCCCGCTCTGGCGAGCGCGGCTACGGCTTAAAGATTGAATCCGAAAACTCCATTCGTATGATTTGCCAGCCTGATGAAAAAACTTTTTGCGCTGATTCTCTGGTTCGTGATCGCCGCGCTCGGCGCTTGGGCTTACGCCGTTCTCGCCTTCAAACGCGGTGAGCAACTCAACTCCATTTACATTCTCACCGCTGCACTTTGCACTTACGCAATTGGTTATCGTTTTTATTCCAAATGGATTGCTGCGCGAATCCTGACGCTGGATGATCGCCGCGCCACGCCCTGCGAAGTTCACGACGACGGCAAAGATTTCGTTAGAACAAATAAATGGATCGTCTTCGGCCATCACTTCGCCGCGATTTCCGGTCCCGGCCCGCTCGTTGGCCCGGTGCTCGCCGCGCAATTCGGTTATCTCCCCGGAACACTTTGGATTTTGATTGGCGTGGTGCTCGGTGGCGCGGTGCAGGATTTCGTCATTCTCTTTTGCTCGATGCGGCGCAACGGAAAATCGCTCGGCCAAATGGTCAAAGAAGAATTGAACAATCCCGCCGGTTACGTCGCGATGCTGGCGATTCTTGCCATCATGGTCATTCTTCTAGCAGTGCTCGCGCTCGTCGTCGTGAAAGCGCTTGCCGAAAGTCCGTGGGGAATTTTCACCGTTGCTGCAACCATTCCGATCGCAATGTTCATGGGCGGTTACTTGCGATTCTGGCGCGTCGGAAAAGTTATGGAAGCCTCCGCCATCGGAGTCGTTTTGCTATTGCTCGCGGTGTGGGGTGGAAAGTTTTTCCACGAAGTTCCGAGTCTCTCGAAAATGTTCACCATCGGCGCGCTGCCGCTGGCGTGGTCGATCATCGTTTACGGATTGGCGGCAAGCGTCCTTCCGGTCTGGCTGCTCCTCGCGCCGCGCGATTATCTGAGCACGTTCATGAAACTTGGAACCATCGCCGCGCTCGCGATTGGAATTTTTCTCGTGCTGCCAAAATTGGAAATGCCCGCGATCAGCCAGTTCGTCGATGGCTCAGGCCCCGTGGTCGCGGGAAAATTATTTCCCTTTTGTTTCATCACGATTGCGTGCGGCGCGATTTCTGGTTTCCACACCTTGATCGCGAGTGGGACAACGCCAAAAATTATTACGCGTGAAAGTTATTCCCGCACCGTTGGCTATGGCGCGATGTGTCTGGAATCGCTCGTGGCCATCATGGCGCTAATCGCCGCTTGCACGCTCGATCCGGGAGTTTATTTCAGCATCAATATCAAAGGTGATCCCGTGGAAACCGTGGCGAAAGTTACCGCGCTGGGCTTTCCCGTTACCACCCAACAGATGGACACCCTTGCCACTGATCTTGGCGAGAAAAGTTTATTCGGTCGCACGGGTGGCGCATCAACTCTCGCGGTTGGAATGGCGCACATTTTCTCCAACGTGGTCGGCGGACGCGGCCTCGATCTTTGGTATCACTTCGCGATCATGTTCGAGGCGCTTTTTATTTTGACGACTATCGACGCCGGGACGCGCGTGGGCCGTTACCTGTTGCAGGATTTGCTCGGCCACATCTGGAAACCGCTCGGCGACACAAAGAGAGCGAGCGCGAATTGGTTCGCGAGCATCGCGATCGTGAGCGCGTGGGGATATTTTTTAATCCAAGGCGTTCGCGATCCACTCGGCGGAATTAATTCTTTATGGCCGTTGTTTGGAATTGCCAACCAACTGCTTGCGGCAATCGCGCTTTGTCTGGCGACAACCGTCATTCTGAAAATGGCGTTGAAGCCGTCCGAGAAAAGCGCTCGCAAGAAACATCCAGCCTTCGCGCTGGTCACGCTTGTCCCGCTCATCTGGCTGCTCGCCGTCACCGGAACCGCCAGCGTGCAGAAAATTTTTCACGCCGACCCGCGCATCGGATTTTTGTCCGCCGCGAAAGGTTTGCAAACAAAGTTACCCGAACTACAACAAGCCGTCATTGACGCTAAACCGTTGGCGGATTCCGCGCTGCTGGAAAAAGCTGAAAAAGCCGTTCGCGGCAATCGCACGATGCGATTCAACTTGTTGCTGGATGCGGTCGTGACGGGAATTTTCCTGGCAATGGTGATCTTGATTGTGGCGCTTAGCTTGCGTGAATGGATTCTGCTTCTGGCGCGAAAACGTCTCGCCACGCTGCACGAAAGCGAACCGGTTTGGCTGCCGGATTACGCGATTGCCGAAGCGAAACCGACGAATGTTGTCGCCGTCATTGCGTTGACTGTTGCGTTGGGCAAAGAACTCAGCGGGGAAGCGGCGGTGGAACGCGCGCAAATCGTGGCTGAAATAAATCCGTGTTGCGACGAAACTCATTGCGACGCTGGCGCGGATAAAAAATCGTTGGAAAATATTTACATGCAGGAAACCGAACGGAAATTCAACAGCGGCAGCGTGAATCGTTGTTGCTAGCCGTCGCCGCGCTTGCCAGAGCGTTGTGTTCGTATGTTTAACAATGCCACGCTCTGGCGAGCGCGGCTACGTGGATTCTAAAATGGAACGAATTGGTTTATACGGCGGTTCATTTGATCCGGTTCACCTCGGACACTTGCTCGTGGCGCAAGCGGCGCGCGAAGAACTGAATCTCGATAAAATTTTTTTTATTCCAGCAGCGCAATCGCCATTCAAACCCGGCGCACAGCCCACGCCAGCAGCACATCGAATGCAAATGCTGCGTCTGGCACTCGCTGGGAATACGCAGACGCAAGTCGATGAACAAGAGGTCAACCGGGGGGGAGTGTCCTATACGATCGATACTGTGCGTGATTACGCAAACCGTTTTCCGCATGCCAAATTGTTTTACTTGATCGGCGCGGATCACGTTGGGCAATTACCGAAATGGCGTGAGGCGAACGAGCTTGCGAAGCTCGTCGAGTTTCTAATCATTCCCCGTCCCGGCGAGGCCAAAACGCAAATTCCCCAACCTTTCGTTGGTAGAAATTTATCCGGTTTTCCGCTGGGAGTTTCATCATCGCAGATCAGGGAGCGAGTCAAAAACGGTTTGTCAATTGAACATCTCTTGCCAGCTGCCGTAGCGGAGTCGATTCGCAACAATCGGCTTTATCTTTGAAGCAACTGGGCTATTTTCCCGCAAATGGATTCTAAACAGTTGGCGTCGCTCTGTCGCGATTTGGCGGAAAACAAAAAGGCGGAAAACATTGTTGTGCTCGATGTATCGAAGATTTCTTCGGTCACCGATTATTTTGTGATTGCCACGGGATCGAGCGAACCCCACCTGCGCGCAATCAGGAACGAGATCACCGACACACTGCGCGATGATCATGGTCTGCGTCCGCGCGCGATCGATGGGAATATGCAAACTTCGTGGCAAGTGCTCGATTTTTTTGACGTAATTGTTCACATCATGCGAGCAGATGTGCGCGAAAAATATGATCTCGAAGCCCTGTGGGGAGACGCTCCGAAACTGAAGGTAAAAAAGCTGATTAAACGCGCAAAGAAGACCGCCTAAGTTAAAGGCTGCGGCGGTGCTTTCGGCGGAATCTCGGCACTGGCTTTAACCATATCGTCCAGAATCTTCTTAAATTCTTCCAAACCAGTTGCAGGAATAATGACGTTATCCCGGCGACCGTTAACATCTTCCGTGATACGCAGGAATCGTCCGCGTGGATTTTCTTTCAACGTAAAAATAAACGTCTTCCGCTCAATCTGTACCTTGTCAGTCTTTAAAGTGTCTTCGTCAACGCGCGGTTTTGGTGGACCCGAACTGTAGCCTCCGCTGTAAGGACGATTGCCGTAAGGTGACGGACGTTCATTTGAAATCATACATTCCTTTTTAAAAATTGCCCGAATATGGGGCGTAAATTACTAGAACAAGGTCAACAGTAAGCAATATTTGTCAACCCTTGAATTTGTTAGCGCTAACGAAACGCGTGGTATTTGCGGGGCCAGAGGAGCGCCAGAAGTAGATGAGTAACCCGCCAATAACAAACAGGTTTATCGTCTGAGAAACGCCGTGCCAGGTTTTGAACGAACGGTCAGCTTGGCTACGAACTTCAAGGGACGAACGCGCGTTGTATTTCCTTAAATGCAACTCACGGAGTTTCGGTTGCAACCAGATGCCACCTAAAAGGCTGAGTGAAATTGCGAGGGCCAACGCGACGGATGTCAAACGCTCGAAGGTTTTGCCGGAGTAAAGTTTTTCCAGACATAAATGAAGCAGAGCAATTCCTGCGCAGCAATAGAGCAGTATAAAATACCGTTTCATAACAATTTGGGCGGCTGCGCCGTTGTAGTAATGCTGCCGAAAAAGCGCCTTCATTTCCTCGGAAAAAAAGGCAGGCCCGAGCGCGAAGGTAAAGGAGATGGCTGCGCCTAACCAAATGGCCGCATTTAACAAACCAATAAACCTGAGTAAACCAATCACCGGCGCATTGTAAAAAAATCTACGGACCTGCCAAGCCTCGATTCAGTGGTTACCTGCGGGACGGTGTCGGCAGCGGGGGTGGAGACTGGTTCATTCCTGGCGGCAATGGCGGCATTTGCGGAAGCTTGCGGACCAACTCACGCCACGCGCTCCGGTCACTAGGCGACATCTTTTCCCACGCCTCCGCTTTTCGCAGAAATTGAATTCGTTCACTGGCGTTCATACCCGCAAGTTTGTCAAAGGACCTGATGCAATGCCGCCGCTGCTCAACGGACAAACTCTGAAAATTTGCTAAAGTTTTTTCCATTTGCCCACGCTCGGCTTTAGACAATGTGCTTAAGGTCTTTTCCTTTTCTGCTGGGCTTAACTCAAAGAACTCCTGGAAACGTTCGTTCATGCGGTCGCGATCTTCTGAGGGCAATGCTCTCCATCGCTCCAGTTCGCTTTCGAGCTTCTTGCGTTCTTCGCTGGAAACCGTCTGCAATAAATTGGTTTGTTCTTCAGGAGTGCTGGCCTGAAGACGCAGGAAATAATTGACGGTCATTTCGCTTTCCAGAAATTCGCTTTGCGCGTCGCTGCCTAATTTGTCCCAACGCTGCAAACGATCTTCGACGAGGGCACGTTTATCCTCCGGAATTCTATTGAGCCGTTCGACTCGATTTTCTGGCGCAGTTCTCATCAGCGGAACGAGAAACCAACGCAACTCTGTGACCGCGAGGCGCAGCTCACGTTCTTCCGCCGTCATGGATTCGTATTCTTTTACCTTGGCCCGCAGGATCGTTTTCTGTCCTTCGCTGCGAGTGTTAATCAAGCGCTCCCGTTCCGTCGCAGGCAGAACGAGCAACTCTCTAAAATATTCAATCGGGGATTGAGCCACAGGCAAGGCGGGCGGAGTGGCAAGCGACCCGGTTGACTTCTCCTGGGCAACCACCGGGACTGCTATGATGAGCTGCACCGAAACTAATCCGCAAAAGAAGCAGTTGGCGAATTTACGGATGTCAGGACGATGACGCATGGAACTATTCCAACGCAGCCAAAAGCTCGTTGTCCACGGGGGGCTGGCTCAATCGGTTGATGGCATCGAAATCTTCGAGCCAACCTTGGGGAAAAGTTGCGGCACTGGACACCGCCGCCACATCCCGCGCGAGTTGCGCCCGCTTTACGGCACGATATTCCTGAACCGAGACAAGACCTGCGCAGATAAATAAGCCCGCGATTGCAATCCGGGGAATCCAGTTCCGTTTCAACCAGGAAATAATCCCGGGCTTTTGACGCACTTCTCTCGCAGTCTCTCGTGCCACTGCCTGCAAAACTTGCGCGGTGAAATTTGTGGAGACAGGTGCGTCAGGCAATCTGGCGACCATTCGATTCAGCGCCAAATCTTCCTCCCAGATAACTCTCGCAGCAGGATGAGCGGTCAAGAAATTCTTCAGTGTGCGCTCCTCCTGCGAGGTCAATGGTCTGCGCCAACTCACTTCCATTAGATTTTGGAACTCGTTTTCGCTCATATTCTCCTTCTGTGTAAACCCGGTTTTTCCACAAAGTTGCTTTTAATTTTCCCCGTCCTTCCAAGCGCCAGTTCGCAGGTAAGGTTTTAGTTTTTCCTTCAATGTCTCGCGTGCGCGGTGAATCAACGACTTCGTCGCGGAGAGAGAACATTCGAGGACTTCCGAGATATCCTCGTAAGACAGTTCGTCCTGGCGGCAGAGCGCCATGGCAGTTCGTTGCTTTTCGGGCAACTCATTGAGCGCAGCTTGAACTTTTTGCTCCAACTCGCCTTGCAACACATTCTCACGAGGGGAAAAAGTATTCACATCCTCGAACTGCCGCGCGGGCAAATCCTCATTGCCGCCTTGAGAGGTCTCCAACGAGTCGGCGGGATGCCGGGAGCGTCGGCGAATTTCGTTCAGGCAAAGATTTCGCGCAATCGTGAAAAGCCATGTAGAAAACTTCGCGGTCACCTGATAGCGATGCGCCGATTTAAAAACCTGCACGAAAACGTTCTGAGCCAAATCCTCCGCCTCGGTCTGGTCACGCAACGTGCGAGTGATGACATTGATCACGGGTTGCTTGTATTTCTCCACGAGTTCTTCGAAGGCGTGGACATCCCCGCGCTTGACGCGAAGCATCAGCGCTGCATCGGGATCAAGGTTGGTCGCCATGCAAAGTTACTGTAGTCAAAACCGAACCTTCGACAAGGTTGCGCGGGAATGGGCGAAACCCTGAAATTTCGCCAAAACCAAATTTCTGGTCGCCACTTCGCCCATTCACTTCCATACTAATTTCAGTGACCGAAACTGGTATTCCAAATGAAGTCCTGGAATTTATTTCCGAGCACATCGCCTCGATGGAACAGATCGAAGTGCTATTGCTGTTGAGTAGTCGCCCGGAAACAGAATGGACGGTCGAAACAGTTTTTGCCCAGATACAAAGCAGTCCGGCCTCGATCCTTGCGAGGCTTCGCGAATTTTCCGACAGGGGTTTAGCTGCGGAGAAGCCGAATCAGATCTATCAATACTTCCCACGTTCCGAAAAATTGGCCAATGCCGTCCGCCTTCTTGCTCTTACCTATAAGGAGCGACGCATCAAAATCATCGAGCTGATTTATCGTCAACCAACCGATAGCGTCCAAAGTTTTGCTGACGCCTTCAAACTCCGAAAGGACAGACCCAATGCCTGAACTCGTCTATTTTCTGTGCGCACTGGCCAGCTTTATTTGCGCCGCGCTTTTGCTCCGGAAATATAAACAAACTCGCGTTCGGCTGCTGTTCTGGAGCAGCGCGTGTTTCATCTGTCTTGCTGCCAACAACGTTTTTCTATTTGTCGATCTGGCCGTTTTGCCGCGAACTGTCGACCTCTCCGTTTACCGCAATTCCCTGAGTTTAATGGCTGTGATTCTGTTGTTGTACGGAATGATCTGGGACACTCAATAACCTATGCTAAACCAATTTCTTGCAGGCGCATTGACCATTGGCTATCTGGCCGCCGGGCTTTTTTTTCTGCGCTTTTGGAAAAAAACCTCTGACCGACTGTTCGCGATCTTTGCCGTTGCCTTCTGGGTTTTTGCAGGAGAACGGGTGCTACTGGCGCTAACGGATCCAACGGCTGAATTCCGTCCTTACATCTATCTTGTGCGATTGTTCGCCTTTGTTCTTATTATCATCGCCATCATCGACAAGAACCGAAGTAAAACGTCGTGACGTTTTTGTAGCCGCGCTCGCCAGAGCGTGGAGTAGTCGTTTTGCTACGCCACGCTCCCGCGAGCGCGACTACGCTCGTCCGCCGTTGCTTGCCTCAAATTCTCCTAACCGCTAACTTCGCGCTCATCGTGCCGACCTTACTTGAGAAAATCGAAACCAATGCCGCTGGGAGATTAATTCTGCCGGAAGGTCGCAAGCCTTCGGAAGAATTAGTGCGTTACAAGAATTTCCTCAAAGTTGAGACACACCGGCTGAAAATTCTCCATCGTTCGGGCGTGGGAGGACGCGAAATTTGTCAGGCCCGTTCTGCCATCCTCGACGTTTCGCTTCGCTACATTTTGGAGGCGGTCAAAAATGTTTCACCCCAGGACTCAAAGGCAAAGATCCCGCCGTTGGCACTGGTTGCACTGGGAGGATATGGACGCGCTGAGCTCAATCCGTACAGCGACATCGACATCATGTTTTTGCACGGCGGCGAAATGATTTCGCGCGGAAAGATCCACCCCAGCCTGACGGCTCTGACCGATGGATTGCTCTACACACTTTGGGATGTTGGGCTGAAAGTCGGGCATTCCGTCCGTAGCATCGACGATTGCGTGAAGATTGCTAATGCCGATATGCAATCCAAAACGTCGCTCATTGAAGCGCGATTGATCACGGGCAGTGAAGAGCTTTTTCAGAAATTCCAGAAAACCGTTCTGGCTAAATGTGTCGTCGGTCATGAAGACGAATACATCGCTGCGCGAATTGCCGACCAGGCGGCGCGTCGGGCCAAGTTCGGGAATTCTGCCTTGATGCAGGAGCCGAACATTAAAAATGGGTGCGGCGGTTTGCGCGATTATCAGAATCTGATCTGGATGACTTTCTTTAAATACCAGACTCGCTCGTTGAGTGAGCTGGAGCAAAAAGAAATGATCAGCGAAAGCGAACGGAAACAATTCGAGGCGGCTTACGATTTTCTTCTCCGCGTGCGCAATGAAGTTCATTACCACTTGGGCCGGGCCATCGATGTCCTGACGAAAAGCATCCAACCTTCCATCGCAACAAACCTGGATTATCGGGACCGATCCGCCAGCCAGCGAATTGAAGATTTCATGCGGGATTTCTACACGCACTCGCGCAACATCGATCTGATCACACGCACCGTGGAACAACGTCTGGCACTATTGCCACAGCCACGTGTCATCCCGTCCTTGCGTCGCATGTTGCAAACGCAAACTGACCGGATCCGCCAGCAAGTCATTGATGGATTCAAAGTGTTGAACGGAGAAATTCATCCGCTCACAAAATATGTTTTCCGGGACCGACCGAAACGTCTGATGCGCGTTTTTCTTTACGCACAACAACGTGGACTGAAACTTCATCCCGACCTGGCGCAACTCATTCGCAACAATCTTCCACTGGTCAATAATTCCTTCCTGAGCGACGAGCATGTGCGGGAAACGTTCCTGGAAATTCTCGATCAACGCGGCAACGTCGCGCCGATTCTCCGAACCATGCATGAAGTCGGGTTTCTTGGAAAATTCCTGCCGGAGTTCGGGCGCCTTACCTGCCTCGTTCAACACGAATTTTATCATCAATACACCGCGGATGAGCACACCCTCATTTGCATCGAGAAACTCGATCAGGTCTGGGATGCCAAGGCTGCTCCCTTCCAGACTTACGCTGAGATTTTCCAGAGCGTGGAACGCCCCTTTGTTCTCTATCTCGCATTGCTGCTTCATGATTCAGGTAAGGCAGCGCGATCGGGCAAACACGAAGAAGTGGGCAGTCAACTCGCCTTGCGCGTCGCCCGACGCCTTGGACTCGACGGGGCGACGGCGCACACGCTTAGCCTGTTAATCGAACATCATTTGACGATGGCGAAAATTTCCCAGCGCTTCGATCTGGATGACCCCACCGTTATTCACAACTTCGCGCGGCAAATCCAAACAGCGGAAAACCTTACGCTTCTGACTCTGCATACTTTCGCGGATTCCATGGGCACCAGCGACCAGCTTTGGAATGGATTCAAGGACACGCTGCTTTGGACGCTTTTTCAAAAAGCCCGCAAAGTGCTCGTCGGAGAGACAGAGTTTTTCCGCGCCGAAGAAACGCAGCGCGGGCTTTTGTCCGACGAAGTGCAGCGACTCATGCCTCCAAGCTTCAGCCACGAAGAACTGAACGCGCATTTTTCAAATCTTCCTTCGCGTTATTTTCAGATCAATAATGCGCATGAAATCCTCGCGGACCTGACCCAGGCGCATCGCTTCATGCAATTGCAACTGTCGGAAAATGAAGAAGCTCTTTCACCCGTTATCACCTGGCATAACGAACCAGACCGTGGCTACACCACCGTTCACGTTTGCACTTGGGATCGCACTGGTTTGTTCAGCAAAATTACCGGCTCATTAACGGCAGCGAACCTGAATATTCTGAGCGCGGAAATCATCACGCGCGGTGACGGGATCATCCTGGATACGTTTTTCGTCACCGATGCCGAAACGGGTTTGATGGCAAAACGCGAAGAGCGCGAGAAGTTCGAAAAGCTGCTCAATCAGATTTTAACCGGAGAAGAAATCGACTTGTATGATCTAATTCGCCGCGAAAAAAGCAGCAGTTCGCCCTACAGATTTTTCGAAGGCGAACGAATGGCCACCACGGTGCATTTCGATAACGAGAGTTCTGTGACGCGCACCATCATTCAAGTGGAAGCCGAAGACAAACTGGGATTGCTCTACGCGATTTCGCAGGTCTTAAACGATTTGGATCTGGATATTTACGTGGCGAAAATCTTCACGGAAAAGGGCGCGGCCATTGACAGCTTTTACGTTGCGGAAGAGGACGGTAGCAAAATCACAGCGCCCGAGCGCCAAAAATCCATCGAGAAAAAACTTCGCTCCGCGATCAATCGCCTCGGGACATGAGGTGTTGCCAGACTTGGCTAGTCCGTTGAACGACGCAACTTTCAGGGTGAAGGAGACGATCATAAGTTTGCCTTTGAAGTTGGGTGGGTGAACCTTAATCTGGAAAAAAATGAAACATACGGGAAAAGCATCACAAGCAGCCTTCAAACTCATCATCGCGTCCTTCATCCTGCTGGCAGCAATTCTCGCGGCTGCATTTATCGCAAAATTCCTGGGGGGAATCGTCGTTGCACTCGCTTCCGTTCTCGTCGTGCTCTGGATTCTGTTCACGCTTTTCACTTTGTATTTCTTCCGCGATCCGACTCCCAATGTGCCACCCGGCGAAAACCTCGTCGTCTCGCCCGCGCACGGGACTGTCGATGTGATCGACGAAACTTCCGAGAACGAATTTATGGGTGGGAAATGCAAACGGATTTCCATCTTCCTGAACGTCTTCAATGTTCACGTTCAACAGGCGCCGATTGCGAGTAAAGTCGCCTTTCTTAAACACACCTCCGGTTTGTTTGTGAACGCGATGCGAACCGATTCCGCCACGCAAAATGAAAACGTTTTGATCGGTTTCGCGCCTGCAAATGTCTCGGATAAAATCGGCATTCGCCTCATTGCCGGATTGATTGCTCGAAGAATAATTCCGTGGGTGGCTGTCAATGACGACGTTGCCGCAGGGGAACGCATCAGCCTCATTCAATTTGGTTCACGCGTGGACGTTTACCTTCCGCTGAATTATACGGTTCGCGCGAAAATCGGTGACAAAGTTGTCGGGGGCGAAACAATTGTTGCTTCCAAGGATTAAACTCATGGCCTCCCCTGCTCCTCAATCACCGGTTCCCTCCCAGGACAAATTGAAGATTTATTTTCTGCCGAACCTGATGACGGCCGGGAATCTTTTTTGCGGTTTCCTCGCGATGACAAAAATCGTGGAGGCTGATCCGATGCGAGCGGATTTCACCATGCATATTCGCCACGCCCTTTTCCTGATTTTGCTCGCCTGTATTTTCGATTTGCTCGATGGACGTGTCGCGCGCATGGGGGGATCCGAAAGTCCTTTTGGGCGGGAATTCGATTCTTTGGCCGACATCATTTCTTTCGGCGCAGCTCCAGCCTTCTTGGTGCATCGCATCGTGCTGGATGGCGTCTTTGTCAACCACCCGCAATTTGGATGGTTCATCGCGTCGATCTACTTAATCTGCGGAGCGTTTCGGTTGGCGCGATTCAATTGTCTCGCCACGATGCCTGGAGGCGCGGGGGGTGGTGGCACAGAGTTTCTGGGCTTCCCGATTCCGGCGGCGGCGGGAATGGTCGCCTCCCTCACGTTATTTTTGATCTGGCTCGAAGATAAAAATTTCTCCACGGGAAGCTGGCGCTATGTCTTGCCTGTTCTCATGGTTTTTCTTTCTTTGATGATGGTAAGCCAGGTGAAATATCCGACGTTCAAGAAACTGGATTTCCGCGCAAAGCGATCTTTCCCCAAAATGCTCATCGCGGTGTTACTAATCGGCGCCTTCATTATTCTTTGGGATAAAATTTTGCATTTCATTCTCCCGTTGCTTTTTACGGCCTATCTCCTCTACGGATTCATTCGCCCGCGCATTTCAAGGAAGATGCGCAACGACATTGAAGACGAAGATAACGAAGAAGAAGAACACCTTCCTTCCACCCCAGTCTGAACCATGTTTGAACTGCACCCCAATGCGCTCGCAGCGCTGACTGGATTTCTCAGTGGGGTGCTTTTGTCGATTCCAGTTGGACCGATCAATCTCACCATCATCAATGAAGGCGCGCGGCGCGGTTTCATTTGGGCCGCGCTCATCGCGCTCGGCGCCGTAGTGGCGGACCTGATTTATTGCACGATTGCATTCACCGGCTTCGCCTCTTTTTTTGGAAATCGGCTGATCAAAGCCGTGATGGAATTAACGAGCTTCGTTTTCCTGCTTTATCTCGGCGTGAAATTTCTCAAAGCGAAGACGATCAAAGCCAGCAGCAAGATTGAAGAGCGCATTGAAGAAAAATTGCATCCCCATTCGGCGTTCATGATCGGGTTCGTGCGTGTGATCGGCAATCCTGGCGTCCTGATGCTTTGGATGATTATTGCGGCAAATTTCATCTCGCGCGACTGGGTTCAACCGGGCGGGCCGACGAAATTTTTTTGCATATTCGGAACATCCCTCGGCGCTGGTTTCTGGTTTCTGGGTTTGAGCTACGCCGTCTCACGCGGACACAGAAAGTTCACGGATAAAACATTGCTGAAACTGGAACACTTTTCTGGAATTGGACTGATCACTTTGGCGGTGATTCACGGCGTGCATATCATCTGGCAAATGGCGCGGCATAAAATCTAAAAGGGAATGCTTCTTCACGCCGATAATTCCAATAC
>JBBQAX010000085.1:0-14881 GCA_038316905.1 Verrucomicrobiota bacterium | reverse complement strand
TTTCGACGAAAATGGGGTTCTCTATGGTTTGAACTCGGCACCGGGTTCTCCGCCGCCAACATTTCTTGCCACGATTGATCCGGCGACCGGCACTGTAACTAGCGTCGGCGGGTCGGTGCTTGCGCTGGACGCCATCGCTTTTCAACCCGTGCCCGAGCCCACTACGGTGGCTTTGTTCCTCGGATCTGCTGTGGTTCTCGTGGTTACTGGAGCACGCCGGAGGAAATAATTACCCGCTTCAAACTCATACGTAACGCGGAGTGCGGAAATAATTTCCCCGCTCCGCGTTTTCTTTTCCCTTCAATTCCTCTCAGAAAAAAGCGCTGGTTGCTTTTTGAGATGTTAGTAGAAATCTTCCCAAAAACTTCCATGCTGGAACCGTCCTGCGACGGCATCTCAACCGCGTAAAGGGTTTAAAGGGTTCACTTCAATTCAATGTTCCAATTGAAGCCGGAAGCAAGCTACGGCGCGGTTGAAACCCGAAAGCGATAAAAACGCGCGCTGCCCGTGGCATTCACATTGGTGAACGTCAACGTTGTTCCCGTTGTGCCGCTCTGAACACTGCCGACATTTGTGAAGGAGTTGGAAGCGAGCGAGGGAGAGGATTGAACCTGGTAGTTGTATCCGGTCAGGGAGTTGATCGTGATCATCACGTTCGTGCCGACTTTGCTGATCCCGGAGATGAGAAAAATCGGCCCACCCTCAGGCGTCGCAATGGCAATGCCAGTGCGCCCGTCCAGCAGTTGGTAGTGAAAGGCGAGCCACCGGAGCTGCGATTGGACTAACGACGGGTCAACTGCTCAACGGGACAATCTATTCGGTAGATTCCGCTGGTCCTGCGGGTTCGATAAATAATCCCGCCTTGCTGACGACAGCCCAGAACGATCTGACCACCGCGTATAACGACGCTGCGGGGCGATCATTCGATGTGGACTTCGGCGTGGTGGACAATCAGCTCGGCGGAAAAACCCTGTTCCCTGGCGTCTATAGCTTCGGGCATGCGGCGACTGCCAACCTGATTGGAAATCTGACGCTCGACGCGAACGGCGAAACGGATCCCGTCTGGATATTTCAGGCCACGTCCGATCTCATCACCGCATCTTACAGTTCGATAACGATGATTGGCGGCGATTCCTGCGATGTTTTCTGGCAAGTCAGCAGTTCAGCTACAATCGGAACGTACACTGACTTTGTGGGGAACATCCTGGCGGATCAATCCATTGCGCTGCAAACCGGTGCGACTCTGGACGGCAGCGCGCTGGCACGAATTGCCGCGGTTACCTTGGACCACAATACGATTACAAAATCGGATTGCACTGGCACTACATCGGTGCCGGATGGCGGCTCTACTCTGGCGCTTGCATTATTTGGATTCGGCAGCGTGTTTTTCCTCGGAAAATATAAAACGGTTAATTCCTGAAGCTCGGGAAGCAATTTCAATATTTTGCTTGGGCCGCTTTTTCGAAAGCGGCCCTTTTGGTTATGTAGCGCGGGCCGAAAATCACACTCAAAATAGTAACGGCGCGAGTTCGTTCTGTAATTTTCATCAAGCTATTTATATTTTCATAGCGATGAACGAGACGAATCCTCCTTTGCTGGGCCGCGTGGCGTCGCTCCATTTACATCCGTTGAAAAGCGGAGAGGTGTTTCAAAACATCGCGGCCATCGTAGTCGAGGCCGGGAAAGGAATTGTTGGCAACCCGCGTTATTTCGCGAGGCGCAGTCGCAGCGGTGGGCTTAGTAAACGCCATGTGAGCTTGATGGAACGCGAACAGATTTCAGAACACGCAGCCGCGTTGGGTTTGGAAAGACTGGAACCTGGAGCCGTGCGCGCCAATATTGAAACGAGTGACGTAAATCTGATTTCGTTGCTCAATCAGGAAATCCAAATCGGCGAGGCGATTCTCCTTTTTTACGAAGCGCGTCTCCCCTGCTCTAAAATGGATGCGCTTTGCGTCGGCCTTCGCGCTCTGATGGAGGAAAATAAGCAGGGAGTTCTCGCGCAGGTAATTCGTTCCGGTCGCATCCAAGTGGGAGATTCTATTCGTCTATCAGCAAACGCTCACCAATCCGTCGGTTTGTAATCTTTTAAGAATTTTCCCCAGATGTGTTCGCCGGAATTGATGCCCGCAATAATCGGGTCAACGATTCGTGCCGCGCCATCCACAATATCGAGTGGCGGATGAAACCGATGCTCCTGCGTTTTTCGCTCGGCAATTTGCACGGGATCTTCGTCTGTCACCCAACCGGTATCGACCGCATTCATGTGAATTCCATCTGCGTGATAATCCGCCGCCGCCGTGCGCGTCATCATATTGAGCGCGGCCTTGGCCATGTTCGTGTGCGGATGGCGCGTCGTTTTGTTTGGCCGATAAAATTGTCCTTCCACGGCGGAGACATTGACGATATGTTTGTCGCGTTCGGGCGAGCGCAACATCAACGATTTGAGTCGCGCATTCAGAATGAACGGAGCAACGGCGTTGATCAGATGCACCTCCAGCAATTCCACGGCGGGAACTTCATCCATCATCAAGCGCCACGAATTCCGGTCGCGCAGATCGACTTGTTGCAAATCCTGGTCGAGACGTCCCTGCGGGAATAAATCTTTTTGCGCAGAAAGTTCGTCGGGCAACAATGGCACTTGCGACAATTCTGCAGCGTGAGTCAATCCCGCTATCGCCGAGAGGCGAAGGCTGGGAGTCCCGCCGTCAGGCGGTTCGGTCACTGCGCCGCCTGAAGGCGGAACTCCGAACGCAGGTTTCGCCTCGCCTTCCGGCAACATGTGATAGCCGCGCAAACCCTCGTAAGCGCCGAGCAAACGACGCGCTTCCTCCGGCATTTGGTGCAAGGCCGCCGTCTCATCCGCCATCATGTGTTCATAGAAATCTGGCGGACGACGCACGGTTTGGCAGGCGTTGTTGATGATGAAATCCAACCGGTTTCGCGTCGCGATCAAATGACGGCAAAACGCTTCCACGCTCGGCGTGTGACGCAGATCCAATCCGAAAATTTCCAAACGATCGCGCCATTGTTCAAAGTCCGGCTCCTTGGCATAACGCGCGGCGGAATCGCGAGGGAAACGGGTAGTGACGATCAATTGCGCTCCGGCTCGGAGAA
Source organism: Verrucomicrobiota bacterium (assembly GCA_038316905.1). Classification (GTDB taxonomy): domain Bacteria; phylum Verrucomicrobiota; class Verrucomicrobiia; order Limisphaerales; family CANJXF01; genus CANJXF01. The sequence continues at coordinate 11,764 of JBBQAX010000085.1, read as the reverse complement.
GTTTTATTCCCGCTTGATAACCAATTTTCACTCGACCGCCGGTGAGCAACGCGACTCGTCCGCGCAGATCCGCGAGTTCGCCACGTTTGCGGAAATTTAGCTCCGCGCACGAAGGGCAAAGCTGGTCGTAGAAATGGTGAATCGTCGAATAATCCTTTTTGCAGATATAACAATTCTGCGGCTCGACCACTTCTCGGAAATCGGGGTCGCCTTTGATTTCCTGCTGCGCGAATTCGAGTGGCGGATAAATATTGGGCGTGGTGAACACCGGCTTTTTTCGCAACACGCGAATGCCAGTTTGATTCAAAACAATTTGGTCGCGTTGCACTTTTTCGGCGTCGCGTTTGCGAAGCTGGGCTTTGCGCAATCGGCGGCGATCCACCGCATCAGGTCGCGAGACTTGTCCGGCGGCCTGGAGTAAACGAGTTCGTTCTTCCTCCGAAACCCCGACCAGCAAGGAGCGATCTTTGGCCACGGCTTCGAGCAATTCTGCGGCGGCTTTGAGGCGTTCCGCCAAACTGGTGTTCGAAGTAAGTTGGTCAATCGCTAATCTATTCTTTGAATCCACAAGGCGGGAATCCTAACACGATTTCCGGTGGCCTCAACATCAAGAGCGCGATTTCGAAGCGACGAAAGATGACCGGGTGTGATTAAAAGTGGGAGAGGATCGCGGCTGTGTCGTCCGCGACCAGCCGCAGCGCTTCACAGTGAGAGCGGTGAAGCATTTCAAGTGTGCTTCTTTGGCAACGCGCTGCGGCTGGTTCTCCGCGAACACAGCCGCGGTCCGTAGGATTGAAATCCAAAATTCTCACCCGCTTTTAATCACACCTAAGGTGGTCCTTCTCGATTGGAAAAAGTTGTTTGCGCATCTGGCTTCGTTACTATCCGCCGATGCCAAGAAATCTGTTTAGCCTTATCGCCGTCGCTGCCTTCGCGATTCAACTCGTCGGATGCGCGCACAATAAACCCATTCGCGTGGGACTTTTCAAAGACGCCGGTTCTGCGGGCAAAGGCGTTCCGCGCGTCACAGAGTTGTTGGAGCAAACCGACGACATTAAAGTGACGCATCTCACCGGGAAAGACATTGCCAACGGCATCCTGACGAATTTCGACGTGGTGATTTTCACAGGCGGAAGCGGCAGCAAACAAGCAGCGTCGCTCGGCGAAAACGGGCGTGAAGAGGTTCGCCGATTCGTTCGCAACGGTGGGGGTTATATCGGAATCTGCGCGGGCGCGTATCTGGCTTGTTCCGGTTTCGATTGGGGCATCGGTGTTTTGAATGCAAAAACGGTTTCGCCGAAATGGATGCGTGGCAAAGGGAATGTCGAAATGGATATGACATCAAAAGGCGAAAAGCTTACGAGTTTGCCTTCTGGAAAAAGCGAAGTGCTTTACGCGAATGGCCCCATCATCCAGCCCGATGACAAAACTGGAATCCCGGCGTATGAACCGATTGCGTTTTTCCGAACAGAGTTGGCCAAGAACGGAACGCCCGAAGGTGTGATGATTAACTCGCCCGCTCTGGTGCGTGGGAATTTTGGGAAAGGACGCGTGCTAGTTTCCAGTCCGCATCCAGAGCAAACCTCTGGCATGGATGTATTGGTGGCGAGTTCCGTGCGCTGGGCCTCCGGACAATCTTCCAAGCATGAGTGAACCAATGAAAATTCTCTTTGTTTGCAGTCAGAACCGTTGGCGCAGTTTGACTGCGGAAAAAATGTATGATGGTTTTCAAGGCTACACAGTTCGTTCTGCCGGGACGGAGCAGAATGCGCGTATTCGCGTTAACGAAGGACACATCGGTTGGGCAGACCTGATTTTTACGATGGAGAAACGCCATGATGAACGGTTGCGCGATAAATTTTCGGACGCGCTTGACGGTAAGAAGCTCATCTGCCTCCACATCGACGATGATTACCAGTTCATGAATTCCAATTTGCAGGAAGTTCTCAAAGAACGTCTCAAGGCTCACATCGAGATTCCGTAGCAGATAAACATCACGGCAACGCGCTCTGCACGTAGAACCAATTGTAAGTCGAAACTGCCGTGCGCGAATCGATCCAAGTGGTGCCTCGTTTAATTCCCACAAAAACCATTTCCGACCCAGCAATCGCCATCGCTGGATAAACGATCTGGCCATTTAATGCGTTGGACTGTTGATAGACCGTTTTGAAAACCCAGTGCGATCCATTCAAATAAGTGTGCCGCAAATTTCCGGCGTATTCGTTTTGTCCTGCGACGGAGAAGTGCTGCGCCGCGTCGTCGCAGAACGCGATGTTCGGACGCCCTTGCGAATCGAATCTGAGGTGTGGCGCAAAACCACCGCCCTTCGGTCCATCTCCCGCTTGATAGCCTGCGGAATTCCCGTTCACGCGTTGCGTGGTCCAGTTGCCGTTGCTGGCGCGGCGATGATAGTTCAAAAAATTTTCTTGTGACGATCCCGTCGGAGCGCGTTCGTTGTGCCAACTCGCGATCGCAGGTTGGTTATCCGGGCCGATCGCAATGCTCGCACCCGCGCCGGCGTCACCCGAGCCATCGGCAACTCCCGCGATTTTTAGCGTCGTCCAATTTCCATCACGATCGGTTGCGTAATGAAGCTCGCTGTAAGGACGCAAATATCCTCCAAACTGGCCCATTACAAATTGCGGACAGTAGGTCAGGTGCGCTTTATTCTGGGAATCAATTGCCATGGAGAACCAGCGCGGCGCGTAGGATTGCTGTAGAAAGCCGCGTGGATTTCCGCTGACGTTCGCCACGGATTGCCAATTCCACGAACCGCCTTTGTTCGATCCATATTTGATTGTCGGAGAAGATCCCGATCCAACCAACGCAAGATGTAATTTGTCGTTCGGCCCAATTGCTGCCGTGAACAAACTGAACGAAGAACCAATCCCGTTGAGAGAAATTGCAGAATCGTCCGCGAAGCCACCGCCACTTTGTTGAACATGATGGGCAACACTGGAACCATTCAGACGCAAAATGTGGGCGCGCGATTGAGAATCAAAAAGCAACGCTGCATGTGGTTGAAATCGGTATTCTTCGCGAGTGCCAGGAACGTACAACCCACCAAAACGGCCAATCACATTCTCTGTCCACGATCCATTGATGCGCTCGCGATATATTAAATCTTGTCCTCGCCACGCGATGAAACCGAGTTTTCCGTTGGGTGCAAATTGCAACGCGTTCAACCCTTCGCCCGCCATGAAGACGGAGTTGTTCAGTTGGGCGAGGTCGCCGAGATTTGTCGGCGTTTGATTCGTCGGCACAACCACGTTGGCGGACAAAGTGCGAACGCGATAAAAGCGCGCGGGATGATTGTGAGAATTCCAATCCGTCACCGTGACATTCGCAATGCCAGCAACATTCGTCTGGAAAGCAGTCCACGTTTGGAGATTGGTGGTGACCTCCACTACCGTGGGTCCGTTGGACGCGCCGGTGATGACGAACTGAAATGGCTTTTCAACCGAAACGGCCCTGGGGATCGGTTTTAAAAATGATTGGCCTTGGGTTGAAGTGATGAAAGTAAAAAGAAGCGCGGTGGATAAAATAAAAGCTCGATACATCATTAGTGTAATAATTGGTGTAATAAATAGTGATTCCCTGTTCCTCCTTTAAGGGACAGCCGCTAAAGTTCCTTACAAATGAAATTCGTCAAACGAAAATATTTCATCACTTTTTCAACTGTTTTCCTGCTCGGCGTCGCCTCCGCGATTCCGTTTTTAAACGGCTGTTCCAGCGTTGAAACTCTCGCTCAAAAATCGTTTCAGTCTGGCGAATCAGTGGTGTTGATTGGTGAAGAACCGGCACGCCTGGCTTTTGTTCCGATGAGCGATGGAGCAATTGAAGTGCGCAGCACCTATTTGAAAAATCTCCCTCAAACGATTCGTTACGAGGAAGGGCGGGATTTTGTCATTGATCACCAACGACAGGAAATTCGTCGCACCGAAAACTCACGCATCGCTGATTTTCGCAGCAACATGCTTTACAACGTCGAAGACTTTGATCACTCAAAGTTTCCCGGATTCGGCAACGGAAAGTTTTTTGTGTTCGTTGATTACACAACGCGGAGCAAAGCGGACTGGCCGAAACAAGCGTCGCAAGTTGAACTTCTTGCGAAGACTCGAGCAAAACTTCGACGCGGTGACAATGTGACAATTATCGCGTTCGGCGACAGCATTACCGCAGGCGGCGATGCCACCGAACCGAAATTGATTTTTTGGCAACGTTGGGCCGATTCGCTTCAGGAGAAATATCCACGCGCAAAAATCGAAGCGATCAATGGCGCAACCGGCGGCGACCGCACGGCGGAAGGTTTGGTGCGTTTGCAGGAAAAAGTTCTCAACCAGAAACCCGATCTTGTCCTCATTGGCTTCGGCATGAACGATCACAACATCGGCGGGTTTGGAACGCCGCTCGAAACGTTCACCAACAATCTCGCGGTGATGATTGATCGCATTCGCAAAGAAACCAGTGCGGAAATCATTCTTTACTCGACGTTCCCGCCGAATCCGAAATGGCATTATGGCTCACATAACATGGAAGCCTACGCAGTCGCGACTGAGGAAATTGCACGCCAGAAACAGTGCGCCTTCGCTGACATTTACCGAAACTGGCTGGCCATTGAATCGAAAAAGAAGCCGGAAGATTTATTAGGCAACAACATCAATCATCCAAACGACTTCGGGCATTGGATATATTTTGAAGTGTTTAAACAGCTTGAGGAGCAATGAGCTGACCGGTTGATCGCTTCAACTCGCCAGGGCCAATTGAGAAATCGGTGTGCGATATGAATCCTTCTCGCCAAAAACAATTGAGTCTTTAATGTCCGTTCGCCGTGAAAATTCTGGTTTTAACCAATCTTTATCCGCCGCATCACGCCGGAACTTTCGATAACCGTTGCGCCGCTGTGACTGAAGCGCTGCGCCTGCGCGGGCACCAGATGCATGTGCTGACTTCAACGCACGGAATGCGCTCCGAACAACGCGATGGTTTCGTCGAACGACGATTGCAGCTCAACGGAGTTTTTGGGCATCCGCATCTGACTAAGTTTAACGAGATGAAAAGTCTCGAGGTTCACAATCACGACGTGGTTGCGGAAACTGTGCAACGTTTGCAACCGGACGTAATCCACGTGTTCAGCCTGCACGGGATTTCCAAGTCGCTGATTTTTACATTGCGCAATCTGAAGCTCCCGACCGTTTACGATGTTGCGGATCATTGGCTGTCCGCCGGGATTCGCGAAGATCCGTGGCTCCGTTTCTGGAATGCGCCTTCCCTGCCCTTTCTCGATTCTTCCACGCGCACCGCTTTGGAAATGAGTGGCGAACGCGGGCGACTTGATTCGACTGCTCCGACGAGAATGCGGAAAGGTTACGAACGTCTTCCGATGCTCTTCGGCCACGCCAAAGCAATTGCAGCGGTTGAACCAAACTCCATTCCATCATTTCGTTTCGACCGGATTTATTTTTGCAGCCATGCGCTTAAGCAACTGACCGAGCAAGTTGGATTTGTTGTTTCGCACGCGGAAGTCATTTATCCCGGCATTCAAACCCAACAATTCATCGGCGAGATCAAACCTGCGTCGTCGCCAATGACGAAATTTTTGATCGTGGAGAAACTTGATAAAGACAGCGGGGTGATGACGGCTTTGGAAGCATTGCGACAAGTCCGTGCGATCAAGCTCAACGCGACGCTCAGTATTTATGGGCGTGGCGAATCCAATTACATCGCGGAGTTGCGCTCGTTCGTGGTGCGGCATCAGTTGCCTGTCGAATTTCTCAACGTCTCGAATCTGGTGCAGGACATGCCGTCGGTTTACCGCAAACACGATGCCTTGCTTTACACGCCAGAATGGAACGAGCCATTTCCCGTGACGCCTCTCGAAGCAATGGCGTGCGGATTGCCAGTCATTGCCTCGCGCGCAGGCGGTTCCAACGAGTTATTTCGCCATGGAGAAAATGCGTTTACCTATTCGCCGGGAAATGCGGCGGAACTCGCAGCGCGAATTCAAGACCTCCAACGCCAGCCAGCCTTGCGCGGTCAAATGGCCGAAACGGCTCAAATCGAAGTGTTGACGAAATACAACGAATCCACCGTCACCGATCAAATCGAGAATTATCTCAACACCTCGCAGGAAAGCTGGGCTCATACCGCAACCTAGCTTTGTGAGTTCCGCAAATTTCAGCTTTCCTGACTTGGGATCGCCCCCTATTTTCCCGCCCGCATGGATTGGATAAAATCATTTTTGGACATCGTTCTGCATCTGGACAAACACCTCGATGGCCTCGTCGCGCAATTTGGCCCGTGGCTTTACGTCATTCTTTTTCTCATCATTTTCTGCGAAACGGGTCTGGTGGTGACGCCGTTTCTGCCCGGCGATTCGTTGTTGTTCGCGGTGGGTGCGTTGGCGGCGCGAGAGAACGGACTAAATTTCTGGATCGTGTTCGTCTCCTTGATTGTGGCCGCTATTCTCGGCGACTCCCTCAATTATTGGATCGGTTATTTTAGCGGCGAAAAACTTCAGAAAAAATTCCCGCGCCTCGTCAAAGCCGAACACGTCAAACGGACCCACGACTTCTATGAACGTTACGGTGGCAAGACGATTATCATCGCGCGCTTTGTGCCGATCATTCGCACCTTCGCTCCATTCGTGGCGGGCATTGGCAAAATGCTCTACTCGCGTTTCATGATGTTCAACGTGAGCGGTGCAATTCTGTGGATCGGCCTCTTGCTCCCGGCGGGATATTTTTTCGGCAACTTCCCAATCGTGCGGAAGAATTTCTCGCTCGTTGTTCTGGTGATTATTTTCCTCTCAATCCTGCCTGCCGTCATTGAGTTCTGGCGCGAACGCCGACGAATCAAACGGATCTAATACCTTGCGTTAAGATTTTTTTAGCACGAATCCATTGCGATCCATCACGGATCAATGCGCGGGCGATAGAAACGATTCGTATAATTTGCCGCGTCTTGATCTTCAAATTGAAAGCTCCCGGTGAACGGCTCGTTGGTTTGAATTGGTTGCCACAAAATCAGATTTTCGCTGGCGTCGATGATGGCGCGGGTGGCTGGCTCGCCGGATAGTGTGAACTGAAAATGGCCGTTGGCCAGCCGGACCGGCAACGAGGCAAGATGCGGGCGAACGACCGATAACGTAAGCGAAGTGGCTCCGTAATTGAGACTCCATTTTACATCGGACGGCAATGCCGGGAGAACGGCGCTGGCGAACTGACCGGAGCGCGAGGTGTAGGTGACCAGGACGAAAGCGTTCCCGTTCGTTGGAACGAATCCGTTGGTCAAAGACACTTCGAGGGTGCCATTGAACACCACCGGTCCACCGCGTTGGAGCTGGCCAAATTGTGTGCCTGGGGATGTGCCGCCGATCGCCACCTTGAATTGATTTGTGGGAGCAGACGTGTAACCCGAGCCAAAGGAGAGGACGCCGAAACGGAGATCCATTGTGCCGTTGTTAGTAAAAGGCATCCCGCCATTGACCGCATTGAAAGTGGTCGTCCCCGCGCCCGCTTTGAGGAATGTCCCGCTGTTGATGAACGTCGTCACGCCGCCCGTTTCATTGAAAACCGACGCATCGCCCAGCACCGTGAACGTGCCGCTGTTATTGATCACGCCTCCGCGAACCTTCAGCAGTCCCGATCCACTCCATATTCCCGCACCAGCCATGTTGATCACTCCACCATCCAAAGTCCGATTAGCCTCACCGCTGAGAGTGAAACTCACGCCTGACGCGAGACTCAAGTTCGCGAGAATGCTGCCCCCGCTCCAATTAAATGTTCCTGTCCCGGTGATGCTGTTGGTTCCTGCCAAGCTGCCGCCCGTCATTTCGAAAATAGTTCCATCGCTCATCGTGCTGTTGGCGCCAACGAAAGTGAATATCCCCCCGCTCACCCGCGTAATTCCCGCGCCGCTAAAATTTAAATCACCTTTCAAGAAGACGTTGCCAGCGGTCCATTCAATCCGAGAATTGCCCGCCACGTTGAACGTGCCGTTAGTGCCGGTGCCACCGACGCCCAAAGTCAAGAGACCACTCTGCACGCTGATCACACCATTATTGTTAAACGCCATTCCTCCGTTGACAGGGCTGAAGTAAGTATTCGTTCCTCCGGCTTTGAGAAATGTCCCGCTGTTAATGAACGTGGTTGGATTACCTGTATCATTTAAGACCATTGCATCGCCCAACACGGTGAACGTGCCGGTGTTGTTGATCTCGCCTCCACGAACCTTTAACAGACCCGCCTCACTCCACGTCCCCAGACCAGCAGTGTTGATTACTCCACCATTCAAAATCCGGTCTGCCCCGCCGCTGAGGGTGAAATTCACGCCCGCTGCGAGATTCAGGTTGGCGCTGACACTGCCCCCGTTCCAATTAAATGTTCCCGCCCCAGCGATGCTGTTGGTGCCCGCCAAACTGCCGCTTGTCATCTCGAAAATAGTCCCCCCGCTCATCGTGCTGTTGCCGCTAAAAGTGAGCGCCGCGCCATTGACCCGATTGGTTCCCGCACCGGTGAAATTCATGTTGCCTTTTAAGAAGACGTTGCCTCCCGTCCAATCAATCCGCGAACCGCCCGCCACGTTGAACGTGTCGTTGGTGCTGTTACCAGAACCACCCAGAGTCAGGAGACCGCTTTGCACACTAACCAAACCATGGTTGTTAAATACCATCCCGCCGTTGACGGGAAGAATGTGAGTGTGAATGCCGCCCGCCTTGAGAAAGGTTCCGTTGTTAATAAATGTAGTCGGGATTCCTGTGTCATTTAAAACAACTGCATCTCCCAACACGGTGAATGTGCCGGTGTTGTTGATCACGCCTCCACGAACCCGCAGCAACCCTGCCTCACTCCATGTTCCCGAACCAGCCGTGTTGATTACACCACCGTCCAAAATCCGGTCAGCGGCGCCGCTCAGAGCGAAACTCACGCCCGTCGCCAAGCTCAAGTTTCCGAAGAGGCTTCCCCCGTTCCACTGGAAGGTTCCCGTGCCGGCAAAGCTGTTAGTGCCAGCCACACTTCCTGCACTTAACTCAAATATGCTCCCCCCGCTCATCGTGCTGTTGCCGCTAAAAGTGAGCGCCGCGCCATTGACCCGATTGGTTCCAGCGCCACTGAAAGTTAGATTGTCTTTTAAGAAAACGTTGCCTCCCGTCCAGTCAATTCGCGAACCAGCCGCCACGTTGAACGTGCCGTTGGTGCTGTTACCAGGACCACCTAAAGTAAGGAGACCACTTTGCACACTGACCAGACCATTGTTGTTAAACCTCATCCCGCCGTTGACGTAAAGAATGTGGGTGTGGGCACCGCCAGCCTTGAGGAATGTCCCGCTGTTGATGAAGGTGGTTATGTTGCCCGTATCATTGAAAACCGTCGCATCGCCCAACACCGTAAACGTGCCGCTGTTGTTGATGACACCGCCACGGATCCGGAACAGGCCCGTTCCGCTCCACGTTCCCGCCCCGGCGTTGTTAATTATCCCATCCGACAAAATTCGGTCCCCATCACCGCTGAGAGTGAAACCTGCCCCGGATGCAATATTAACCGTGGCACCCGATAAGGTTCCGCCGCCCCACTGAAAAACACTTTTTGCACCCGCCGGAATATTAAACGTTCCGCCGGATAACGTCGCGGTATTCGTGATTGTGAGCCGCTGCACGTTCATGCCGACGCTGGTCAGGGTGCCACCGTTGAGGACAATCTCGTAAACGGAAATCACTCCTTGGGTGACCGCGTTGGGAGAACCACCGTTAATGATGACAATCGCTTCCGGCGGCGGCACAGCGTTGACATCCCAATTCTGCGGCGTGTTCCACGAGCTTCCTACGCTTCCAGTCCAAATGAAAACAGGATGGTAATCGACACTGAAGCTTACCAAAGTCGGACCGGTGATGGGCGGCACTTCGCGGTTCCGGGCAATCACTTCAATTGTGTAACTGCCATTGCGAAGATTCCCGCCGCTCGGTTGCGTGGCAGCGCCTGCCATCTGCCAGATAAAACCGTTCTGGAAATTAAGGGTGATTTGCGTGGCGTTGGTCGTCCATCCGCTGCCGGTCCAATATTCAAAACCGCCGCCAATCGCGAGCCGCGTGAAATACATCGTGACAAGATCGACGCCCGTTTCAGGATCGCCCGCCAATCCCTCGATGGGCGGAAGGACATTGCTGGTGAACTCGGTGCCGTCAGCAATGTTGATGGTCGCTATCGGCGGTGTGGTATCCAGCGGCGAACGCGACAGGACAAGGGTGTTGGAATTGGTGTTCCCCGCTCCATCGGTGACGTAGGCGTAAACAATAAAAACTTGGTAATCAATCTGGCCACGAGTCGGCAACGTCGTCGCCGTCCAATTCAGTCCGTTGATGTTCGCATTCAAAAATACGCTGGGACTGTTCCCATTTGTAATCCAGGAGCTGCCGTTCCAGTAACGATTCGCCCCGCCATTCAACTCTTCGATCCTGAACTTCACCGTCCCCGTTTCGCTAATCGTTCCGCCAAGCTGATCGAAATTAAAAACCACCTGGTTATTTGTAAGCGGAGCAAAGGCAACGGTAGGCGGTGTGGAATCGACGACCGTCGAGTATTCGAGCAGAAAGGAGCCGAAGTCGTCCTCGTTCAATCCGTCGTAAACAATGTAATAAACGTGGTTCTTCAGCGCATTAAACGTCAGTGCCTCCGCGCCGATTGCCGTGGCTAGAAACGGAGTTTGAATTCCGTTCCACGAACTACCGGCCTCGTAAACCGCGCGCACTCCCAGAAATTCGCTGCTGGCATTTCGGGTAAATGTCGCGACTCCTCCGGCCGCTGGACTCCACTGGAGCCAGACTGATCTGCCACCGGTGTAGTCGAGGCTATTGCTATGCAGCGGTTCACCCGGCTCCCTGGAAGCATTCACGTTTCCAGCACTCACGCTTCCAGAAGAAGCGGACCCAAAATTGAGCGCGTTAGCACGATTGTCATAGGACGGAACAACATTTGGAAGAATTTGGAATGCCTGATCGGAGACATCAAAAAAGATGTTGTTCTCCGCCCGAACCATCACGCGGCACTGGCTCGAACCGCCTGCCACGGAAGGCACAACAACCTGGGCGGAACCATCATTGGGTTCGCTCGCTTTTAATACGAAGGGATAAGTCACTCCGTTGTCCACTGAGAGAAGGATTTGGACGGAAGCACAATTGATCGGTGCCGCGTCAGTGCCATTCACCGACCAGGTTACAGTTTCATTACCGCCTCCCGCCCATGCCCCGTCTGCCGTGGAATTTGGCGATACCACCGCAAAAGGACCCGCACTGGCATTGACGGTTACGATCATGTCGTCCGTGGCAAAAGCGCCGAAAGCAGCCTGGTCACGGACCGTCAGACGGAAATCCATTGTTCGAGCGAAGCTGGGAAGGATTTCATGGAAGAGCGGATCGGAGTTCGTTCCTTGTTCAGCAAAGCGCGGGAAAATGCGCGCCGAAGTGCCGTCCACGGGGCGGTACGAACGGAAGAGCGGGCTGGCCCCGTTGTCGCCTGCGGAGAGCGATTGCTCGGGTCCGAGGTCGAGCTGTTCCCAGCAAAATGAAACAGTGACACTCTCCGCATCCGATCCGCTGCCCGTCAGCTTGAACGGCGTTAGCTTGGGGATGGTGTAGTTCGGTCCGGCATTGACTGAGGGAATGCCGTTGCCCGTGCTGATGCCGGGCGGACAATCGCCCAACCCGACACCTGGCGTGGTGTAATTCTTGATCTGCTCAAGGCTACGGACGTGGAAGTAGGGGTCGGAA
>JBBQAX010000084.1:0-14886 GCA_038316905.1 Verrucomicrobiota bacterium | reverse complement strand
TTCAGAATCAAAGCTGCGATCGCCAAATACTGAAATCAAGCTACCCGGGAAGGGGCCGGGGCCTTGATTCAAACGAACATCATCCTCGGCGCGAGAAGGCGTTCGCACAGCGCGTGAAATGGAGGCCCAAAAGGAATGCTTCTCGTGAGGCGTCCATAGTAACCGAATGCTGGGCTGGATTTCGAAGCCGGTGAAATCGTTGTGCTCAATTTTTGACCCAAAAGTCAGCGATAACTGATCGGGAACCAGCGCAAATTCATTCTGTAAAAACGCGCTGAAAAGATGTGTAGTCCTATCACTTGGATTCAAGGAAATATCGAACGTGTTGCGAGTATCGTCACTGGTCGCACGGTAGCCCGCACCCCAAACAAAAGCGTTGCGCTCGGTTAATTGGAGCTGGTGCTGAAAATCCAGGTCGAAGGTGTCGCGCTCTTCTTCCAGGATAGCCGCGCGACGGATGGTGCGATCGTAAAATGTTTGGATCGAAAAGTTGGAGTCGTCCGAAATTGTGTGAGTCCAGCGCCCCAAGACATGTCCACCGGCGACATCGTCAGTCGTGTCGTTCGGAAACAAATTGAAAGGAGGGGTTGGCGAGGTGCGAATATAAGTTTGCTCCACTTGTCCGTCATACGCCTCAGCCTGAAGAGTAAAAAGATTTTCATCTGCGGGTCGCCAATCGAGACGCATTCCGATTCGCCCCATTTCCCACGCGTCGTGAGCATCGCCTCCTCCAGGCAAAGCTGATTCGTCTCGGTTGAAATATTTGCCGTAAATTCGAAAAGACGTCTCATCATTGATCTTTCCTCCATAACGCATGCTGCTGAAGCCACGTTCCTCGGTTCCGCCGCCTGCGGTGATCAAAGTGCCCTGTGTATCGGCGGAGGACTTTGTGATAATGTTGATCACGCCATTCACCGCGTTTGCCCCCCAAAGCGTTGCACCGGGACCGCGGATGACTTCGATGCGTTCGATGTCTTCGAAAATTGTGTCCTGCACATCCCAAAACACGCCGGAGAACAGGGGGGTGTAAATACTGCGGCCGTCAATCATGACGAGCAATTTGTTGGCAAAGGTGTCATTGAATCCACGGGAGCTGACGGCCCATTGATGTGAATCCACTTTTGCGACTTCCATTCCAGGCACAAGTCGCAGCAACTCCGGCAGCCGCGTAGCGCCAGAACGACGAATCTCTTCCTGCGTGATGACGGAAACCGCTGCGGCCGATTGGGACAGGGGTTTATCCGAGCGGGTGCCGAGGGCGACGGGCATTTCCAGCAACTCGGCGATTGAAAGCTCTGTCAAATCGCGAAGTGAGCCGGACTTATACTTTGCGACGCCACTCGTCTCGTCTGCTGAAAGTTCACCGGGGCATAAACCAATGGACGCCGCCGTTATCAAAGTTAATCGCCAGATTTTAATTTTCGCCTTCATACAATATTCTCGGCTCGCTCAGCAGCCGAGAGGCCAACCTTTGGAAAGGCGAGCCGGATGATGCCCGTGATCATAATTTCGGTTTACTTTTGGCGCAACTTTTTTGCGGCTGTCCCTCCACCTGAAGATCAGTTTTTCCCCGAGACATTTGTCCATTAGCGAGACAACTGGTCACCTCGATCTCTGCCGCCACGCAGAAATCCCGATCGGCATAATGGCTGCTGAGTCAGACGACTTAGAAGAAGCGCACATTTTCAGCAGCCAATTTATGAAAAGGTATTTGGTTTTCACATATTACGTCGGTCGTTCACTTGGAGGCATCAAAGACTACCTTGATGGATTCAATTCCATCGAAGAATCGCTCGACAATATATTGATGGAGCGAAATCGCTATTACCAGATCGTGGATAAAGAAACTATGAAAGTGGTCCGCGAGGGTCTTTCCATGTTCAAAAACTTCGTGCCGGAAAAGTTCAATTCTGAGGCTGGGACGGAAGACTGATTCATCACGCCAGATATTTCCTGTTCATTCGGAAACTTCTTCAACCAACGCTGGTGCGCGCCGGGCAGAGCGGCCGAATTTCACTTCCGGCAAAAGCAAAAGCGTCGCGCCGATTATCAAACTTGCGCTGATCCAACCGAGCGTTTGCAACGACATTCCTGTAATAAGTTGGAATGCCACCAGTGGTGCCGTCACGCCGCGAACGCCGGTGAAAAACGTATGCACTGACATGTAATCAGCGACGCGGTCGGCGGGTGCGAACTTTGTCACCCACAAACTCCACGCTACATCTCCACCCGCATTGGATATTCCAAAAATGATGGCGCCGCAAACCAACCCTCGCAGGTCGTTGCTGAGAAAAAAAGTCAGCACACCAATGGCAAAACCAATATTCAACACCACGCGAAGGATAAAAAAATTCAAGTGATCAAAGAGCCAGCCCCAGATTGGACTTAGGATCAGCCTCGCCACATTTGGAATTACGCCCGTCAAAAGCGCAATCGTGCCCGCAGTCAATTCCATGCTGTATTTGGGATTGGCCAGGTATTCCACGCGCAATGGCTGCATCATCAGAGTGGCAAATCCCATCAACATCCAGCAAATCAGGGTGAGTCGAAACAACGGATCTTCTCGGACAAATCGCAACGCACGAAATGGGTGAGTCCCTTTCGTCTGGGTCAAAGTGCGAGTGGGACAACGGTGAAAGCAAAAACTGGCGAACGCAAACGCAGCCGCAAATACCAGCAACAATAAAGGAAACTTACCTATGCGGCCGGTCAAAGCGCGTCCCGCGAGGTCGCTGAAAACCGCCGCCGTGGCAATTCGGATCATCAACGAGTGAGAGAAGAGCCGACCTCTGATTTTTTCAGGATAGTTCTCCTGATACATCTGGGTGAGTAATGGAATTGCAGCGGAGGCCGTGGACATTCCGAGCACGGAAGCGATTATAAAGACGGGCAAAAAGGGAAACAAAGCCGCTGTCAAAAAACTAACCGCGCCAAGCGCCGCCAGGCGAGAAGCCGCCTTGGAGGTGGGCCACCCAAGATTGGCCACTGCCGAAACGAGCCAAGGTGATAACAGCAAGCCGAGCCCTCCCCCGGATGCGATTACCGCTTTGGAAATTGGGTCCGCGTCAAACCAGCGAACCGCGATCAAAAGTAAAAACGTGGCAGGAGCTGTTTCAATAATTCCGGCGCTCAACGCACGCCAGCGTTCATAACGATAGGTGATTTGCGTCGCGGTTTGTTCGGACATTCCAGCAAATCATATTGCGCGAGATGCGCCACGCAAAAACTATTGTTCAGGGGGAGGGAACAAAAAGCTTCAATTCCAGATCAGTGTGTTTCTCATTTTTTCGGAGGCATCATCCAACTGTTGCAAGTAAACATTAAGCTGGTTGGTTGAAACAGTCTCAGTGAGAGAACGATATTCGTGCTCGATGATGCAGCGGCGTCCAAAATTGTTTACATTCCGGCGATAGAAAAAATGCTGCCCTGCAACCGTTTTGTTTTCGTTGCTCACTGGCCACGAAGACGGCAACGAAATTTCCGTTCTGACGATCTGGGATTTCGGAAATGGCAAGGCCAGAGGAGCAGAGCGGCCTTTCGTAAAAGGTTTTCTCACCAATGCTGAAATGCTGTAGGGAGCAAAGCTGCACCAATACTTCCGGTCCTCATCGGATTTTTCCCAAAAGTTTTCCATCGAATAAAACTCCCTTATTTCAATTCGGTTTTGCTTTTCATCGTCCTTGAACTCCAACGCGCGCGTCTGTCGGATTTTCGGGTAAAGAGTCGCGTAATATTTCAAATAATCCTCCTCAATTTCCCCGCGGGAAACGGTGGCAAACTGCATTCGGAATCTCTCTGCCTCCAATCCTTCTGCCACCGTCACAATTTCGAGATTGGCCGGATCGTTCTTTCCTCTGACTGTGAATTTTTCCGTCACGGTTTCCAGCGGCCATCCCGACTTTGATTCGATTGTCGTCAGCGCGGTTGTTCCGGAACGAATCACCAGTCCGCGCCCGTAATTTGGAAAATAACGGGCGGACAACGGACCGCGCTGGTAATTGGCCGTCGCGTCCGCCCAATAAACTTGTGCGCCAATTCGGATTTGCGCGATGACATGATCGAAGATGATGGCGGACGGCTGCCAATTTTCAACGCGATGACGAAAACGTGTGTCCACGAAAACCGGATACGCCTCGATGTCCAACGCGCGGAGAATGTTAACCAACAGCAGCGTCTTGTCTTTGCAATCGCCGAAGCGCCGCGCGAAAACAGAATTGACACCGTGAGGCTGGTGGCCGTTTGCGCCCATCTCGATGCCGAGATAACGAATTTCATCCTGAACAAATTGAAGCGCCTTTTGAGCGCGCTCTTCTCGCGTCGGAATCCATTTCCATTTTTCGATCAACTGCTTGAGTTCAACGCAAAGCGGCTCTTTGTTTTCAAACAGCGCGAGCGCCCACTGATTTAGTTCGGCCCAAGTGCGAAATTCACTCAGTTGAATCCATCCCTCAGTCGGATGCCAACTGGGCGTCGAGCTTTCCTCGCGGATGGCCGGAACATTTCTTCCTTCCCAGATAAACTCAATCACGTCGCCGCTGCGAGTGACGATCGGCTTCGCCGCCGTCTCCTGGTTCTTCACGTAAAATCGGCGTTGGGGAAGTGTCCAGATCAGCCGCGCAAAAACCCGTTCCATCGGGACGGTGCTTTGCATCGAAATTGAATCGAAAAATTTCCCGCCAAAGACTGGGTTTTCGCCATGCACCGTATAGGCGTATTCGATGATGTCGCCCACGCGCACATCTTCCAAAAGCAAAACGGCGGATTGCCTCCCATCGTAAATGTGGCGATCCAGTTCCCGTTCCTGTTGGATGATTTTTATCTTCTCGCGATCCAGCCGATCAAACGCGTTGGTGTTTCGCCAGATTTTTACCCAATGAAGCGTGAGCGATTCGTAAGACGGGTCGAACGAGATTGAAATGTCCGAACCGTATTGAACACCAGCGGAGGTCAATATCTGACTGGCGGTATGAAAAAAGCGTTCTTTCTTTTCCGCATGGATTTGGCGTTCCTGAAGAAGCGACCTCCACGGCTCGGCGGGATCGACTTTTCGCTCTTTTGGCAACCGTTGAAACACCAGCGGCTTGATCCAATCCGCTGGAGAACCCACCACCACTTTGGCCTCCGCTGAATTCAAGCTCTCGGCGGAAGTGCGCAAGGCAAAAGCCAAGACAACACAGAGGATCCAAAAGACACCGCCCGAAAAAAAACGGGGCAAGGACACAATATTATTCGTGGATGGCCAGTGCGGGAAGATAGAGATTAAACGAGGTTCCTTCGCCGAGTACGGAATGGAGATGGAGAAGGCCATCAGCAGATTTCAACAAGCGGTGGACAATGGACAATCCCAGACCCGTTCCCTTCCCTTCTGCTTTGGTCGTGAAATAGGGTTCAAAAATCCGGGCGAGTAACTCCGGTGGTATTCCCGGGCCGGTGTCCTCAACGGAAATTCGTAGAATTGGTCCAAAGTTTTTAAAGCCGTCCTGATTCAACAACGCATCATTCGGTCCCGACCGCATCGTTGAAAGCGCGGAAGTGTCCGAACAAAGTTTTCCTTCAACTTTGACGGCATGCGGTAACTCGGATGATTGAAATCCATTGATGGCCAGATTCAACAGGATCTGAATCAAGTCCGTTCCGTTGATTTGGAGAGTGACATCCTCGGGCAGAATATTGACAAACAATTCATGGTGTTGCGTCGTGGGATGGGCGCGTAAAAGTTCTTCAATATCGCTCAAAACCTGATTGACCCGAACCTGGGCACATTCATTCGAGCGCTGGCGCATGAAGCTGAGGTAGCGTTGCGAAATCTCGATGCAGTTTGTCACCTGCCGCGTCATTCTTTTTAAGCGATCTTTCACCATTTCCAGATCTTCACCTTCGACGCGGTGAGCGTCGGAGATGCGCTGATTGATGAGCTGGATGAATCCCGAAATAATTGTCAATGGGCCGTTGATGTCGTGGATGATGCTGGCGTAAATTTCTCCACGCGATTTAGAAATTTCGTCCTGCAACTTTTGATTTTGCAACTGCCCTTGAAGCTCAAGGAGCTTCATATTGTTGAGACGCATCTCATCGGAAATATTGCGACGCTCAACTGCATTCGCCACGGCCGTCCGCATAGTGCCTATATCAAATGGTTTGTTGAGATAATCACATGCGCCGTAGCGAAGCGCCTGCCTCGCGGTTTCAATCGTCTCGTATGCGGTCAGCATGATGACCTCAATGCTGGGATCCACCGCCTTTAATTTCCCAAGCAGTTCAATGCCAGACATTCCAGCCATGCGAATATCCGAGATAACCGCATCGATTCGATTTTGCCGCGCTATTTCAATGGCTTTGGGACCGCTTTCAGCCAAAAGGATGTTATAGTCATCCTTGAAAACAACGCGGAGGGATTGGCGAGGACCCTCTTCGTCGTCAACGACTAGAAGGGTAGGTTTCCGCGTCGGCTTTTCCGTTTTTGCCGGATCTAAAATGGTTTCGGTGAACATGAAAAACTAAATGCGCACGTACATGACGCAACTCAAAAACCCATTTTTACACCCGAGTCGCAAGGAACAACGTGATGCTACATAAACCGACTCGGCTCACAAGGGCAATTATGGATCGCTTAATTTGCGCCATTTGTCGCACCCGCGACGATTCCCTCGGATGGTAGCGAGATTCGGACCAACCCTGCTGGTTTTCCCAGGGTCGAGTTGACGATTTCTAACTTTCCGTGATGTGTCTGCACAATTTTTTGCGTAACGGTCAAGCCGAGTCCGAGGCCGACGTTCCGAGTGGTGAAAAAAGCTTCGGGAACTTTTTGAACGGTCTCAGGAGCGAATCCAGAACCGTTATCCTCCACCTCAATGGAAACTCCGCTGTGGCTCGCGTTGCTGTGACCACCTCCGTTTCCATTGGGTTCAACGGTTGTCTTGGTACGAACGCCAATCTGCGCATCCGCAGGGTTTGCCTGAAGCGCGTTCAACATCACTTCGGAAAGCGCGTGCTTCAATGCCGCGCGATCACCTTCAACAATAATCGGCTGATCTCCCTTGTCATATTTTAACTCAGAGGATTTCACCGTCTGATGCTTTTTCGCCTCAACGAAAGCTTCTTCGATCAGCGGTGCCAAAGGAAACGACTCGTGTGACGGCACTGAATCTCTTGCAAGAAAACGCATTTGATTGACCAATCGGCCGACGCGTTTGACGCCATCCGCCAGCGCTACATCCAGCGAAGCGCGAAATTCAGCATCCTTATACTTATCTGCCAGCAACTGTTGGTGAGTCGAGATGGGAACCATCGCGTTGCCGATTTCGTGGGCAAGCCGGTCGGCCATCGTATTGACCAACCGTAAATTCGCCGCCTCGATCTCCAGATGCTGCAATTGTTCGCTTTGTGTATGATCTTCGACCATGAGCAAAGCAGAATTAGGCAGCGCGGAATGTTCTCCTTGAAAAGGAACAATGGTAACGTGGTAAACCGTTTCAGGACTCTCAGGCGGATTATATTTATAGGTGGATATTGCCGTACCCGTTTTCAGCACTTGATAAACTTTCCCACCGAGCGCCTGAGGCAAATCACTGAATTCCAACTCTGCGTTCCGCCTGCCAGCCGCAGCAAAATATTTTCTCGCCATCTTGTTGACGTGAAGGAGTGTTAAATCGCGATTGACGACGACGCAGGCGCTGCTGAGTTGGCGTAAAATATCCGCCATCATCTCATGGTTGGCCGAAAGCTGGTCGTGCAATGAAATGTTCTTCACCGCTAGAGCGACTTCTTCCAACAAATGGAAAATCAGTTCCAGCTCACCGTTGCTGAGCGATTCACCAGTGACACGGCCATCGAACGCTGCGACGCCCACTAACGTCTCGCGATCAAGAATCGGAATAACAACCTCAGCGCCGAGCAATTCGAATTCTTTTTGAATCCCGATGTCGTTTACGGCATCCATGCTGCCGCGGCGCAAAATTTTTCCGTGACGAAAAAGATGTCCGCCAATCCCAGCGTCGAATGAAAGTTGAAAGTGCTCCAATAAACCTGCGGACAAACCAATCGCGCACGCAGATCGCAAGCGGCGTCCATCGTCGCCAGAAAGCTTTTCCCCAAAAGCCGAAGGCGTTTGCCGTAGAAAAATGGCAGCGCGGTTGACGCCGATCAATTCACGCAAAAACAATAAAAACTGCTTGAGCATCGCTTCAGCGCACAGGGAATGCGTCAGAATGGCGGAGAAATCGCGCAAAACTTCCAGCGCCTGAAATGTTTTTTGCCCCCCGTCGGAGGATTTGGCGATTTCCACATGCCGTTGAGGCACAGCACGGACGGGAGGTGCGGTTGGGGAAGTCCAAAGTCGGTCAAGCAAGGTGTTCAGCAGTTTAGGACGAACCGGTTTAGTCAGGATGTGGGCTACCCCGTGGAGGTACGCTTCTTCCTCCCATTCCCATTTTGTCGAACCGGCAAACAGCAGGATCGGACAATTTTCCAGGGTTTGGCGAAGCTTCTCAATGATCCAAATACCCTGAATGTCAGTCATTTCCACATCAATGATACAGACGTTCATCAGCCCGTGGATCATGAGCGGTTCAGCATCCTCGAAACTGACACGATGGACTATTTTGTAGTTCGCGGGGCTGACCGCGTCTCGAATTGCATTGGCCAACTCAGGATGCGGGGCCAGAACCAGTATCGTTTTCATACATTTTAACAGGACAAAGTGTCTATCAATTACTCCATTTCCGTGGAAACCATTAGCTCGAGTGTACATTTTTGCACTACCCCCGCAATTATATTACACCAAGACAATCAATCATTGGGAATGGCATTCAACAAAGAGCGTCCAAAGTTGCACAAGTTCATTCGGACGCAATTAATTTTTCCCACGCCCCTTCATTTAAGAAAACTTTCTGTAAAAAATCTGAGTTTTCCGCAGTCGCCGGGGCCTGGTTCGGGTTCATTGGCAGGCGTAGAGCAAAGGTGGTGCCTTTCCCTTCGTTACGCGCCTCAATGCTCCCGCCATGATGATGCACGATGAAAAAACAGGCCATCAAATTGATCCCGTATTCTGTCGGCGTATCCGTCCGCAAAACAAACGGGTCAAAAACCAATTGCAAGGCTTCGGCTGGCAATCCGGGGCCGTCGTCGTTTACTTTTATTTGGATTTCCCCATTCTGGCAGGTTGCGGAAATCTGGATACTGCTTCCAGTGGGTAACGAAACAATCTCGTCTTTGAACAACAATTCAAACAAACGGGAAAACTTTAGACCATCGACCATCATTGGCGGCAATGAATCTGGAATATTGTTCTCCACCCGAATGTTTTTCGCTGCAAAATTAGGCGTAAGTTTTCCGAGGACGTTTTGAACAACCTCGCGGAGCTGCACCTGGTCGCTGAAGGCAAATGCGGAATTTTCAGACGCAGTCCACAAATCCTTCAACATGTTGTTGATCTTCTCGATCTGCGCCTGGACGTTCTGGTGATAATCTTTCCAAAACTCCGGGTTGCGAAGTTCTGCATCTTTTTTCTCCTCCTCCATTTTTGCGGGGGCCAAATCCAGAAATGTTTTAACCGCGACAAGCGAATTGCGAACATGATGACTCATCCCGGCGGCAAGCAAACCTAAGCGCACGATGTGTTCGGCAATCATCATGTTCCGCAGCACCGACATTTTTTCTTTAAGCAAAGCATCGCGCTCTTGCTGAGTAATGAAAAATTCCAGCCCACGTTTCAACGTCTGTTCCAACTGCGGCGGATCCCAGGGTTTGGTGACGTATTTGTAAATCGCGCCGGTGTTTACCGCCGAAATGGCGGCTTCCATGTCGGCATACGCTGTCGCCAAAATACGGATCATGCGCGGACGAAGCTGTCGTGCTTTCTCCAAAAGCCATACGCCTTTTTCGCCAGGCATCCGCTGATCCGTCATCAATATCGCAATATCATCTTTGTTTTGCTCCAACAGCTTGATCCCATCCTGGGCGTTGACGGCGGTGAGAATGCGAAACTGATCCTCAAAAGCCCGGGTGAAATACTTCAGCGACATCTCCTCGTCATCCACATAAAGGATGGCGTATTGCTTGTAGTTATACGAATTCTGCATCGGATTTGGTTTTGGTTGTAGCGACCGTTACTCTAGCGTTTGCACAAAGATTCCAAAGAGAATTCACAAACCGATTGCGGCGTGTTTATCGAATTACCAGGCTTGCGCTTTGCCAGAGACGCGTGGATCTGCCGCGCCGACAAAGCCTTTGCCTTTTCGATTTCTTCCAACCGCTTGAGAAACTCCAATACCCTCGGTCTTGTCGATTTTGTGCCCGCGCTTTTCTAACTCACGAATGGTTGCTGCTCCAACCGCGTTCTCGATCTTCAATTCGTCCGGGCTCCATTGATGATGAAAACGCGGCGTGGCAAGCGCCTGGTCGATGTCCATTCCGTAATCTAAAACGTTGATAATATTCAAAACGGTTTGGTTGATAATCGTCGGGCCACCCGCTGCGCCGACCGCGAGAATCGGCTGTCCATTTTTCAAAACAATTGTCGGACTCATGCTGGAGAGCGGACGTTTGCCGGGTGCGACTTCGTTGGCTTCGGCACCGATTAAACCGAATGCGTTCCGAACGCCGGGTTGCGCGGAGAAATCGTCCATCTCGTTGTTCAGCACGACGCCGGTTCCGGGAATCACCACTTTGGAACCGAAACTGGTGTTCACGGTTTGGGTGCAGGCGACCCAGATTCCGTCGGCGTCGGCGGTGGAGAAATGCGTGGTGTGTTTTCCAAAAACGTCGTCGTGCGCTTTTTCGGGCGTGCCGTGATTCGGAACTTCTGTGACTTTTTTCAAATCAATTTTGCGTGCGAGCGACTTCGCATATTTTTCACTGACCAATCCGCGCGGGACTTTCGCGAAGGCCGGATCGCCGAGCCAATAAGCGCGATCCGCGAACGCCAGTTTCATCGCTTCGGTCACGAGATGAATCATGTCCGGCGAATTTGATTCAAACTTTTTCAAATTAAATTGATCAACGATGCTGAGAATCTGCGCGACGTGAACACCGCCTGAACTCGGTGGCGGAAAGCTGACAATTTTATGTCCGCGATATTTGGTGAACGTCGGTTCGCGAAATTCGACGCGATAATTTTTCAAATCCTCAGCGGTCATGATGCCGCCGTTTTTCTTCATCCAATCTTCAGTCGCCTTGCCAAATGGCCCGCCGTAAAACCAGCCGATGCCGTTGGTCGCCACGGCGCGAAGAGTTTTGGCGAGGTCGGGTTGTTTGAAAAGTTCTCCGGCTTGATATGGTTTGCCGTCTTTGAAAAAAGTCGCGCGCGAACCTTCAAATTTCTCAAAGTCATCCGCGGAACGCTTCAAAGTATTTGCGTAACGTTGGCTCAACACGAATCCGTCTTCAGCCACTTTCGCCGCGTTCAACAGATGTTCGCGCAAGGTTAATTTTCCAGCGCGGCGAATGGCGGCGTCGTAGGTGGCAAGCGCGCCGGGAACACCGCTCGCCAATGGACCGGTCTGGCTCAAATCCGTGTCTGCTTTTCCGTCGCGCAAAAACATGTCGCGCGTCGCCGCAGCGGGAGCCATTTCGCGTCCGTCAATCGCGAGAAATTTCCCGTCCGCCAAACGGATCAACATAAAACAACCGCCACCAATTCCTGAATTGTAACCATCGACCACGCCGAGCGTCAGGGCGGTCGCAACGGCCGCATCAACCGCGTTGCCGCCATTTTTCATGGCGTTGATTCCTGCTTGCGTGGCGATTTCGTTGACGCTGGCGACAACACCATTTTCACCGGTGGCCAATTCGGCGCGTGCGGGAGTAATTGAGATAAGCAGGGCTAGAAATAAGTTGCGTAAGTTTATTTTCATTTCACGAGGTTGATAAAAAAGGTGATGTTCACGGCGTTCAAGAAATCAATTAGAAATCCACCAACAATCGGCACGACGAGGAAAGCGCGCGGGGCGGGGCCAAACCTTTCCACGAGCGATTTCATGTTCGCCACGGCGTTCGGCGTTGCGCCCAAACCGAAACCACAATGCCCGCCTGCCATGACGGCCGCATCGAAATCTTTGCCCATGACTTTAAATGTGATGAACCACGCGAAGAACGCCATGATCGTGACCTGCACCGCCAAAATCACCAACATTGGCCCAGCCGCTTTGGAAAGTTCCATCAAGTTCAAACTCATCATCGCAATCGCCAAAAATATTCCGAGCGCGACGGAGCCGAGCGTGTCCACGATTTCCGTTTTGATCCAGCGGCCTCCGCTCAAATCCGCGACGTTGCGCACAATCACGCCGAGCATCATCGCTCCCATGTAAACCGGGAATGTCATGTTGGTTTTCTGAATGAAATAACTCACCCACGCGCCGAGCTTGATGCACGCGAGCAACAGCAAAAGATGGATGACAAAACTTTTCCCAAATCCGGCGAGCGCGCGAAAATCTTTTAAAATCCCGGATTCATTTTCGCCCGTATTTTCCAGATGCGTTTTGGGCGACGCGCTGGATTTTAATTTGTTCTTTTGAATCAACCGTCCGCCGATGGGTCCACCGATCAATCCGCCTGCGACCAAACCGAAGGTTGCCGCCGCGACGCCCAAAACGCCCGCGCCTTCGAGACCGGATTTCTCCAAAAGACCGGAAAAACCGAGTGCGGTTCCGTGTCCGCCGGTCATGGCCACGCTGCCGCAAACCAACCCGAGCAACGGTGAAACTCCCAGACCTTTTGCCAACAAAATGCCGACCACATTTTGCACAACCGCCAGCGTGCCAGCCAGAATCAGAAAAAAGAAAACCTGCACACTTCCGCGCTTGGCAATACTCCAACTGGCGTTCAAACCGATGCAGGTAAAAAACGCGACGAGGAACGGTTGATGAACATTGACCAGCGGCGATTTCGCCCAATCGATTTCCGTCGAGACCAGCCACGTCCACCATTTCGCATCCACTTTGGTAGAAAAATTAAAGGTAACTCCGCTTAAATTTGCGGCGAGGACGAGAAGGGAAATCAATAATCCACTCGCAACGGGCGCGGGAATATTGAAGCGCGAAAGAATTTTAATTCGTTTTACGAGAGCTTCGCCCAGCCACAAAACTGGAATGGAGAGCGCGAGTAAATACCAGGCCGAAACGGTCATCGGCGCGGATGCTCTCGCAGTGCGCGGTTTGTTGTCAAATGCGGAGTGAGCCGTTCGTAGCCGCGCTCGCCAGAGCGTGGTGTTGATTGAAGGCTCACGCCACGCTCTGGCGAGCGCGGCTACGATGGTTTGCATTGGAACAGACGAGATGAAGGTTCTCTCAATCTCTCCGGTACAACAAAAAAGCCGGAGAACAAATCCGGCTTTTTCACACACGATTAAACTAAGAACGGAGTTAGATTAGCCCACTCTTGTTTTCCCGAAAGTCACCAGTACTGGGGACGTGGCGAAAATCCAATCCAACCAGTTCCTGCTTCATTACGCAGAAGCGATCAGCGATATTCTACGGCTTCGTGAGCGATACGATTCCACATCAGGTTCGGTTGAGCAGTCGAGCGAGATATGTCTCGTTGCGAATGTCAGTGCAGCGTGGCCTCGAAGTAATTGTCCCGCGTTCCTATGATCTGCGCAAAATTCCGGCGATTCTCGAATCCAAACGAAACTGGATTGAACAAGTCCGCGTTCGCTTCGATAAACTTCCCCAGCCGCCACCGATTGAAATGCGTCCCAACATGATCGCGTTGATCGCGCTTTCGGAAAATTTTTCGGTCGAATACGTCGCCGCAAAACGCCGTTCCGTAGTTCTTCGAGAAACTGAAAATCGCCTGACCATTTCAGGAAACATCGAAAGTGAACTCGCCTGTCGCCGCGTGTTGCGTCGCTGGTTTTTGCGCAAAGCACAACAGGCGTTGATCCCGTGGCTCCATCGCGTCAGCGCTGAGATCGATCTTCCTTTTTGCAACGCCGCCGTTCGCTTGCAACGGTCGCGCTGGGGAAGTTGTTCCCGCCGAAAAACCATCAGTCTCAATGGAAAACTGCTGTTCCTCGCGCCGGAATTGGTCCGGTATCTTTTGATTCACGAACTCTGCCACACTGTTCAGATGAACCATTCCGCGCGCTACTGGAACCTGGTCGAATCGAATGAGCCGAATTACAAGAGCTTGGATAAGCAGATGAGCCAAGCGATGCGAACAATTCCCGGTTGGGTTTAGCGCGCGTGAATCCCGCGGCGAATCGGTAGGGCGAAGCTGCCGCTTCGCCGAGACATCAAGGCGGCGCAGCAGAGATTGTCTCAAACCTTTGATCTTCTTCCTCTCCCCATGAGGAACGAATGGGGAGAGGATCGAGGAGAGGGGAATTTTAAAACAAAACGCGCCTCCTCTCCCCGGCCCTCTCCTCCATCCGATGGAGGAGAGGGAGCAATCATCGGAACTCTCGAAGTTTTGAGACGGTCTCAGCAACGCCGCCCTACATCGCACGACCAAAAAGACTTTTGCATTTCTACAAATTTCCGTGTTTCTTTTGCGCCACGAAATTAAAATGAAAATCAAAATTGCTCAGTTCGGACTTGGCCCCATTGGAATTGAAACGTTGAAACTCGCGGCGACCAAACCGTGGGCGCAAATCGTCGGCGGCGTTGATATCGATCCCAACAAAATTGGAAAATCTCTGACCGAAGTCACCGGAATCAAAGGCTTGGAAAAAGTGCGCGTTTATTCTTCGTTTGCTGAATTGGCTAAAAAATCTAAACCGGACGTCGTCTTGCACACGTCGGTTTCGCGGATGAAAACAGCTTTCCCGCAATTGGAGCCGATTATCAAAGCGGGCGTGAGCGTGGTGTCGTCCTGCGAAGAACTTTTATTTCCGCAACTCAAAGAACCGGCGCTGGCCAAGAAGTTGGACGCGCTTTGCCGCAAACATAA
>JBBQAX010000083.1:0-14918 GCA_038316905.1 Verrucomicrobiota bacterium | reverse complement strand
TTCGATAAGTCGCTCTACGCCCAAAAATGCTCGGCTCTGTTCGAGCATATTTACGAAAGTTATCCCGAGCGCGATTCCGGCGTTTACGCGGAAGCGATCTAAGGGTTAGTGAATAATCAGCCATGATCAAAACAAAGCGCATCACAACGTTCCAGGGATTATTCTCGATTCGCTGTTTCATTTTCCTTCTGCTGGTTTCTTGCAGGCTTAGTGCTGCGGAAACAAATGCGGTTCCCACCGTTTCTTCGCGAATGGATCGAACCAATCTTTTGCTTTTCCATGATGCAAAAGGAGACGTTGTTCAGGGCAAAACGAAACGCGATTGGGAGAAGCGTCGCGCGGAAATTCTCAAATCAATGCAGGAAGTCATGGGGCCATTGCCGGGCAAAGAAAAACGTTGTCCGTTGGATGTGGAAGTAATCGAAGAAGTGGATTGCGGGTCCTACGTGCGCCGGTTGATCAATTATTCCTCGGAACCGAACTCGCGCGTGCCGGCGTATTTGTTGATTCCGAAAACCGCGCTTCAAAAAAAGTCAAAAGTTCGCGCGGTGCTTGCACTCCATCCGACCCATTCCCAAGGAAACAAAACCGTCGTCGGTTTAACCACCAAGGAAAACCGCAGCTATGCGGCCGAGTTAGCCGAGCGCGGCTTCGTGGTAATCGCCCCGGCTTACCCGCATTTGGCAGATTACGCTCCCGATTTGGAATCGCTTGGCTATGAGAGCGGAACGATGAAAGCCATCTGGGACAATATCCGCGCCATTGATCTGCTGGAGTCTCTACCTTTCGTTAAACGTGGAGGCGTCGGTGTCATTGGTCATTCTTTGGGCGGACACAACTCCATTTATACAGCGGTTTTCGACCAACGCATCAAAGTGATCGTGTCGAGTTGCGGTTTCGATTCGTATCTCGATTACATGAATGGGGAAATCAAAGGTTGGACGAGTATTCGTTATATGCCGAAGTTGCTGGATTATTCGTTGGAGGAAATTCCGTTCGATTTCCATGAGATGATCGCGGCGTTGTCGCCTCGTGCGTTTTTTGTGAATGCACCCATTGGCGACAGCAATTTCAAATGGCAAAGCGTGGATAAGGTGGTTGAGGCGGCGCGGACGATTTACAAGGTGCATGGAGCGGAGAAAAAGTTGCGCGTCGTTCATCCGGATTGCGGACACGATTTTCCAAATGAAGTTCGGAAAACCGCCTACGATTTTCTGGAACAGCAGCTAAAATAGCAGCCGCAAAAAATCAGCAATTTCCTGATGGAATCCCTGTTGACTCCACTTTTGCGTATGCTAAAAAACCAACGTCAGCAAAAGAAATGCGGTGTCGGTGTCAGAAGACAACTTGTCAGTCGTGACAGTGTGATTCCTGCCGGTGCAGAATCTCCAACACGGTTTTTTGAGCGATACTCAAACCATGAGCGAAAACAGATTATTCGTTGGAAACCTCGCGTATCAAACGATGGAAAACGACCTGCAGGATTACTTCGCGCAGGCTGGAACGGTCACTTCGGTGAACCTGATGTTGGATAAATTCACTGGCAAATCCCGCGGATTTGCTTTTATCGAATTCGCCTCTCCGGCGGAAGCGCAGGGCGCAGTCGAAATGTTTCAAGGCAAAGATTTTCAAGGCCGCGCTTTGACTGTCAATATTGCTCGCCCCAAAGAAGAGCGCCCTCCTCGTCGTGAAGGCGGCGGCGGCGGCGGCGGCGGTGGCGGTGGCGGTTATCGCGGTGGTGGTGGGGGCGGTGGGGGTGGTGGATACCGTGGCGGCGGCGGTGGTGGTGGACGGGACCGTGAAAGCGGTGGACGAAGCGACCGCTACTAAGATCAAAACGTAAAACTCTCGGAGCCGGTTTGAAAAAACCGGCTCCTTTATTTTTATCTACTCTCCATTGACGCGCCCGAAGGTTTAACCCCAATTTACAGCGAAATGATTTTACGTTCTCAGCGATCAGAACGGTGTCGATCAATACAACGTCGGCGTTCAAGGAATCTTCATGGATAGCGTTGGCGTCCATCGGCCTCGAAATCTCGACTGGAAACGCGCGGCCGCATTGCTCTACGGCGATTGGGGCACCAGCAAGGCTTACGTCATCGGTTTCGCCTTCAGCGCAAGTTTCGCCATCGGACACTACGAAGCGCTTCCGATCATTCTGGCGGTTTGCGCTTTAACCGCGCTCGTCGCCTACAATTACGTCATCGTTTGCAAACATTTTCCCGATGGTGGTGGCGTTTATTCATCCGCCCGTGAGCAGAGTCGTTTTCTGGCCGTGATGGGCGCGTTGCTCCTCGTGGCGAACTTCACAGTTACCGCAGCAATGAGCGGGTGGGCGGCGATGAAATATTTCCGGGTGCCCTCGCAATGGGTGGGTTTAGCGACGGTCGGCCTGGTTCTCGTCGTCGTTCTCCTTAATTATTTCGGACCGAAACACAGCGGCAGCATCGCGGTAACGCTGGCCCTCCCCATGATCATCGTTGTGGTGATGATCATCCTGTTCAGCGTGCCGCATCTCACAACGGCTCACCTCGAGTTTCCTCAAAGCGGTTTAGGTAAAAGTTGGCTGGCTTTTACTGGAATGATCCTGGCGCTCAGCGGAGTCGAGGCTATTGCCAATCTCACGGGCGTGATGAAGTTGGACAAGGGCGCGACCATGGAAACGCCGGTTGTGACGCGAACTGCCCGTAAAGCCATCTGGCCCGTGGCGCTGGAGGTTGTGCTCGGCACTTTTTTACTCGGCTGGGCGATGTTGTCCTTACCCTTGGATTACGCGCCGCTGCTCTCCGCGCGGTGGGAAGACATGTTGAGCGTCATGGCAGAAATCTACGGCGAACTTCAGTTTGGCCCTGTCTTCGGAAAATATTTTGGCGTGGCGGTTGGCATTGTCGTTGGTCTTTTACTATTGAGCGCGGTGAACACGGCCATAGGCGCATTGATCGGTTTGGTTTACATGCTCGCTCGCGATGGCGAAATGCCGAAGAAATTCACGAAACTCAACAAGAACGGTGTTCCCTGGCTTCCACTGATCACCGCCGCAATATTGCCGATACTGACCGTCGCATTTTCCAATAATCTCGAATCGTTGATGGAGCTCTACGCCATCGGCGTCGTTGGCGCGATTACAGTCAATCTCGGCTCCTGCACGTTCAACAAAAACCTCACTCTCACCTGGTATAACCGGGGAATCATGGGATTGACCTTCGTCGTGTTGTTTGTGGTTGAGTTGACGATTGCGAAAACCAAACCCAACGCGTTGTTCTTCGCCGTTTGTGTTTTAGGGACTGGCTTCGCGTTAAGAGCCTACGCGCAAAAGCGGGCGGGACTTCGCACGTTGACTGTGACCGAGGAAGTGGCTGCGCGAGTCGCTCCTGAAACAGTCCCGCATTTTAAACTGAATCTGAATCCGGGCCAGGCGATCATGGTCGCCGCGCGCGGTATCACACCGGTTCTGAGGTTTGCGTTGGAAGAAGCGCGTTTGCGGCAAGGAACACTTTACGTTCTTTACGTGAAGGAATTGGCGGTCGCTCTTCCTGGCCCATTGCAAACTGGGGAGCGTCCGCGTTGGCAGGATGATGCCGACGCCGCGAAAATCATGGACATGATGCTGGAACTGGGTCGCGAACACGAAGTGCCCATCCTTCCTCTTTACGTCGTCAGTGACAATCCGGCCACGACGATTCTTGATCTCGCGGCGACAATTGGCATCGATATGCTGACCCTTGGTTCAACGCACCGGACTCGCCTCGTTTCACTTCTCAAGGGCAATGTTGTGACTGAAGTTGCCAAAAATCTTCCCGAGAACATCGACCTGATTATCTACGGATAATCACGGCAAAATTTCTCACCAAACGCTGCGCAAATAAAAACAGCGTGGCGAAATTGCAGCAGCCGTCTTTTTTCTCTTCGTAAACTCCTGCCTGAATTTCGACCAATGAAATCAGGCCTTTCGCCCCAGTTCCTTGAATCTGAAATTTGCTTGGCATCACCGTTGCTAAAGGGCTGCGACGGGAATTTATTTACACACTATGAAAAAAATCGAAGCTGTAATTAAACCATTCAAGCTGGAGGAGGTTAAAGACGCGCTCAGCGATGTTGGTATCGAAGGAATGACGGTCATCGAAGTCAAAGGATTTGGACGTCAAAAAGGTCATACCGAAATTTATCGTGGCAGTGAGTATACGGTGGATTTCCTCCCCAAAATCAAACTCGAAGTCGTGCTTGCCGATGCGCAGGTGGATGCCGCGGTTGCCGCAATTTTGAAAGCAGCCAAGACCGGAAAAATCGGTGACGGAAAAATTTTCGTCTCGCACATCGAACAATCCATTCGCATTCGCACCGAGGAAAAAGGGGAGCAAGCCGTTTAAGTCACCAACCAAAAATTAAAACCAAACCACATGAAAAAAATATTTCTCCTCCTTGGATTAACCACTCTGCTCGCTGGCTTTTCTCTGCGCGCGCAAGAACCGGCGACTCCAGCTCCTGCTGAACCAACCGTCGAACAACGAATTGCCGATCTCGAAGCCTACGTGAACAACGGCGCACGTACGCCGGATGTCGCTTCCAAGATTCCCGGCCCTGGACCTGGCCACAACGCGTGGCAAATGGTCTCGACTGCTTTGGTTCTGTTTATGACGTTGCCTGGCCTGGCTCTATTTTACGGCGGCTTGGTCCGCCGCAAAAATGTGCTGTCGGTTCTGGCGCAATGTCTCGGAATCGCCGGAATGGTCACGATTCTTTGGTGGCTTTGCGGCTACAGCCTTTCTTTCTCCAGTGGCGGTGAGAGCATCAAAGGGATTCTCGGCAACTTCGCCAACGCATTCCTCAATGGTGTCGATCCCTACAAAGTTGGCGCAGGTTACCATTGGATCAGCGACAGCATGTGGGCGATGTTCCAACTCACGTTCGCGATTATCACTCCAGCGCTAATCGTGGGTGCGATTGCAGAACGGATGAAGTTTTCTGCCGTGCTGCTGTTCGTGGCCCTCTGGATGTTCGTGGTTTATTTCCCGTTCGCTCACATGGTTTGGTCCACGACCGGATTGATGTGCGGACCGCTCAATCCCGACGCAACCATCAAAGCAATCGACTTCGCTGGCGGCACGGTGGTTCACATGACATCGGGTTGGAGCGCGCTCATCCTCTGCATGATTTTGGGCAAACGTCGCGGCTTTGGCAAAGAACCGATGCCGCCGCACAACATGGTTCTTTGTATGGTCGGGACCGGAATGCTCTGGGTCGGCTGGTATGGTTTCAACGCCGGTTCTGCCCTTGGTGCTGACGGCATCGCGGCCAACGCGTTCACGACGACAACCTTGTGCGCGGCCGTTGGTGGATTCATCTGGGCCGTCGCCGAATGGATCACGCGCGGCAAACCGAGCGTCCTCGGTTTCTGCTCAGGAATCGTTTCCGGTCTCGTCGTCATCACGCCCGCCGCTGGTTTTGTGACGGCCAACTCGGCGGTCATCATGGGAATTTTCGCCGGCATCATTCCGTTTTTCGCGGTGAGTTACCTGAAGAAATGGATTGGTTACGATGACGCTTTGGACACCTTCGGCGTTCATGGCGTTGGCGGAACTCTCGGCGCAATTCTCACCGGCATCTTCGCTGATGAAAGAGCGAACTCAGTTGTGGCCGGTTTGAAACAAGGTTTGCTGGTTGAACAAATCAAAGCGGTGTTGTTAACCATTGTCTGGAGTGTGGTTGCCACGGCAGTGATCGGGTTCATCGTGAAATTCACGATTGGCCTGCGCGTCAGTGACGAAATTGAAACCGCAGGTCTCGACCTCGCAGAACACGGCGAAGAAGGTTACCACGCGGAACGCTAAACGGACTTGTCTCAAGTTAAATGCACATCGCGCCGCCCCGGGAAATCGTGGCGGCGCGATTATTTTTGGAACGAAAGAATCGAACATCCAACACTGAACATCGAACATCGAAGTTGAAACTTGTATGCGCGTTTGAGAAACCAACTCGGCCGCACTCGCCTCGGAAATAGGCGCTAAGC
The DNA here is from genome assembly GCA_038316905.1 of Verrucomicrobiota bacterium. Taxonomy (GTDB): domain Bacteria; phylum Verrucomicrobiota; class Verrucomicrobiia; order Limisphaerales; family CANJXF01; genus CANJXF01. The sequence goes on along the minus strand of JBBQAX010000083.1, from coordinate 8,911 downwards.
CAGGGTGCGATTAAAAGTGGGTGAGGACCGCGGCTGTGTCGTCCGCGACCAGCCGCAGCGCTTCGCAGTGAGAGAGCGGTGAAGCGTTTCAAGAGTGCTTCTTTGGCCACGCGCTGCGGCTGGTTCTCCGCGAACACAGCCGCGTTCCGTAGGATCGAATTCCAAAATTCTCACCCTCTTTTAATCACACCCACTAAGCCACCCGCACAACCAGCGCCGTCGCGTTATCACGGGAATTTTTGTTCAATGACTCGGCGACCAAACGTTGCGCCGGGTTTGCTTCCGCGTTCCCAAATTCCGATGTGCGCAATAATTCCACTAATTGCTCGTCGTAAATTTTTTCCGTCAGACCGTCGGTGCAGAGCAAAAACATGTCGCCGGGTTCGTAACCGACCGCGCCCACTTGCGGATCCACAAATTGATTTCCGCCCCCGAGCGCTTTTTGCAGCATGTTGCGCCGTGGATGTTCCCGCGCTTCGCGTTCGTTGATTTTTCCTTCGCGAAATAACCAACCCACATGCGTGTCGTCGTGCGTCAGTTGTTTCATGCCGCCACTTGCGGGCAAATAGTAAATGCGACTGTCGCCAATATGGCCGAAAAACATCCAACCCGGCGTGAACCAGGCCATGCTCAACGTCGCCTGCATCCCCGCGCATTCTTCGTAGCTGTTCCCCAAATAAGCGAGCGCCTTGTGAATCTGGCCGAAAAGTTCCGTCAACACATCAGCGCAACCTGCATCCAATCCCAGCGCCGATTGGTGAAAGGAAGGCGGCAGTAGTTTTGTAATTTTTTCGACGGCAATTTTGCTGGCGTATTCGCCGGCCAGCGCTCCGCCCATTCCGTCGCTCACCGCAAAAACAAAGTCGGCGTTGGAAGTCGTGGCTTCGCCATGCTTGCCCAAGTGATGGATTTCGCGGGCGTCGAATTGCAGCCCAAGAAAAGAATCTTCGTTGTTCGGCCGGTATTTCCCGCGATCCGTCCAGCCAAACCATTGCAAATTGTTGATAGCTTTGGGCGATTTATCCATTTGGTTTTGTTGATGGCTAAGCGTTGGGCAGAAGGGTGGCAAATTCGAAATCGATGATGCAGAAACGGCCATCGGATTGGCGATAGGTCACGTTCCGTTTTTCGGGGTCGTCGTGTTTGACGCCAAACGGCTCCAGTTCGGCGAACAATTCCACAATCCGTTGTTCATCGAGGTGTTCGACGCGGCTTCCACAATTCGTGGTGATGATCCGGACGTGAGCGGCGTCGGCTTCGAGTAATTTGGGAACGAATCCGCAGCCGCGACTTTCCAGATGTTTCAAGATGCGCACTTCGTTGGTGAATCGGGTCTGCGCGTCAGGCCCGTGATACGCCTTAATCACGCGACCATCAAAGGTCAGATTTACCGTGGCTCTTAAAGTGTCTTTAACTTGCAACATATTGCCGATACCCGTGCGACGACAATATAGGAAGCGAGAGAAGCTTGGAAAGTTTTGTTCACCCTTGGATGAATAAATCCAGTCAAGCTGGTCAAAAATAAACAGGTCAACGCACCAATCTTTTGGTTTGGAAAAAATAATTAATGTGTAGAATCCCCGCGCTCGAGCGTAAAATTTGATCCTTCAAAAAAACCCAAACAAACCGGCAAGGTTTTTGCTAAACGATTGGTTTCCACAATTGAAGTGGAGAAATTGAGCGCTTTAAACCACAAGACACATGACAAAATACAAACTCGAATATATCTGGCTCGACGGTTACGAACCCGTTCCGAACCTTCGCGGCAAAACCCAAGTCAAAGAATTTAAAAACTTTCCTAAATTGGAAGAACTTCCGATGTGGGGTTTCGATGGCAGCTCCACCCGGCAAGCCGAAGGCAAAAGCTCCGATTGCATGCTCAAACCGGTGGCGGTGTATCCCGATCCTTCCAGGAAAAATGGCGCTTTGGTGATGTGCGAAGTGATGATGCCCGATGGCAAAACCCCGCACCCGACCAATTCGCGCGCGACCATTTTGGACGATCCCGAGGCCTGGTTTGGTTTCGAACAGGAATATTTTCTCTATCAAGATGGGGTTCCGCTGGGATTCCCGTCCGGTGGTGGATTCCCGCCGCCTCAGGGTGAATACTACACCGGCGTTGGTCACAAGAACGTCGGCCCCCTCGCCCGCGAAATCGTCGATGCCCACCTTGATCTCTGTTTAGAAGCAGGCATCAACCACGAAGGCATCAACGCTGAAGTCGCCAAAGGCCAATGGGAATTCCAGATCTTCGGCAAAGGCTCCAAGAGCGCAGCCGACCAGGTCTGGATGGCGCGTTATCTCCTCGTCCGTCTTTGCGAAAAATATGAAGTGGACGTGAATTTCCACTGCAAACCGCTCGGCAAAGATCTCGATTGGAATGGTTCCGGGATGCACGCGAATTTCTCGACCAAACATCTGCGCGAAGTCGGCGGCAAACCGTATTTCGAAGCGCTGATGTGTGCGTTCGACAAATATAAAAACGAACACATCGCCGTTTACGGTCCTGATAATCACTTGCGTTTGACCGGTCTGCACGAAACGCAATCGATTGATAAATTTAACTACGGCATCGCGAATCGCGGCGCCTCGATCCGCGTTCCGCACAGCTTCGTGAACAACGATTACAAAGGTTACCTGGAAGATCGCCGCCCGAATTCTCAAGGCGACCCTTACAAAATCGCGAGCCGCATTTTGCAAACGATTGCGACCGTCCCGATCAAAAGCTAAGACCATTACCGGCGAATCTGTTTCGCCAAAAAAACCAAACGGCGTGGAGCAATCCGCGCCGTTTTTTTCTAGGAGCCATTTCATAAGTAAAAATTCCTTGCTTTGCCAGCGCACGTAGCCGCGCTCGCTAGAGCGTGGCGTGGTTAAATTCAACGCGGAAACCACGGTCTAGCGAGCGCGGCTACCTTATGAAATGGCTTCTATTCACTTCGCCGTCGATGGAGCCTACCGAACGGTAGGCCGCGCATAGACCGTCGGGAAAATTCTCTATTCAAAACAAAAGTGTAGAAAAATCGCGATGCGTTGAAATGTTTCTGAATACCTCACGTCTGATCCTGCGTATGAAAAAACTCGTATTGTTATCAGTGGTTCTGTTCGGAACCGTTGTTGCATCTCAAGCAGGCGTTCAACTGAATATAGGATTTGGATTTCCCTTTATTCGTTCTGAACGTGTCATTGTCACCCATCCCGCGCCGGTGTATGTGGAACGGGTCCCCGTATGCGCGCCTGCGCCTGTTTATGTTGCGCCGCCGCGCTGTTACGCAGCCCCCCGCGTGATTTATGCGCCGCCGCGATATTATTCCTATCCGTCGCAACATTCGTATCACCATGATCACGGTCGGCCCAATAGACATCACAGATAACCGGTCATTCGACATTTGAATCGGAACGTTACGGAAGCTGGAACGATGTTCCGGCTTCCTTTCTTTTTGAAAGGCCATGAACCGACTCGACGCAAAATGAACTTAAACTTTGAACTTTGATTTTCGCTTTGCGATAACGTCCGCGTGCCGGAGCCAATTTCGATTCCCAATTCCATTGATGCCACCACGCGTTACTGCGCGGTTTACGGCCATCCGATTAAACATTCCGCGTCGCCCGCCATGCAAAATGCCGGGATCGCCGCGCTCGATTTGAATTGGCGTTACCTCGCGTTTGAAGTTCATCCGAACGATTTGGCCGCTGCAATGGCAGGCGCGAAAGCGATGAAATTCATCGGACTGAATTTGACTGTTCCCCACAAGTTGCTCGCGTTGAAAATGTGCGATGTTCTGGATGAATCAGCAAAAATCTGGGGAGCGGTGAACACCATCCGGTTTGAAGCGAAGGACAAAACTGGAGAGTGGGTTCCGTCGGCGCAAATTCCCGCAGATGAAATTTCTGAAATTCGTTCGCACGGTTTCAATACGGATGCTGATGCGATCACGCGTTCCCTGCGGGAAGATTTGTCAGTCGAATTGAAGAATGCTTCCGTGTTGTTACTCGGCGCGGGCGGAGCAGGACGAGTCGCCGCTCTGAAACTTGCGACCGAAGGCGTCGCCAATTTATTTCTCGTCAATCGCACGCAGCAAAAGGCCGAAGAAATCGCGCAGGAAATTCAAAGCCAACATCCGAAGATCAAAGTGAGTGTCGGTTATCCGAAAAGTTCTGTGGACCTTTTACTGAACGCTACCTCGCTTGGATTGAAGGCGAACGATCCGCTGCCATTCGACGAAAGCGAATTTCAGCTAAAGAAAGCGAACGCGGTTTACGACATGATTTATCGTCCAGCCGAAACGCCCTTGCTCGCCGCCGCCAAAAAAGCAGGTTGCCGAACGGCGAACGGAATCGGCATGTTGCTTTATCAAGGCGCGAAAGCATTGGAACTTTGGTCAGGAAAGGGCGCGCCGATTGAAATCATGCGCCGCGCGCTCGAAGAAAATGTTTACGGAAAACGATGACAACCATGTTTGATCCCGAAATCTGGGCGCGCGTTCCGTTCCATTTTTGGTCGTTGGTCTTCTTCACTTTCGGTTGCCTCGTGGGAAGCTTTCTAAACGTTTGTATTTACCGAATGCCTCGCGACGAAAGCGTCGTCAGTCCGCCCTCGCATTGTCCGCACTGTAACTATTCCATCCCGTTTTATCTAAATATCCCACTCGTCACGTGGCTTTATCTGCGTGGGAAATGTGCGAACTGCGCCGCGCCGATTTCCATCCGCTATTTTCTCGTCGAGTTGTTGACGGGCGTCGCGTTTCTCGGTTGCTGGCTCAGCTTCGGATCACAATCAGCGCTGGTGGCCCTGGCGATGTCCGTGCTCATGGCGGGATTTATCGTCGCGACGTTTATCGATCTCGAACATTTCATCATCCCGGACGAAATCACGATTGGCGGAATTGTCGTCGGCTTCATCTGCTCGTTCTTCATTCCTGAACTGCATCGCGAAAGCACTGTTTCACAATCGTTGGTGCAAAGTTTTCTGGGGATCGCTGTGGGTGGTGGTTTGATCTACGCAGTGTTGCGCGGGGGGAAACTTCTTTTTGGACGACAAAAAATCGAACTGCCTGCCGAATCGAAAATATTTTTTACGGAGACTTATTTGAAGCTTCCCGACCAGGAAATTCCCTACGAAGAATTGTTCTATCGGAAATCGGACGTCATTATTTTTCAAGCAAAGCGAGTGGAGATGATCGACCGCTGCTTCGGTGAAACCGAGGTGCGATTGACGCCGGTGAAATTGAAAATTGGCGGCGAAGAATTTGAAACAGAACAGACCTCTTACTTCGAAGCCATCACCAGCGAGATTACCCTGCCGCGCGAAGCAATGGGTTTTGGCGATGTGAAATTTATGGCGGCAATCGGCGCATTCCTCGGCTGGCCCGCTGTGATTTTTTCTTTAATGGTAAGCTCCGTGATCGGTTCGCTGGTTGGCGTGATTTTAATTTTGTCGAAGCGCAGCGAATGGTCCAGCCGTTTACCTTACGGCCCTTACATCGCGCTCGCCGCCACGATCTGGGTTTTCAGCGGTACGACCGTGCAGTCGTGGTGGACGCTGCAACTGCAAACCCTTGGGCATCTGGTGAAAATGCTATTTCGATGATGCAGTGCGCCGGAAGACTTTGTGCATCCCCGCCTGGTCAACTGGTTTGATCAACATCTCGTCAATGTTCACATGCGCCGGACGACTCGCCACCCAAACTAAGATTTCCGCCACATCCTCGGCAGTCAAAGGATTGACACCTTCATAAGGTTTTTGCGCGCGAGCCGCGTCACCTTTGAAACGCACCAAGGAAAATTCCGTTTCAGCGAGACCGGGATCAATGGAACTGACGCGCAAACCAGTGCCGCTCAATTCCAAACGCAAGGTGCGCGTGATCTGCAATTCGCCCGCTTTCGCTGCCCCATAAGCTCCGCCGCCTTCGTAAGCAGAATGCGCCGCATACGATCCGATATTGATGATTGAGCCGCCGGGATTATTAAGCATCAAAGGCAAGGCAGCCCGCGTCATGCGCAACACACCGAGCACATTCGTCTGCAACATTGTTTCCCAATCTTCATCTTTTCCTTCGGCGACGGTGTCCATTCCGAGCGCGCCCCCGGCGTTGTTGATCAATACATCGAGTGGTGCTTCACCAATTTGCGTCCGTGCCCAATCGACAAACGCATTCACGCTGGCGGTTTTGGAAACATCCAGCGCGTGAAAGTTGGCCGCAGGCGAGCCGGAGTTTCGTGCTTCAGCCGCCACTTTTTCCAACCGATCTAAGCGCCGTGCCCCGAGCAAGAGCTTGGCGCCTTCCGCACCAAAGGCGCGGGCTGCCGCTGCGCCAAAACCACTCGAAGCGCCGGTGATCAAAACCCATTTGTTCGCCAGATTAAATTTCATGCAGAAGTTTTAGCGAACGTTTGCGAGGCGATACGAGTTTTGTTTTACGAACGGGACGAAGATGCCAACCGCATTCGGCATTGAAGTTTCGTTCTCCAACGCTAGGTTTGGTTTGTCGTTATGCCCGAAAAAATACTTTCCCGACTCCGAAGAATCCAGGCGCAGGCAGAAGCCGTATTCGATGAAGATCGAATCACTTTTTTCAGCGAAAAGGATTTGCCGTGGTTGCATCGCTTTGCCCATTTCTGGGTGATGGTCGGAAAAAGTTTTTGGCGAAATCGCTGTCCGGTTCGCGCTTCAGCGCTCGCCTACACGACGTTGCTCGCGATTGTTCCCCTTCTGGCTGTCGGCATCAGTATCTCAACGAGTCTGCTGAAAACCGAAGATGGTCAGAAACAGATCCAGCAGGTGATCGACACGATGGTCGCAAAGATCGCGCCGCAATTGGATCTGGTCTCGAAGGATGAAGACGGCGCGAGTGGACGGCAAGGTGTCGCCCGCAGCATCAGTGATTACATCAACAACGTCAGCAGCGGAAAACTCGGTGCGGCCGCGATCATTGCGCTGGTGTTTGTTGCGATTTCGCTATTGAGCACCATTGAAGCGACCGTCAACGACATCTGGGGCGTGATGCAAGGGAGAACGTGGCTGGCGCGAATCGAAAAATATTGGGCGGTGATTTGTTTCGCTCCCATTTTGTTGTTGCTGGTGATGGGCTTGAAGGTGGGCCCGTACTTTGAGACGACGACGCAATTGCTGTCGGGTCAGCCTTTCCTGGCTGCTGTGGTTTACACTATATTGCCCATGGTCATGGTCATTTTGGCGTTCGCTGGTTTTTACAAATTGATGCCGAATACAAAAGTCACTTGGAGCGCAGCGTTCGTGGGCGGCGTCGTCGGTGGTTGCCTTTGGCAATTGAACAACGCCTTCAGCGTCGCTTTTTTCGGTCAGCAGGTAATGCGCAACAGCGAGATTTACGGAAAACTCGCCCTCGTGCCGGTGTTTCTCATCGGACTTTATTTCTCCTGGTTGATCGTGCTTTTTGGCGCGCAAGTCGCCTACGCGTATCAGAACCGGCGCGCTTACATTCAGGAGCGGCAAGCTGAAAATGTGAACGAGCGCGGTCGTGAATTCATTGCGTTACGTTTGATGACGTTGATCGCGCAGCATTTTTTTCGCGGAGACCGTCCACCCACGAGCGCGCAGATCGCGGAATCGTTGTGCGTGCCGAGCCAGCTCATTCACAAGGTCATGAATCCCTTGCTGCAAACCAAATTGCTTTTGGAAGTGGCGTCCAAGAAAGCCGATGACGTCGCTTACGTTCCCGGACGGCCGCTCGATCGTATTTCCTATCAAGATGTTTTGAATTCCATTCGCGCCGGGCAAGGACGGGAACTGGAAACGCGTGATGAACCATCAAGAACATTGGTGCGCGGAAAATTCGAGCAAATCATGGATGCTGAACAGCGCGTGGCGGGATCCATCACCTTGCAATCGCTGGTGGAACGAAACGCTGGAATCGCTGGCGAGAAGGGCGCGATCTCTTCTTGCGCGTCTTGAGTGTTCTCCCGACTTGACTCTGCATTTCCAACTTACAACCTTCATCGAAAATTATGATTATTGGCGTTCCGAAAGAAATCAAAGGCCAGGAATATCGCGTCGCGCTACTTCCTTCCGCCGCTTATCAGCTGATCAAGCGCGGACATAAAGTCGTGGTCGAACACAATGCCGGGGCAGGTATTGGATACTCTGATTCTGATTACCAGAACGCCGGGACAACCATCGTGAAAGAGCACGCGGAAGTTTTTCAACAGGCCGAAATGATTGTCAAAGTGAAGGAGCCGCAACCCTCTGAAATTTCGTTGCTGCGCCCTGGACAAATCCTCTTCACCTATTTGCATTTGGCCGCGGACAAAACATTGACCGAAGGGCTTTTGAAATCTGGTGCGACCGGCATCGCCTACGAAACGATTGAAGTGAATCGTCGTTTGCCGTTGCTCGAACCGATGAGCGAAATCGCAGGGCGCATGTCGATTCTCGTCGGCGGATATTTTCTGGCGAAACACAATGGCGGCAGTGGCGTTTTGCTTGGTGGTGTCCCGGGAGTTTTGCCGGGGAAAGTTGTCGTGCTGGGCGGCGGCGCATCTGGCATTAACGCCGCGCGGATGGCGCAAGGTCTGGGCGCGGATGTCACGATTCTCGAAGTCGATTTGGAACGGATGCGTTTTCTCGACATCACACTGCACACCGCGCACACGCTTTTTTCCAGCGAAGCGCATTTGATGGAACTGTTGCCGAACGTCGATTTGCTCATCGGTGCGGTTTTGGTTCCTGGCGCGAAAGCTCCGCGACTGATCAACCGCGAAATGTTGCGTCGCATGAAACCCGGCAGTGTTCTTGTGGACATCGCCATCGATCAAGGTGGTTGCGCCGAAACTTCGCGTCCGACCACACACGATCATCCCGTGTATGTCGAAGAAGGCGTGACGCATTATTGTGTGGCCAACATGCCCGGCGCTTATGCGCGCACGGCGACAC